>DASVBF010000395.1:0-2276 GCA_036375975.1 Nocardioidaceae bacterium | reverse complement strand
GATCAGCCTGCCTGGGCGCTTCCTGGTCTACGTCCCGGACGGGACCACCAGCGGCATCTCCCGCAAGCTCCCCGACACCGAGCGGAACCGACTCAAGAACCTCCTCAAGGACATCGTCCCCGACTCCGCGGGCGTGATCGTACGTACGGCGGCGGAGGGCGCCAGCGAGCAGGAGCTCACTCGCGACGTCGAGCGTCTGACCGCCCGCTGGGCCGACATCGAGAAGAAGTCGGCCGGCGGCAACGCTCCTCAGCTGCTGTACGGCGAGCCCGACCTGACCCTCAAGGTGGTCCGCGACCTCTTCACCGAGGACTTCAAGAAGCTCGTGATCTCCGGCGACGAGTCGTGGGACATGGTCCAGGGGTACGTCAGCCACGTCGCCCCCGACCTCGCCGACCGGCTCGAGAGGTACGACGGAGAGCGAGACGTCTTCGCTGAGTACCGCATCGACGAGCAGATCCAGAAGGCCCTCGACCGGAAGGTGTGGCTGCCCTCGGGCGGCTCGCTCGTCATCGACCGGACCGAGGCGATGACGGTGGTGGACGTCAACACCGGGAAGTTCACCGGCTCCGGCGGCAACCTCGAGGAGACCGTCACCAAGAACAACCTCGAGGCCGCCGAGGAGATCGTCCGACAGCTCCGCCTGCGCGACATCGGCGGGATCATCGTCGTCGACTTCATCGACATGGTCCTCGAGAGCAACCGCGACCTGGTGCTGCGTCGTCTCGTCGAGTGCCTGGGGCGCGACCGTACGCGCCACCAGGTGGCGGAGGTGACGTCCCTGGGTCTGGTGCAGATGACCCGGAAGCGGATCGGCACAGGCCTGCTGGAGGCGTTCTCCGAGAGCTGCGAGCACTGCGGCGGCCGGGGGCTGGTCCTGCATCACGAGCCGGTCGAGCCGAAGAAGAAGACGGAGGAGGAGCCACGCCGCGGCAGGCGGAGTGGCCGTGGCCGCGGTCGCGAGGATGCCGCTGCGAGCGGAAACGGCGGGCCCGGTGCCGGGGTGCCGTCCCCGAAGGACATTGCCGCGATGGCACGTCACGAGGAGGCCTCCGGCGAGGAGAAGCACGACGGGGCGATCCACGACGGCGTTGCGGCCGGGAGTGCGACGGACCAGCCGGCGGAGCCGACGGCCGAGAAGCCTGCCGAGCCGTCGGTCGAGAAGCCCGCGGTACCGACCGCCGAGCCTGCGGAGCCGACCCGGGCAGAGGCCCGTGCCCGGAAGGACGAGGACCGGCAGCCCACCGCCGAGGTCCCCGACGACGAGAAGGCGGCCGAGCAGGGTGAGAAGCGCGATGAGCCTGCCGACCTGCCAGTTGGCGCCGGTGCCCATGGACCCGGAGGAGAGCAGGACGCGGCGGCGGAGACTGCCGAGCCTGTGACGCCGCCGGCGCCCAAGGTGGTGACGACCGTTCGCCGCCGCAGCGCCCGTCGACCGGCCGGCCCGGCAGTGTCGACGTCCGGCGCCGCGTCCGAGCCGCAGGCGTCTCTCATGGCCCCCGGCGATGCGATCAGCCCCGCCGAGGAGACTGCCGAGGATCCGGCGGACGGGGACGTTCTCGCCCCGCTGGTCGATGCCGCCGAGGAGGAGCCGAGCGTCGACGGCGCCGAGGAGGCAGCCAGCTTCGACGTTGCCGAGGAACAGCCGAGTGTCGACGGAGCCGAGCACGAGGAAGGCGCCCAGGACGCACAAGGGACGCCGCATGTGCCGGTGAAGAGGCGCGGGTCCCGCCGTCGCTGAGGCGGCGGTGTGGCGGCGCCGGGGCGCCCGCACACTGGTGACACCCCGTCCCGGGGGCGGGGTGGCCGCGGATGGGTCGTTCGCGCCGACAGAAGGGACCTTCGCACCCTTCGTCCGTCGTCGGACGGCCCTAACGTGGAAGTCGTGAACGAAGCGAAGCGGGCCACCTCGCGGCGGGTTCTGTACTTCCGGGTGCATGTGGAGGGATCCCACGGACCAGATGCCACGTTCTCGTCACGGCAGGCCGCCGAGGAGGAGGCCGGCAGGCTTCGGAGAAGTGGGTTACGGACCGTCGTACGTCCGGTCCACACGCCGTTGCCGAGCGATCCCTGGCTGATGATCCATTCCTGAAGGCGCGCTCGGGTACGCGCCGGCCGGAAGGCGTCCGCCGTGAACGGGCGTTTTGACCAGCCAGGACATCGTCCGTAGACTTGATCCTCGGCGTGCGCAGCGCGCCCGTCCTGTGTGCCAGTCGCACGCTCCCGTCGATTCCGGCCGGGTAGCGCGTCGCGCCACAGAAGCCGAACTTGTAGTC
>DASVBF010000393.1:0-10197 GCA_036375975.1 Nocardioidaceae bacterium | reverse complement strand
ACCCAGAGGGCGGACACGTCGACGAGGGGGCTGCTCACCCGGTCGATTCTTCCAAGTCGTCCCGGTCTGGAGGTCGATTCGCCGGAAATGCCCCGGCGGAAGGCCCCTCGGCCGGGACCGCCCGGGCCGGATAGGCACCAGGTGGAGCCACCCGGATCGCGAGCACGGCCATGTCGTCGGCATGAGGCCCCGGGGCGAAGTCCCCGACCAGCCTCCGGATCCGCTCCGCGACCGCCTGGGCCGGAAGATCACGGGCCAGGGCGAGGTCCTCGCGCAGGCCCTCCTCCTCGAGCATCCGGTCACCGTCGCGGCGTTCCAGGACCCCGTCGGTCACCGTCACGAGGAGGTCGCCGCGCTCCAGGAGGCACTCGTCGGCGACGAACTCCACCTGGTCCAGGACCCCGAGGAGCGACTGGGGACGGCCGACCTGGGTGATCTCCCCTGACCGTCGTACCAGGAAGGGAAGCGGGTGGCCTGCACTGACCATGCTCATCCGGAGCCCGCCGCCGGGCTGCGGCTCGAGCGTCCCGCACACGAGCGTGAGGAACCGCGCCCGCTCCCCCTCCTCGATGATGGCGGCGTTGAGCCGCTCCACCGTCGAGGCGACGGGGAAGCCCGCGAGGGTCAGCGCGCGGATCGTGTGCCGGGCCAGGCCGGTGACCGCGGCCGCCTCCGGGCCGCTGCCGCAGACGTCACCCACCGCGAAGCACCATCGCCTGTTGCCGATGGGGAAGAGGTCGTAGAAGTCGCCGCCCGCCACGCTGCGCTCACCGGCGGCCTCGTAGACCACCCCGACCTCGAAGGTCGGCGGCTCCGGGATCGACGCCGGCAGCAGGCTGCGCTGCAGCGCCTCCCCCATCGCCTGGAGCTGTCCGTGCGCCTGGGCGTTGTCGATGGCGAGCGCCGCGCGCCTGGCCACCGACTCGGCCACGACGAGCGCCTCGCCCTGGAGCGGGTCACCCTCGGCTCGCCCGAGGGTCAGCAGGCCGATGCGGCGGCCGCGGGCGAGCAACGGCACGCTCCGCAGCTCTCCGCGGAGCCGCTCGTCCCGTGACCTCCCGTTCGAGGACCGTGCTCCCTCGCCGTTGCCCGGCCCCCCGTTCGGCGACGCGTCTCCCGGTGACGAGTCTGCGCCGGACCGGTCCAGAGCGATCTCTTCGCGCGCGCTCTCGTCCGACCCTGCAGGCTCCGCCGTGGCCTGCTCCAGGGCCGCTCGCACCGACGCTGCGGCACGTTCGTCACGGTGCCAGACCTGCTGGAGGACGGGCCGTCCCCGGGAGTCGTCGAGGTAGACGGCGCACCAGTCCGCGAGCTGGGGCACGACGATCTGGCCGGTGATCGCCATGGTCATGTCCTGGTCCAGTGAGCCGGCGAGCAGGTCCCCCGCCTCGGCGAGGAAGGTCAGCCAGCCACGACGCTCGCGTTCTGACACACGCAGCCGTGCCCGGTCGGCCGCCACCGCGATGGTGTTGGCGATGCGCTGGAGCAGCACCGCCTCCTCGTCGCTGAACCCGGCCAGCCGGTCGGAGGCCACGCCCAGCGCTCCGATGGTGCGGCCCTCCATCGTGACGGGCACGACGACCAGGGACCGGAGCCCGGTGCCCGCCAGCCACGGCACCTGCGACTCGGTCAGGTCTGAGAGGACCACCGGCAGCTGCGGGTTCCGGGCATCCGGAGCGCCCAGGTCGCCCATCTCGGCGCGGGTGCCTCGGACGGAGCCGTCCAGCCCGCTCACAGTGGTCAGCTCGAAGTCGCCGTCGAGGTCCCGGGAGAGCAGCAGGTACGCCGCCTGCCCTCCCAGACGGTCCCGGCAGCGCTCGACGACGAGGTCGAGGTAGGCCTGGAAACCCAGCCTGTTGAGGGCGTCCTCCCGCAGCCCCAGGGGGTCCTGCCCCTCGGCGACCGCCCTGGACTGAGGCGCCGGCCACTCGAGCAGCATCCGCCTCGCGAGGGGCACGATCAGGACGACCGCACCCTCGCCGGGAGGACCGGTCACCCGCGACACGAAGACCCGGGTCGTCGCTCCGGACTTCCGACGTACGGTGCAGATGCCCTGCCAGCGCTGGTCGGCCCACGACGGTACGTCGGCCCGCCCGTCGGTCGTGGCGCCCCGGTCCAGCGGCTGGGCGAGCTCGCGCCACGACCGGCCGACCACGTCCTTGGCCGTCCAGCCGAACATCTGCTCGGCGTCGCCGTTCCAGGACAGGATCGCGCCGTCGGTCGACAGCTCCACGACGGCCAGGCCGTCTGCACCGGCTTCGGTCCGCCTCGACTCGGGCGCGGTCGGGGACACGCCCGAGGTGTCGCCACGCTCCATCCTCAGCCAGACCCGCTTCGCGCCGGCGGAGTAGTCCACCCCCCAGGCCCCGGCGAGCGCGGAGGCGATAAGCAGCCCCCTGCCGTGCTCCGCCTCGTCGTCGGGCCGTTGCACGCCGAGCGGGAGCGCGCGGTGGGGATGCAGGTCCTGCACCTCCAGCCGGAGCCCCTGGGCGTCGACCTCGAGCCCTACGCGCACGGGCGTACCGGCATGGACCACCGCGTTGGTCACGAGCTCGCTCGTCGCGAGGACCGCCTCGTCCGTGAGGTCGTCGGCCCCCCACTCCTGCAGGGTCTGGCGCACGAAGCGTCGCGCCTGGGGGACAGACTGCCCCTCCGGTGCGAAAGTGCGCTGGCTATGCATCGCTCGGGCGATACCCTCTCTCGACCATTGCTCGTGCCCCCGTGGACTCATGGTGACAGACTGTCGGGCGCGGGGGCTTCCACACCGAGGAGACCCGGCATGGCGGCAGGCAGTACCAGCTCCCCCATCGAGACACCCAAGCGTAGGACGGCGAAGCCCCCGATGGCGCAACGACGTGCGACTGAGGAGTCGGTCGCGAGCACCGACCAGGCACAGATCAGGCGGCTCCTCGAAGGCATGCGCGCCATGCGCGACGGCAACTTCCGGAAGCGCCTGACCGTGCTCGGCGACGACATGCTGGGAGAGCTCGCGGCCGTCTACAACGAGATCGCGGACCGGCAGCAGCACCTGGCCTCCGAGCTGAACCGGGTGCAGCGGGTGGCCGGGCGCGAGGGACGCCACTCGGAGCGGCTCCACTCCGGCCTGGGCGAGGGGTCCTGGGCCAGGCAGATCGAGTCCGCCAACGGCCTCATCACCGACCTCGTCCGGCCCACCAGCGAGATGGCCCGCGTCGTCGCCGCGGTGTCGGAGGGCGACCTGACCCAGCGCATGGAGGTCCACGTCGACGGCCAGCAGCTGCGGGGCGAGCCGCTGCGCCTCGCGCGCGGGGTCAACGGTCTAGTCGAGCAGCTGTCAGGGATCGCCGACGAGATCACCCGCGTCACCCGAGAGGTGGGCACGGAGGGCAAGCTGGGCGGCCAGGCGCGGGTGCGCAACGCCGACGGCAGCTGGCGCGACCTCATGGACGCGGTCAACAGCATGTCGTCCCGGCTGACCGCGCAGGTACGCGACATCGCCCTGGTGACGACTGCCGTCGCGAACGGCGACCTGTCGCGGACGGTCACCGTCGAGGTCTCCGGGGAGATGGCCCAGCTGAAGGCGACGGTCGACCGGATGGTCGACCAGCTCTCGTCGTTCGCGGTCGAGGTCACCCGCGTCGCCCGCGAGGTGGGCACCGAGGGGCGGCTGGGCGGCCAGGCCGACGTGCGGGGCGTGAAGGGCACGTGGAAGGACCTCACGGACTCGGTGAACATCATGGCCTCGAACCTGACCAGCCAGGTGCGGGGCATCTCCTCCGTCGCGCAGGCGGTGGCCCGCGGCGACCTGAGCCAGCAGATCACGGTCACCGCCCGCGGCGAGGTCGCAGAGCTCGCCGAGACGCTGAACTCCATGACCGGGACCCTCCAGACGTTCGCCGACGAGGTCACCCGCGTCGCCCGCGAGGTCGGCACCGAGGGCATCCTCGGCGGCCAGGCCGACGTGCCGGGCGTCGCCGGCCGGTGGAAGGACCTCACCGAGTCCGTGAACTCCATGGCGGACAACCTCACCGCGCAGGTGCGCGACATCGCCCAGGTCACCACCGCCGTGGCCCGGGGGGACCTGAGCCAGAAGATCACCGTCGACGTGAAGGGCGAGCTCGCGGAGCTCAAGAGCACGGTCAACGTGATGGTCGACCAGCTCTCCGCGTTCGCCGCCCAGGTGACCAGGGTCGCGCGCGAGGTGGGCTCCGACGGCATCCTCGGCGGCCAGGCCGACGTGCCCGGCGTCGCGGGCACCTGGAAGGACCTCACCGACTCGGTGAACTCCATGGCGAGCAACCTGACCAACCAGGTCCGCAACATCGCCCAGGTCACCACCGCCGTCGCCCGCGGCGACCTCAGCCAGAAGATCACCGTCGACGTCCGGGGCGAGCTCGCCGAGCTGAAGATGACCGTCAACACCATGGTCGACCAGCTCTCCGCGTTCGCCGACGAGGTCACCCGCGTCGCCCGCGAGGTGGGCGGCGAGGGACGGCTGGGCGGCCAGGCCGTCGTGCCCGGCGTGTCGGGCACCTGGCGCGACCTGACCGACTCGGTGAACTTCATGGCGGGCACGCTCACCGCGCAGGTGCGCAACATCGCCGAGGTGACCACCGCGGTCGCCCGGGGCGACCTGAGCCGGACGATCACGGTCGAGGCGCGAGGCGAGATCCTCGAGCTCAAGAGCACCGTCAACACCATGGTGAACCAGCTCTCCGCGTTCGCCGACGAGGTCACCAGGGTGGCCCGCGAGGTGGGCACGGAGGGACGGCTGGGCGGCCAGGCGGACGTGCACGACGTCTCGGGCACGTGGAAGGACCTGACCCAGAACGTCAACATGATGGCGAGCAACCTGACCGCCCAGGTCCGCAACATCGCCCAGGTCACCACCGCCGTCGCGAGCGGCGACCTCAGCCGCAAGATCACCGTCGACGCGCGAGGCGAGATCCTCGAGCTCAAGAGCACCGTCAACACCATGGTCGACCAGCTCTCGTCCTTCGCAGACGAGGTCACCCGCGTCGCCCGCGAGGTCGGCACCGAGGGCATCCTCGGCGGCCAGGCCCATGTGCCCGGGGTCGCGGGCACGTGGCGCGACCTCACCGACTCGGTGAACTCCATGGCGAGCAACCTGACCAACCAGGTGCGGAGCATCGCGGCCGTGTCGACAGCCGTCGCGCGCGGTGACCTCAGCCAGAAGATCTCGATCGAGGCCCGAGGCGAGGTCGCGGCACTCGCCGGCACCATCAACGCGATGGTGGACACGCTCCGCGCGTTCGCCGACGAGGTCACCCGCGTCGCCCGCGAGGTCGGCACCGAGGGCATCCTCGGCGGCCAGGCGCACGTCCGTGGTGTGGCCGGCACGTGGAAGGACCTCACCGACTCGGTGAACGGCATGGCCGGCAACCTGACCAGCCAGGTGCGGAGCATCGCGCTGGTCACCACGGCGGTCGCCCACGGTGACCTGACCCAGAAGACGTACGTCGACGCACGAGGCGAGATCCTCGAGCTCAAGACCACGGTCAACCGGATGGTGGACCAGCTCTCGTCCTTCGCCGACGAGGTCACCCGCGTCGCCCGCGAGGTGGGCACCGAGGGCAAGCTCGGTGGTCAGGCCGAGGTCGCAGACGTCTCGGGCACCTGGCGGAAGCTGACCGAGAACGTCAACCAGCTCGCCGGCACGCTGACCACCCAGCTCCGCGCGATCGCGGAGGTCTCCACCGCGGTGACCCAGGGCGACCTGAGCCAGGAGATCACCGTCGAGGCGATGGGCGAGGTCGGGGAGCTCAAGGACAACATCAACCAGATGATCAACAACCTGCGTGAGACCACGCGGGCGAACCAGGAGCAGGACTGGCTCAAGACCAACCTGGCGAGGTTCACCGGCCACATGCAGGGCGGCCGCGACCTGCTCGACGTGACCCGGCTGATCGTCACCGAGCTCACCCCGCTGGTCGGCGCGGTCCAGGGCTCGTTCTTCCTCACCGAGACCGACCCCCACGAGCGCAGCTCGCTGCGGCGCATCGCGTCCTACGGGTACCGCCACCAGCGCAAGGTCCCCGACCGGTTCGCCTTCGGCCAAGGGCTCGTCGGCCAGGTTGCCGTCAACAAGGCGCCCCTCCTGGTGACGGACGCGCCCACGGACTACATCAAGGTCACCTCCGGGCTCGGCGAGTCGAAGCCGGTCACGATCGTCATCCTTCCGGTGATCTTCGAGGACCAGGTGCTCGGCGTCGTGGAGCTCGCCTCGTTCTCGAAGTTCAGCCCGGTCCACATGCAGTTCCTCGAGCAGCTGATGGAGAGCATCGGGGTCTCGCTCAGTGCCATCATCGCGAGCTCCCGCACCCAGGAGCTCCTCGTCGAGTCCCAGCGGCTGACCTCGGAGCTCCAGAAGAAGTCCGGAGAGCTCCAGAGCCAGCAGGAGGAGCTCCAGCAGACCAACGCCGAGCTCGAGGAGAAGGCCCGGCTGCTCGCCGCGCAGAACCGCGCGATCGAGATCAAGAACCTCGAGATCGAGGACGCTCGTCGCGGACTGGAGGAGCGTGCGGAGCAGCTGGCGCTCTCCTCGCGCTACAAGTCGGAGTTCCTCGCGAACATGTCGCACGAGCTGCGCACCCCGTTGAACTCCCTGCTCATCCTCGCGAAGCTGCTCGCGGAGAACGCCGAGGGCAACCTCAACCCGCGCCAGGTGGAGTTCGCGCGGACGATCCACAGCGCGGGCACGGACCTGCTGCAGCTGATCAACGACATCCTCGACCTCTCGAAGGTCGAGGCCGGCAAGATGGACGTCCACCCCACGGACGTGACGGTCGCCGGAGTCGTGGAGTACGTCGAGGCGACGTTCCGTCCGCTCACCACCGAGAAGGACCTCGGCTTCGGCGTGGCGGTGGCACCCGAGGTGCCTCGGTCCATCTACTCCGACCAGCACCGGCTCCAGCAGGTGTTGCGGAACCTGCTGTCGAACGCCGTGAAGTTCACCAACTCCGGTCAGGTGACCCTCGACATCCGACTCGCGGCCAGCGAGCGGTTCAGCACGAGGACGCTGATCGAAGCCGACCAGGTCATCGCGTTCGCCGTGGCGGACACGGGCATCGGCATCCCGCCGGACCACCTCCGGGTGATCTTCGAGGCGTTCCAGCAGGCGGACGGCACGATCAGCCGGAAATTCGGCGGCACCGGCCTGGGCCTCTCGATCAGCCGGGAGATCGCACGCCTGCTCGGCGGGGAGATCCACGCCGAGAGCGAGCCGGGTCATGGCAGCACGTTCACGCTCTACCTCCCCCTGCGCTACACCGAGGAGCAGGCCACCCGCGCCCTGGACATGCTGGAGCAGCGCTACGGCGCACCGGCCATCGCCGAGGCGGTGGCGCCCGCCGGTGAGGCCCGCGAGGTGGACACGGTCGACGACGACGCCCGGGACATCAGCCGCGAGGACAAGATGCTCCTGGTCGCACTCAGCGACGCGCAGCTGCGCCGCGCCGCCGTGGAGCTCGGACGGGTTCGCGGGTTCAAGGTCGTCACGGCGGAGTACGCAGCCGAGGCCCTGGCCGCGGCCCGGCGGCACCGCCCCGCCGGCATCGTGGTCGGCATGGACCTCACCAGTGACGACGGCGTCACCCTGCTTCGCGCCTTCAAGGCCGACCCGGAGACCCGGCACGTCCCCACGGTGGCGGTCCACTCGGCACATGCCCGCGAGGGCGTCAACGTCGGGCGGCACGCCGGGGCGCTGCGGATCGTCGACGACCCCGTGACCCCGGAGAGCCTCGAGGTCGCGCTGGACGACCTGGGCGCCTACATCGAGCGGAAGACCAGGTCGCTGCTGGTGGTGTCCAGCGAGGGCGTCGAGGAGACCTCCGCGGTGGTCGCCCTGTTCGGCGCCGTGCCGGACGTCGACCTCTACCTCGTCGGAGACGTGCAGGACGCCATGGACGCCCTGCAGTCCCGGAAGTTCGACTGCGTGGTCGTCGACCTGAAGCTCGTCGGTGGCAGCGGCCTCGACCTCATCAAGCGGATGCGGTCGAAGAAGGCCCTGCACGGCATCCCCGTCGTGCTCAGTGCCGGCGGGGAGCTCAACGAGCGCGACGAGAAGCGGCTCCGGGGGTACGCCGACGCCATGGTCGTCAAGCACCCCACGTCGGTGGGGCGGCTGATCGACCAGGTGGCGCTCTTCCTGCACCGGTCCGACGTGGAGGTCCCCGACCAGCCGCTGCCGACGGTGGAGCACAGCCCCGGAGGAACGAACCTGTTCGAGGGCAAGCGGATCCTTATCGTCGACGACGACGCCCGCAACGTGTTCGCCCTGGCCAGCGCGCTCGAGGGCCACGGCATCGACGTGGTCTACGCCGACAACGGCGAGGCAGGACTCCAGGAGCTCCAGCGCGAGCCGAACATCGACCTCGTGCTGATGGACGTCATGATGCCGGGTATGGACGGTTATACCGCGATGCGGGAGATCCGGAAGATCCCGGCGTTCAGGGAGCTCCCGGTGATCGCCCTCACCGCCAAGGCGATGCCGGGAGACCGGGAGAACAGCCTGGAGGCCGGTGCCTCCGACTACGTGACGAAGCCCGTGGACGTCGACGAGCTCCTCGCCCGGTTCAGGACGTGGTGGCAGTGACTGACCGGGCCAGGATCCTCCTCGTCGACGACAGGGCCGAGAACCTTCTCGCTCTCGAGGCGATCCTCAGCTCCCTCAACCAGCTGCTGGTGAAGGCGTCCTCGGGCGAGGAGGCCCTGCGCGCGCTGCTGAAGGACGAGTACGCCCTGATCCTCCTCGACGTGCAGATGCCCGGCATGGACGGCTTCGAGACCGCGGCCCGGATCAAGGCCAGGTCGCGGACCAAGGACATCCCGATCATCTTCCTCACGGCGGTCGACACCGACGAGCACAACGCCTACCGCGGCTACGCGGCAGGCGGAGCGGACTACATCACCAAGCCGTTCGACCCCTGGGTGCTGCGGGCGAAGGTCCAGGTCTTCGTCGACCTCTGGGTGGCCGGACGCCGCCTAGCCACCCAGGCGAGCTTCCTCCGGCGCCAGCTCGAGGACAGCCGGACGGTGGACGTGCTCGGCGAGCTCCGGGAGCGGCTGACCCTGGTCGAGGAGTCCGCACACGAGCTCCGCAGCAGGCTGGCCGAGGGCGACGGCTCCGCGGAGGACTGTCTGGCCGTGCTCGAACGGCGGCTGGGCTCGATCCGGCAGGCCCTGGACGTGCTCGAGTCCGACGCGCCCGTCTCCGGCCTCACCCGGCGGGAGTTCGGCTGACCGTCGTACCCGTCTGCGGGTTTACCAAGGTATGCAGGAAAACTGGCGCTTCCCACAGCAAGTTCTCCGTGGGAAGCGCCAGTTCACCAAGGTCCCATGGGAAACTCGCAGCCGGGACAAAGGCGGCGAGGCCCCGGGTCAGGCTCAGGCGGGGAAGCGTTCGCCCTTCTCGGCAAGGTTCACCAGGTACGCCGGGGGCTCGAACCGGTCGCCGTACTTCGCGGCGAGCTCCCGGGCGCGCTCGACGAACCCGGCGAGGCCGCCCTCGTAGCCCTGCATGAACTGCACGGCACCACCGGTGTTCGGCGGGTAGCCGATGCCCATGATGGACCCGATGTTCGCGGCGGCCGCCGACTCGATGACGCCCTCCTCGAAGCACCGCGCTGTCTCGATGGCCTCGATGACCAGCATCCGGTCCTTGAGCTCAGCGATGTCCGGCTGCTCGTCGGCCACCGGGAAGGTGTCGGCGAGCCCCTGCCACAGACCCAGGCGCCGGCCCGACTCGTCGTACTCGTAGAACCCGGCGCCCTTGAGCTTGCTCGGCCGTCCGGCCTCGATCATCGTGTTGATGACCGCCTCGGCGGGGTGCTCCTTGTAGACGCCGCCCTCGCGCTCGACCCCGGCCTTGGTCGCGTTGCGGATCTTGACCATCAGCTCCATGTTGAGCTCGTCGCTGATCTGCAGCGGGCCGACCGGGTATCCGGCCTGGGTCGCGGCCCGCTCGATGGTCATCGGGCGGACGCCCTCGCCGAGCATGGCCAGGCCCTCGTTGATCTGCACGCCGATGACGCGCGAGGTGTAGAAGCCGCGGCTGTCGTTGACGACGATCGGCGTCTTCTTGATCTGCTGGACCACGTCGACGGCCTGCGCGACGGCCTTGTCCGAGGTCTTCGCGCCCCTGATGATCTCCACGAGCGGCATCTTGTCGACCGGCGAGAAGAAGTGGAGGCCGATGAA
>DASVBF010000368.1:0-6968 GCA_036375975.1 Nocardioidaceae bacterium | reverse complement strand
TACTACCACCAGCTCCGCGCCCGCGGCACCGGTCACCAAGCCGCCTTACGCCAGCTCGCCAACCGCCTCGTCGGGATCCTCCACGGCTGCCTAAAGACCCACACCCTCTACGACGAACACACCGCCTGGAGCCACCACTTGGGCAACGCTGCTTGACATCGAAAAACCTGGGATGTCTGCCGCGGACAGTGAGGCGGAATGTCGATGGGTGAGCATGGTCGAGCGTATAGGGATTCCCAGCCGTGCCTTGTTCACTGGCACCATGACTAACCGAGCGATGGACTTCGGGGGACAGAGTCGATGAACGACCTCAGCGCCGTTGTCGCTGGCGTGGCCGAGGCAGTCCACGGCGACGATGTCCGAGTCATCGATGACTTGCTTGCGTTGCTTCCTGAACCGATGCCTGCTGATTTCGTCGGGCCGCTACTTGAGACGCTCGTCGATGGGCACGAGTACGAAGAGGTCCTCTGGTCCATCGTGCACGCTGCGGAGAGCGCCCGAACGGGAGCCTACGAGCGCGGTCTGCTCAGCGCTTTGCCGCGGCTTTCGCGCGTGGCACCAGAATGGGCGCGGGTTCTCTTGCTGCGCTGTATGAACTCGGAGACCTCGCTCCGCGCGCTCCTTTCAGCGCTCTCCGACGCACCACCGATTGAGCGCGATGCTGTTGGTTCTGTTGCCGAAATCCTGCGGCACAGCCGACCGGAGCAGTTCTCGGCCGCGGCCAACGCGATCGCTTCAGCTGTGGGCCGAGCCTAGCGGTCGGTGCCGAGGTGCGCGCATCCCTCACTCGCCATCCCGGGGCGGCTGAGCGTGCGTGTATAACGACCCCATGTCGCTGCCTGACCTGAGTGGATACCTGTCCGGGTTCGAGCCACCACCAGCGGCGGGGCTACTCGACGCCAATGCTTGGCTGCGCGAGCCGGCCGTCTGCCTGGCAAGCGTCAGCTTGCAGCTGCTCGCCACGGGCAGCGAACCGCCCGACGGGATCGGCGAGGCGCTCCAGCGCCTCATGGCCACGCAGCCCTGGCCGACCTTCTCGGTTGAGCTCTCGGGCGGAACGTCGTTGCACGTCGTATGGCGCAACTACGAAGGAGAGTCGGGGGTGGACTTGCTTCTCGCCTCGGGTGACGGCCTGCACACCCTGAGCAGCTTCGAAGGTCACTCCTCATGGCCGGGACTGAACTGGGAGGAGTGCAGCGAGATCGCGAGCCAGGTGTCCACCCTGACCCCGGCCGAGGCCCTGATCGTTCTCTTCCCCTTCGTCGGCGGCGAGCTCGGGCCCACAGCGGTGGAGGTGTTGGCCAGCGCTCTCTCCCGGGTAGGCGTGAACCCCGATCGCTCGTTCATCGAGCAACTGATCAGCGCAGCAGACGCCCGCGACCAGCTCGCACAGCCGGGCCCGGCGTGGGCTGACCGGGACGGAGCGACCACCTTTCTGGGAAGGAACTCCTCGCGTGGACCGGCGTCACCACCTGACTTTCGCCGGTTGGTCGACCGCTGTCTCAGCGGCAGAACGCCCTGATCTGCGCGAAGAGTGAAAGCTCTGACGGGCGGACGAAGGCTCAGGACGCCGCGTGCATTCCGTTGAGTTCGACGCCAGGGGACCTAGACTCTGACCCGTTCGAGAAGAGGTACCTCGTCCGCGAACGAAGTCGGGAAGTGAGGCCAGCATGGCCCGAGCCGCACGGACCATACGCCTGGCCCGCGGTGGGCGTCGGCCTGTTGCTGCCCTCGCCTGGGCTTCCCTGGGTGCGCGCCGTCGTCATGCACACCGACCCGTCGACGAGGGCTCGTCCTCTGCGCGGCATTGGTGGTCGTAGGGTTCGCCCTCAGCCCGGCATTCTGGATGGTGACCGCGCCGATACGCGCGAGGCGTCCGTCGAGCGAGGTGGCCATGCTCGCGGAGATGAGGGCACCCATCGCCATGTTGGGCATCATGGTGATGGGTGCCTCACCGGTCATGGCAGCCTCCCCGAACGCGTGGGACTGCGCACTCATGGTCGTCACCACGCTCGCGGGTGGCCTGGACCTGGGCATCGCCTTCATGGGGTTTGCTGATCAGGAAGCCGCATCCGACGCGCCGCGCCAATCAACGGGGGCTCCCCAGTCGGGCGGCTAGTTACGTCCATCCGGAGCCGCCGACAGTGAAGCTCGTGGAACTGACGACCAGGGCGCCTCGCGGAGCATCCGACCTACTCTTTGCATCTTGAACGGGAGCGCTGACGACCTAGCGCAAGAGGCGGCGCTGTTCAGGGACCGGGTCGACCCGATAGCCAGGGAAGTGCTCGACGCTGCAGATCCTTGGGACGCGTACGACGCTGTCGTCAAGCTACGCGGCGCTCTCTTCTACGAGTTTGGATTGGCTGCCGCATGGAGGTGGCGTTTTCGTCGCCTGGGCGGAACTCGAGGACCTTTACGAGGCCAGCAAAACGCCCATACCCGACGCGCAACAATGGTGATCGGGTTTTCGTAATCACCGCCACGGATTTCGTGCACCGCCGAGGCCAGCACTGGCCCGGGGTGGTCCTCATCGGCACCCGGCGCCGACCGGCGCACCTCGGCGATCATGTCCGCGTCCTTGCGCCCGGCGACGTCGAAGCGGAAGACGATGCCGCCCCGCTCCTCGTCGTAAGTACACCCGTCCCCGTACATCTGAGTGACGTAGATGTGTCCATCGTTGACGTCCTCGGTGCAAGCAGCCAAAGTGGCCAGCGCAGGTGCCGTCACGACTGCGGGCAGTGCTCGGCGGGTTCCCATGCCAACCAAACGCCGAGCGGACCCGGGAGTTACTGCTAATCCGTGCCTTCTTGCCCGTTCTCCACCAGATCTAGCCGATCGCGTGCATAGGCGACGGCACCAATAGGGCCAAACCGAGCATGCACCCCTGCCGGGTCCGCCAGCAAGGGGCCGTGGCGGACCGGTCGCGGACTTCACCGATGTGCGGATGTGCGGACCTGGGCCGGCTTCGTTTCCGTCAGAGCCTTCTCGTGGTGAACAGGGTGGTCCCGTGGACCGCGTCCACTTCCTTCCGCTCGGTTTCGGCAAACCCGACCTTGGCCAACACCCGGCGAGAAGCGGCGTTCCACTCCCAGACCGTGGCCCACAGACGTTCGCACCCGGACGATCTCGCCCACCCCAGAACGGCCAACGAGGCCTCGGTCGCATATCCCTGACGCCAGACCCGGCGTAGCAGCTCGAACGCTAGTTCCGGTTCCCCCTCCGACCCTCGTGCACTCTCGATCAACCCGCAGTAGCCGATGACGTCACGAGCGGCCTTCCGCTCGACCGCCAGTAACCCGATCGATGATGGCTGGTCGGTGCGGATCGAGGCCTCGAGGTCTGCGACCGTGGGGTGTCCGTCTGCGTCGATTCGGCGGTGCGGCGGCACTCGCGGATCACGTTCGGTCCACAGCTCACGCTGGACGACAGCCTCGGCTACCCGCCAAGGTCTGAGCAGCAGGCGATCCGTCTCGAGCACGACCTCGCGGCCGGGAGTCGTTCCATCTGCCATGGCAGCAACCGTCTCACGGGCGAACGCACTGGCATGTCGAGTAGTGGGTGCGCACCTGCGGATGGGCTGTCGCCGCGACATGTGCATCCTCCGTGTGTCGGTCGGTTGCACGTGTTGTGCGGGGGAGTACCGGGTGGAGGATCAGTGGGCAGTCGAGCCCGACGTTTTGAGAGATTTCGAAGAGGTTGCCCGAACTACGATGAGTTTCGGCGCGGTCCCGAGTCTTCAGGCACATCTACATACCGCGCGGGAATCTTGGAGGCACCTTGAAGCTCTTGCTGACGTCAGGCGGCGTCACGAACCCAAGCATCCACTCAGCGCTCGTGCAGCTTCTCGGCAAGCCGATCGCCGAGTGCCACGCCCTGGTCGTCCCGACCGCGCAGTGGGGTCACCCGATGTGCGGTCCGACATCAGTGCGGGGCCTGGTGGCCGCCGAACCGACGTGGCAGCACTTCTCCGGCCTGGGCTGGGCCTCGCTCGGCGTCCTCGAGCTCACCGCACTGCCTACCATCGGGCAGGAGCGCTGGGTCCCCTGGGTCCGGGAGGCCGACGTGCTCCTGGTCGACGGCGGCGATGCGACGTACCTGTGCCACTGGATGCGGGAGTCCGGGGTGGCCGACCTACTGCCGTCGTTACCCGAGACGGTCTGGGTAGGAGTGAGTGCCGGAAGCATGGTGATGACGCCCCGGATCGGGGAGTACTTCGTCGAGTGGCCGTCCGCGCCGGACGACCGCACCCTCGGGGTTGTGGACTTCTCGATCTTCCCGCACCTGGACCTTTTCCCGACGAACACCCTGGCTGACGCAGAGCGGTGGGCAGCGAACATCGGCCTGCCGGCCTACGCCATCGACGAACAGACGGCCATCAAGGTCGTCGACGGCTCCGTCGAGGTGGTCTCCGAAGGGCAATGGAAGAAGCTCCGGTCATAGCCCTTGCATTCGCGACGTCCCGTCGTTTGACGTGACCTCGTCGACTCGCAGCGCTTGCTAGAGCGCCCGCCCATGTCGCAGCCAACGTGCGCTGCGGCCATCCAAAGCATTTTCGCGGCGAGGGGGCTTCGTCAGCGGACCTCGCAGTCGGCCGGGCTGCTGCAGGGCTTCAGTTCGTGGTTCACGCAGGGTGCCCTTGACATACGAGCTTGCGGATTCGCCCGCCGGATTTGCAGGCTTGGTCTGTCACTGGTCGCGCAGGAGCACCGTTGGGGTCGTCGGTGGGTGGACGCAGAAGGAGTGCCGAGCATGATCCTCCCGAAGGTGCGGGACCCTCGCTTCGTCACGATCCGCCGTGGTGGGACTCTCACCGATTCGGATCACCGTCTCCTCGCTCTTTGGGCTGCCTCGTGCGCGGAACACGTCCTCGACCTTTTCGAGTCGGCTCAGCCTGGGGACCCACGACCGCGTCGGGCGATCGAGCATGCCCGTGCCTGGGTGCGTGGCGAAGTCCAGATGATGCAGGCTCGCGCGGCGGGAGGCCGTGCGATGGGCGCGGCCAGGGACCTGCGTGGGGCAGCACGGCATGCCGCGTATGCCGCTGGCCAAGCCGGGGCCGTCGCCCACGTCGCCGCGCATGAGCTGGGGGCGGCCGCCTATGCGATCAAGGCCGTACGTGCTGCCGCGCCGGAAGGCAAGAGCGAGGCAGCAGGGCGGCTCGAGTGCCAATGGCAGCGGGACCAGCTGCCGGAGGAGATTCGCGAGCTCGTACTTGATGACCAGAGGTTGCGGAATGACATCTGTTGGTCGGTGTTCGGCCCCTGAGCAGCTCGTCTCGCAGGCTCAGACCGCCGCGGACTCGTGGAGGGTATTACCGCTTGCCAGAGGGCGCCGCGCCCCAGGAAGACTGGGTCTGTGTCGAGGCGGCACGGGTGAGAGGTGGCGTCCGCAAGCCCTGCGCGGAGGCCGACATCCCATCTCTGAGCCTGAAGCTGGGGAACGTCGAGGTTGCGGAGACCGGGACGCGTCAGGTGAGGAACGGTGCGACAGCGGCGACCATGCACGACCTGGTGGCCAAGGCTCACCGCAAGGCATCGCGCTGAGGGCGTCTTGCCTGGCACCTCCACCAGGATCGGCGCCGGACAGCACGCAGGGGCCTGAACCCGATCGGGGTAACCCGGTCTGGCCAAGCGGCAGGGCCTCCCCTAAACTAGAACACGTTCCACCGTTGACGCTGGAGATGCGTCCTGTTCTGGCGAGGAAGTGACCGCGTGCCGGAGGTGCCCATGAAGGTCGACCTGCTCGGGGTCGGCTCCGTCCCCGCTGGGCCACGCGGCGTCCGCGACGTGGGCTTCCGCGCCAGCGCCAACTGGTGCGTGAAGGAGGGCCGGCCGGCATGACGTCACGAGGCAGAGAGCTCGTCAAGATGACCGACGCGGAGGTCGAGGACTTCCTCACCACCTCCAAGAAGGTGCAGGTCGCCACGGTCAACCCGGACGGGAGCCCCCACCTCACGACGCTCTTCTACGTGGTCCAGGACGGTCGCATCGCGTTCTGGACCTACGGACGCTCCCAGAAGATCAAGAACCTGCAGCGGGACCCGCGGATCACCTGCCTGGTCGAGACCGGGGACGACTACTTCGAGCTGCGTGGGGTCTCCATCAGCGGTCACGCAGAGATCGTCACTGACGAGGCGGGCATCCGGGAGATCGGTACCTCCGTCGCGTCTCGGATGGTCGACGGCGCAGACCTCGGTGACATCGGCCGCGACGAGGTCGAGCGACAGGTCCGCAAGCGCGTGGGCGTCGTCGTCGTACCCCGGAAGACTGCCTCCTGGGACCACCGCAAGATGCTGGCGCCTGCCGAGTCCGACGCCGCGTCCTGAGCCGATACCTGAACCAACGACGAGGAGACAGTGATGAGCCAGAGTCCGGACGTGATCGGCCAGGTTGCCGTGGACTACGACCTCTGCGAGGCCAACGCCATCTGCGTCGGCATCGATCCCGAGGTCTTCGACGTGGACGACGACGACAACCTGCACCTGCTGCAGACAGACGTGACAGCCGCGAACGAGTCGCGCATCAAGCAGGCGGTCGAGTCCTGCCCGCGCAACGCCCTGCGCATCGAGAGGAACGTGAATGCCTGAGGCGAACCTGTCCCTCGACGGCCGCGTGGCGGTCGTCACCGGCGCCGGCGCAGGGCTCGGACGGGCCGAGGCCCTCGCACTCGCCGACGCGGGTGCTCGCGTGGTGCTGAACGACCTGCCGGGCGCTGCCGACGCAGTGCTGGAGGAGATCAGCGCCCGCGGTGGCGAGGCGGTGGTGGTCGCGGGTGACATCGGCGAGCGGGCGACCACAGACGCAATCACGCAGACGGCCGTCGAGAGGCTGGGCAGCCTGGACATCGTGGTGAACAACGCCGGCGTGATCCGGGACAAGATGCTCTTCAACATGTCCGACGAGGACTGGGACCTGGTGCTCAAGGTGCACCTGCGCGGCCACTTCCTGCTCTCGCGCAACGCCGCCTCG
>DASVBF010000360.1:0-7154 GCA_036375975.1 Nocardioidaceae bacterium | reverse complement strand
TCGTCGATGAAGTTGTAGGGCGCGAGGTCGTTGTGGCATGGCACGGTTGGCAGCGGATTGGCGGCAAGGGCTCGGGCGATGTCGTCGAGTTCTCCCATTCGACTGTCGATTCGGTCGGGAACTCGGATTGACACCTTGTTGCACGCTTCTAGCCACCGCTTGCCCCGGTCGAACATGTCCGCGTCATTGTTGAAGCGTGGTCCGCCGTGCAGGGTGCGCAGCGCCTCGGCGATCCTTCGGACCTGATAGGGGGTCTGGAGGTCCTCGATGGTCGGCACGTGCCCTTCAATGAACTCGAGGACCATCACGTCCATGCCCTCGACATAGTCCACAACATCAGGGGAGACACCCGCCCTGGCCGCCATCTCGGCGTTGTACCGCTCATCGGCCCGGTTGATTTCAAGCAGGTCCGACGACTGCCCCGGTATACGAAAGACGTATCGCTCGTCGTCCGCTCTGACAAGGAAGACGTCATTGGTGAACCCGCCGGCCAGGACCGACACGTCCACCTTGTGGCCAGCGAGCACGGAGACCCTCTCAACAGCCTTTGTGATCGTCTGGTCCACCGGCACGAGGCTCATCGTGTCCAGAGTCGGCGCATCGGTCAAGCCGCGGCCACGCACCGCCCTCTCATCGGCATGAGAGTGAAACTCCGAAGCCGATAGGCGGCGAAATGACGCGTCGTCCGCGAGGCCATTGTCTGGTTGTCCCTGGAGAGGCGGTTGCGGCTGCTGCCTCATGCCAGTTCAGCGCGCGGGACGGATTGTCACTTGCACCTCCGCGCAGCGGTGCTTCGCCAGCACCAACAGGGTTCGGCCGTGTTGTGATGTGCGAGTCACGGCGTTGGTGGAGTGGATCTGCAGGCGACCGGCCCACACTCTGGGTGGTAGGACGATCTCGGTCGGCACACGGCGTGGGAACGGCACGGAGGATCCGACCTTCACAGGGCTGTATCGCAGCCGAAACACGCGCGTGCCTGGGTGATAGGACCACGAGAGCGGAGTTCCTGCGATTGCCCGTGGATACGGGCGGGCGAGGACGCGGAGCTTGTGGTGTTTGATGTTCCTTCCTTCGGGCGGCTGCCGGAGGTCTCGGATGATGCCCTCCTGGGGTCGTGGGCAGCAGGGGTCCTTGCCGTAGTAGGTCCACTCCGCCCAGGAGAGCATGCGCCTGTCGGCAGCTGTGGCGATCCTGCGAAGTGTGCCGAGGCTGTCGGTGGCGCCGAACTCCGTCAGGACCGGGATGGAAGCCGTGGCGGCCGCGGTCTTCATCGCGTTGTCGAAGGTGGTGTCGTCGCTCAGCTGGCAGCCGGGCGTGGTGGTGTCTCCGCCGTACGCCGAGCTCAGCAGCTCGGGAATGCAGTAGCTGTGGAACGAGAACCCCACGTTGCGGTGCCCAAACCGCCTCAGCCAGCTTCGGGCACCGAAGTCGAAGAGGAGCTGCGGTTCGCCGAACACAATGCTCGAGCGATCGGCCTTCTTCAGCGCAGCTGTGATCCTGGCCGTGAAGTCAGTCAGCGGGCCAGCCTCGAACGCGGGGCACCCGGCCGGCGAGGCGCAGGTGGCAGCCGTCGTGCCCGCCCACGGCTCGTTCAGTGTGTCGTAGCCGAGCACGAACGGGTTGCTGGCGAACGTTCGCGCCAAACGCGTCCAGCCGCGGACGTAGTGCTGCTGCAAGCCGACACCATCTGAGGCAGCATCATCTGCCCAGAAATGATCCCACGCGCGGTTCATGCCCGCATCGGCGAAGGTGACGTAGCAGCTGGGGAATCCTAGGCGTGACCCGGTGCTGGGCAACCCATCGTCCCGGCTCATCCAGCCGGGCATGCCCTGGCCGCCGAACTTGGGGCCATAGCAGTTGTTGTCCGAGGACAGCAGGACATAGATGCGGTGCGAAGCCAGGATCCGCACGGTTGAAACCAGACCGCGGATGTACCTCCTGCTGAACCGACCCGGTCTCGGCTCGAGAGCCGCATAGTCCACGCCGAGCCTCACGAAGTTGAACCCTTCGCGCGCCAAGAAGCGCGCATCGTCATCACCGAACCCGATTGGTCCCACCAGATATGGCGGCAGCTTGTTCATCATGTTGAACCCGTGCAGGGTCACCACACGTCCTCGCCCATCAACGAGCCAACGCCCACGCTGCCTGAGCTGCGGTCCCTCGGTGCTCAACCGAGGCATCTCTACGGCCCGTCCGTGGGCCAACCTCACATCGGATCGAGCAGCGGCCCCGGCGACCGGCTGGGCCCCAATGACGAGCGACAACGTGGCCAGCACCACCAGGCCAGACAGCCAAACCAGCTTCTGAGGCATCCAAGCGGTCAACACTCACGATTAACGACAGGACGCAGCAGCGGTTATGTACGGCCGGGATCCCGCGGTCCATCCCTCACCGCGGGTGGAACCAGCGACGCGGGCACTCCGACCTCTTCCGGCGCGCTCAATCCTGCTGTCCGTGACAGTCGGGCCATGTCGACAGGCGGCGTTATGACGCGGCCAGGCGAAGGCGCGGAAACGCGGCGGACGAGTTGTCTCTCCTCAATGCCGGGCACGTCGCGAAAGCGTGCGTGGTGGGCGTCGCTGCGCGGACATGCGGAAGGCTGTTGTAGGCGCCCGTGGAGGCGCCCGACTGGCGGCGGAATGACGCACCTCAGCAGGGATATCGCGCGCTGTACGTGGACGGGCCCGGTGCCGGGGACTGGGCGGGGAAGTCGGGCTAGTGTCACGAGCATGGCCACAAGTTCCTCCATCGGTTTCGCCGCGTCGATCGGTGGCGTTGCGGGTGCCTCGCTGGCCGCTCACCGCGGGATCAGATCGGCGGCCGGCGCCGCGCTGGTCGGCGCGGTCGTGCTGGGTGCGTCGGAGGCGGTGGCCCGGGCGCGCCAGAAGGAGGGCGAGATTCCGGCGCTGTGGCAGCGTGTCGCAGTGAGCACCGCATTGGCGGCGCCCCTCGGGTGGGCAGCGGAGAAGATGACCGGCGCGAGTCCGCTCGCGGTCGGCACTGCCACCGGCGGCGTGGTCGGGGCGCTGGGGTTGCGGCCGCAGAAGGTGGCGATGGGTCCGGTGGTGGGTGCTGCGGTCGGGCGGGCACTGTCCTCGGGCCCAGCGCCGGCGGCCGTGGTGGCGAGCAGCACCGTCCTGGCCTACCGCAGCCTGTCCGCCCTGCTCTTCCGCGACGCACAGGTCAGCCTGCTCGCCGACCGGGTCAGCGCCGCCGATCTGCCGTTCGTGGTGCCCCGGCCGGCGCGGTCGAGGTATGTCGGCACCGGCTTTGTCCGGGGTCTTGCCGAGGAGCTCGGAGCCGACTACACCGCGGACGCCCAAGACACCGGGATCGTGGACTCCCTGGACGTGCTGGCCGGGCCGGAGTTCGACCCGGCGCAGGTCGACCCGCTGGTGCGGGAGTTCTACGAGCACACCACCCGGTTCACTCTCGACATCGTCCCGCAGTGGCGGCTTTGGGTGCGTCCCGGCTACCTGCTTTATCGAACGTTGGTTGCGCGTCCCCTGGGACAGGCCAACGTCCCGATGAATCAACGCGAAGCCGAGCGCGGGGTCCGGAGCCGTATCGACACGATCGCCGGGGTCGACGGCACGGTGACGGTACGCGGCTGGATCCGGTCGTTCGCCGACGACGACAGGCCCATCATGATCGGGATCTACACCACCTACACCCACGGGGGCCGCGGCTACGTCAGCGTCGGGTTCCCTGTGCCGGAGGGCAGCTTCACCGCCACCCTTCTGCCCCGGTCGCGGCCGGACCGCGGCCTGATGCTGACCAGCCGCGTGAACGACGGCCAAGCCGGGCACTACCTCACCTACGTCGATACCGCGGCAGACGAGCTCACTGCCCTGGCGGTGCATGGCTTCGAGGAGCAGCTCGACGTCTTCGTCGAGGACGACGCCCTGCGAGCCGAGCACGCTTTCTGGGTCTTCGGTTTCCCGTTCCTGACCCTGCACTACCGGATCGCGCGCACGTCCGCCGACTGATCGCTTCGCACGTCCCGGCTCGATGTCCGTTCCGCGCTCTCCGTGTCGCCGACTGGCGGCGGTAAGACGCGCCTTCGGTGATCGCGACGTTGAAGCAGCCGAGTCGGCTCGTCGATCCTGGCGAGTCTGGCGGGCGGTGCACCGGAATCGGCTCAGTCTGCGTGGCCGTGTTGGTCAGATGCGATCTGGCGAATTTGACGCCGACGTTCAGCCAGCCGGACGGGACTGCGGCAGGCCCCGTCCGAGCGGATTCAGCGTCGCCGCGCGAGCGTCACACCGTCGGCTACCGGCAGCAGGCAAAGTGAGATTCGTTCGTCCCCGGCGAGTTTCACGTTGAGCGCTTGAAGGGCACGCGTGTCTTCGTCCTCGGCGTTCTGATCAAGCACGGCGCCAGCCCACAACGTGTTGTCGAATGCGATCAGGCCGCCGGGCCGCACCAACAGGAGCAGCCGCTCGTAGTACCCGTCGTAGCCTGCCTTGTCGGCATCGACGAATGCGAAGTCAAAGGTCGCTTCCCCATCATCCGCAAGCAACTGGTCGAGTGTCTCAAGGGCAGGTCTGAGCCGAAGGTCGATCTTGTCTGCCACCCCAGCCACATCCCAATACTTCCGGGCCACCGAGGTCCACTCTTCTGAGACGTCACAGCAGATCAGGTTGCCGTCTTCGGGCAATGCGCGCGCTATGGCGATGGAAGAGTAGCCGGTGAAGGTGCCGATCTCGATGCACCGGCGCGCTCCGATCAGCTCGACTAAGAATGCGAGGAACGCACCTTCCTCTGGTGCGATCTGCATCCGGTGCCGCGGTAGCGTGGCGGTCTCCTCCCGGAGCTGGGCGAGGGCGTGGGGCTCCCGCGCGCCTACCTTGACGACGTACGCCGCGAGCTCGTCGGAGAGGCCGATCGTCTTGTTCGTCATGACCTGGACTCTAAACGCGACAGCGAGCGCCCGGCGACTGTCGGCCAACGCGCAGTCTCCGAGCTCACGCCAGGTGCGCTCGCGGCGATATGACACGGCCGCCACAGGCGGTATGACACTGCCGCCGACGCGGCGGGAGGGGTGCGGCCTCGCGCTCCGGCTCGACGGAGCCACGCGCTGGTGGGGTCCTGGTTCAGGGCTCCGGCCCCGCGGCCGCTTCGCCTACCCGTGGACGAGGGACCGAGGGGCTGGCCCCGACCGCTCCGCTGCGCCGCCGCCTCTTGGACTCAGTCCTTCGGGCGGGCGAAGTACATGTCCCGGCCAGTCACCTTCGCCAGCTTCGTCGCTTCGCGGAACGTATCGCTGTTGAACCAGAGCATGGCGGTGTCCATGTCGTCGACTCGGATGTGGAACAGCGCCGCGTCGGGGTTGTCGATGTCCTGGTAGGCCGGGCCGTCGTGGATCCCGAACTTGGTGCGGTTCTCGGCGTGGAGGTAGTGCTGTTCCTTCCATGCGTCGAAGTCGTTGGTCTCGATCCGGATCATGATGTCCTGCATGGCGATCTCCTGACCTGAGGAAGGGCCGCCGCTACCGAGATGCCTGCAGACCCGCTGATCACTCGACGGTCCTCCACATTGCGTGATTAGTCAAATAGTGAGTCCGCACTGGACTATGCTGGCGTTGTGAAGCCGCCTACCGATGCCCAGTTAGCTGTCTGGAAGCAGCTCCAGTGGGCCAACGCGTTGATCATGGCGCGGTTCAAGAGCGACCTGGCCCGCTCGGGGTTGAGCGTCGAGGAGTTCGACGTGCTGGTGCACCTGGCATGGGCGCCCTCTGAGACGCTGACGCTGCGGGAGCTGACAGCCACGATGGTCGTGTCCTCCGCGCTCACCCGCAGCGGCCTCACCCGCCTGCTGGACCGGATGGACCGCGACAGACTGGTGCGCCGGACACTGAGCAAGCAGGATCGTCGCCGCTTCGACGTCTCGCTCACGGCGAAGGGCCGCCGGAGGTTCGCCCAGGTCTGGCCCGAACACGCCGACGGGATCCGACGCTACTTCGTCGACCCTCTCGCGACGGAGGATCTCGACGATCTGGACAGGATCTTGTCCGTCCTGATCCGGACGAACGAGGTCGAACTCGGCCACGGCGACACGAGACCCGATAACTCCTGAGACCCTCACGCGCGGTGTCAGCGAGCCAGGCCGACAGGCAGCCAGCCACCCCCAACCCCCACCAGTCTCGCCTCCTGCGTCGTGAAGACCCGGCTTGCCCTCCGGCCACGCGCCAGGTTCGCTCAGTGAGGCGAGCGAACCTCGGCCCCACGGTTCCCCAAGACAGCGTCAATCTGGGCGAAGTGACGCGGGCGGCGCAGGTTGGGGCGCCCGCAGCCGCTGCCGGAAATGTGGAGGCCGCCTGCCGACAGCTCGTCGGCAGATCCGTAACCAGCCCGCGCTGGAACTTGGGAAATACGTGGTGAAGTTGGCCGGGGGAGCGGTAAGCCCGCAGGTCAGAGCGTGGGCATCGACGGTCTGTAAATCCGTCGGCTATGCCTACGCAGGTTCGAATCCTGCACCTGCCACCGACCGGGCGAGTCTTTCCGCGCGGCCCTGCAAGGGCCGCGCGGATGACGAGTCATGACGTTGCTGTGCTCAGCGGACTCCATTCGGGATCGCCGTGTCGGTCGGGGTTCCGTGCTCAAGTCCACCAGGGCCGGCGGCGTTGGCAACAGTTGTCGTCTGGTTGCTTTCGAGCGGGTCCCCTTGGGACAACCCCATGGCCGCGCTTTGTCTGACGCGCCCACGACGTGTCTGGGCCCTCACAGATCGAGCCGTGGGCCTTTACTCTCCGCCGCTTCTGGGGCAACCCGCAGGATCGTCTCCTAGATTCCGTCGCACTTGTCGGTGCGTGGGACACCTCGGTGTCGATGACTCGGAACCCAGCCGTGCATGCCGATCCGTGACTCGTCGCAACTGGCCTCGTTGGGCAGGCACACAGCGTTGCGGGGTGTGCCATCTCCTGCGCAGAAGCAGAAAGCCCAACAGAAAGGAAGCACCATTGGGACTCCATCGGATTAGCCGGCGCGGCGCCGTTCTCATCGCGGGTTGCGCCCTTGTCCTCCCAGTCACGGCCGGGACTGCGGTTGGGGCGCACGATCTCAGCGCCCCAGGCGACTTGGAGAGCCAGTCCTCCGGTCAGGTGTCTGGTGAGATCTCGCCGGCGGGCGGCTCGCTGAAGGGCTCCGGCCGCG
>DASVBF010000357.1:0-3321 GCA_036375975.1 Nocardioidaceae bacterium | reverse complement strand
GCAAGGACCCCGATGCGCTCAGCCCGCTGACGTCGGAGTTCCTCGTCGAGGCACAGTCCGGCGGAACCTGCATCGTGCGCGTCACCAGCAGCGGCTTCGGGACCGGCGCCGCCTGGGAGTCGGAGTTCTGGGACACCATGGCCCCCGGCTGGATGCCGTTCTTCGACAACCTGCGCCTCTACCTGTCGCACTTCCCCGGCCAGGAGGCCACACACCTGGAGGCCGCCGCCTCCCACCCCGACGACGCCGACGCGCTCTGGTCGACCCTGCACGACGCGCTCGGGCTGGGCGACGAGGGCGCGACGGTCGAAGTGCGCGGCGCCACCGGCACGGTCGAGCGCGTCGGTGAGCGGCAGACGCTGGTCCGGCTCACCGCGCCGGTGCCCGGAATGCTCAGCGTCTTCGCCTGGGACGAGGGCGACGGCAAGGCGACGGCGGGCGTACGGGCGTACCTGTTCTCCGCCGACGCCGCAGACTACGTGCGGCGCGAAGAGCCG
Source organism: Nocardioidaceae bacterium (assembly GCA_036375975.1). Classification (GTDB taxonomy): domain Bacteria; phylum Actinomycetota; class Actinomycetes; order Propionibacteriales; family Nocardioidaceae; genus Nocardioides_C. The sequence continues at coordinate 2,824 of DASVBF010000357.1, read as the reverse complement.
GCCTGGCGGGCCTGGCTGCAGGGAATCTCCGTCCCGGCCTGATCTTCCACCGTTACCGGCCCTGTCGATGCAGGTGCTTCACTCCGCCGCGTTCAGGCGCTCGTGTCTTCCCCTGTCCGGACGGCGACCCGGCGGCAGTGACGCCTGGCTCCAGTCCAGCACCCGATCCGACGACAAGCTGGTGGTCCCCGAGGATTCGGATGTGAGACATCGCCGTGCTGCTCGTGATCCTGAGCCGGAGGGCGAAAACGGTTGCGCGGGACTCTTGCCGCTGACTGGATGAACGGGTGACTGAGATTCAGGGTGAGTATGACAAGCGGTTTACTGCGGTGGCACAGGCGCTGGGCGATGCGTTGGAGTCGGGCGATGCCGGCGGGTCTGCGGCCGTGTTCGTCGCCGGTAAACCGGTGGTCGACGTGTGGGGCGGCTTTGCGGACGGAAGCCGCACCCGCGGCTGGGAGCGCGACACGATCGTCAACGTCTTCTCCGTGACCAAGACGATGACCGCCCTGTGCGCGCTGATCCTGGTAGACCGCGGGCTGCTGGACCCGGACGCCCCAGTCGCCCGGTACTGGCCGGAGTTCGCGGCAGCGGGTAAGGAGAGCGTGCTGGTCCGGCACGTGCTGGCGCACACCGCGGGATTGCCGCACTGGGAGGGTGGGGTGGTCGAGCTCTACGACTGGACCGCGGCGACCAGCCGGCTCGCGTCGAGCGCCCCGCAGTGGGAGCCGGGTACGGCGGTCGGCTACCACTCCCTCACCCAAGGATTCCTGGTCGGCGAGCTGGTCCGACGGATCACCGGCCTCAGTATCGGCGCCTTCTTCGCCGCGGAGGTCGCCGGACCGCTCGAGGCGGATTTCTGGATCAGCCTTCCGGTCGAGCAGGACCGCCGATTGGCGTTGACCATCCCGCCCGCCGGCCGTGAGGAGGACTACACCGCCGGCTCCTCGGCCCAGGACCCCCCAGCGACCGTGGGCACGCCGATGTCGGTCCGCGACGCCAACAGCGCCGAGTGGCGCCGCTCCGAGATCCCAGCCGCCAGCGGCTTTGGCAACGCCCGTTCGGTGGCCCTGGTCCAGTCGGTGATGGCGTGCGGCGGGACCCTCGGCTCGGTACGGCTGCTCGCCCCGGAGACTTGCGACCTGGCTTGGGCGGAGCAGTTCTCCGGCGAGGACCGGGTCCTCGGTATGCCGGTCAGCTGGGGTCTTGGTTATGGCCGGCTCGGCGGTACCTACGGCTGGGGAGGTTGGGGTGGTGCATTGGTGATGATCGACCCGACCCGGCAACTGGTCGTCGCCTACGCCACCAACCAGATGCGCGAACCCGCGTATGACGACCGCGGGATGCAAATCGCGATGGCGGCATTGGCCACTACCTAGCTGCTCAGCGAGCAGACACTCCTCATGTGCGCGATCGGGGTGTCCGGATTCGCCGAGATGGGTGCGTCACTCCAGCCGCCTGCGACCCCCAGGAGCACGCCTATTGTGCGACCGGTCTTTCCGTGCAGGTGATGTCAGGATGGAGCAGCACGCAGACAACTACCACCGTGAGGAGTTCGTGACCTCGGCGCCAATGTCCTCATGGGTGCCGCCGCGGTGGTACTCCAATGGGCGACGAGTCCCGCACGTGCCGTCGGGTCACGGAGGGGAGTCTTATGGATCAGGCACTGCACTTCATCACCGTCAGCACCGCCGACTTGGAGGCGGCCCGGTCGTTCTATGTCACGGGCCTGACCTGGCAGCCACTGCTGGACGTCCCAGGCGAGATCATCTTCTTCCAGGTCGCGCCCGGGCTGGTGCTCGGGTTGTTCGACTCAGCGAAGTTCAACGCCGACATCGCCACCGGCGCCGACTACTCATCGGTGTCTGGGCTGACTCTGTCCCACAACGTCGATTCCCCCGAAGCCGTCCGCAACGTCGTTGAGGTCATGCAGCGAGCGGGCGGTACCGTCCTCAAGACTCCTCAGGAGGGTGCCTTCGGCGGGATCTACCACGCACACGTACAGGACCCGAACGGAATCGTCTGGGAGATCGCGCACAATCCCTCGTGGCGCATCCAGGATGACGGGAAAGTGACGATCGGCTGAGTTCTCCGCTCCTCGAGCCTTACTTCCTGCGCAACCAGGATTGCTGCGGCCATCAACATGCCGCCAGCTCGGCAGAAACCGCTCTTCCTCACCGCGTGTCTTTTCGCCGCGACAGGGACGCGCATCTCGAGCCTCGGAGACCCGGACTAACCTGCGAGGTGACTCCACGCAGGTGCCAGCTCGTCCCAGGGGCCGGTGGCGGCGACCTCGCCGCCGACGAGCACGACGACCCGGTCGGCCTGGGCGAGGGCTGCCCGTTTCGCGGTGGCGCCGATCACGGTTGTCCGCCGCTGGCGGAGGGCTGCCCACAGCTCGATCTCGGTAGCGGCGTCGAGTGCGCTGGAGACGTCGTCGGCCAGGAGCAGCTCGGCGTCGGCAGCCAGCGCTCGTGCGAGTGCAAGCCGCTGGACCTGTCCGCCGGAGAGCCGAACGCCACGGTGCCCGACAAGGGCGTCCTTCCCACCGGCTTCGTCGATGTCGCGTGCCAACCGGGCGGCGGAGACCGGGTCGTCGAAGGCCCGCAGGTGGCCCAGCAGGACGTTGTCGGAGAAGCTGCCGGACAGCACCCGCGGCACCTGGGCGACGTGGGCGACCTGCGCGGGCCGGAGGAACGCTTGAGGGTCGGTGACCTCCCGCCCGTTCCAGAGCAGTACGCCGGAGTGCTCGATGAGGCCGGCGAGTGCGGAGAGCAGGCTGGACTTGCCGGAGCCCACCTGCCCGACCAGGAGCACCAGTTCG
>DASVBF010000107.1:0-8319 GCA_036375975.1 Nocardioidaceae bacterium | reverse complement strand
GGCGCACCTCACGGATGATCTCGACCAGAAGCGCGGTGGGCTCGAGCAGATCGGTGCGCCAGAAGGTGCCCTCCTTGACGTCGTCGCCATGGGTGGCGTGGCCCTCCTCGTGCCAGACCATGCCGGAGTCGCGGTACCGACCCGGGCCGCCGAGGAACCGGTAGTCGGTGACGCCGAGCTCCTTCATGGCGTTGGCGAGCTCGGTGATCCGGTGCTCGCCGAGCTTGTCGGTCTTGTCGGAGGCCAGGTGCTCGAGGCTGGGGACGAGGATCTCTCCCTCCTCGCCGAGCGTGCACGTCACCAGGGTGACTCCGGTGCCGCGGGCGGCGTACTTGGCCATCGTGGCGCCGTGGTTGATGCTCTCGTCGTCGGGGTGCGCGTGCACCAGCAACATCCGCTGTTCCATAGCGGCCAGCCTAGCCAGCACCCCGGCGGACCGTCCGCCGTGGTGGGGCCAGGGGAGCCGGGCCTGATGTGCTCGCCAGCGGCCTTCCCCGTCGCTAGCGTGGATCCCGTCGCTGGGACGGAGGGACGCGATGGCGAAGCGCTCGGCCGGAGGCCTCAAGAACTGGTTCGCGCACCCGTCCACCAAGGTGGCGACCGGGCTCCTTCTCCTGGGGCTGCTGGTGGTGCTCGTCCAGTCGTCCTTCCCGACCTGGCTCTTCTGGACCGGAGACCGCGTGAGCGGCACCAACCACGAGGGGCTCGTCTACTACCGCATCCGGGGCGAGCAGTACACCGTCGACGACCCGCGACCGGTCCCCGCCCACGACGTGCCCGTCACCGTGTACGTCGACCCGAGCGACCCGTCGCGGGCTCTGCTGGAGCGGCCCGGCGTATGGTTCGACGCCGGGTTCGACCTGGTCTTCTTCGTCGCCGCGGCCGGCTGCCTCGTCGTCGCCGCGGCTCGACGATCCCGCCGCCGGCGCCTCCGGGCTGCACAAGACCAAGCGGATCGAGGGTTCGGTGAGGGATTGGAGCCCGACTGGATCGCCCGCCAGCTGGAGCGGAACCGACGACCACCGGGCTAGCGGCGACCCGGCGTCCGGCTCTCAGCCATCGGTGGTGAAGTGACCCTTGATCCGGCGAGGGGCGTCAGGCAGCGCCGGCGGTGGCGGTACGTCGACCGACCCCACCTCGCCCATCGCCGAGTCGTGGTCCAGCCAGCCGTCGTAGCGCTCCACGAGCACGTCCAGCACGAACTCCGGGGCGTCCGTCACGACTGCCCAGGGGTGGTCCTCGTCGTCGTCCTCGCCCGCGAGCCGCTCTCGGGAGACGACCGCCTCGAAGCCGTCGTGGACCAGCCGGGCGGCGGCCGCCCGAGCGTCGTCCTCCTCGTCGAACACCGCACGCAGCCTGGTCATCGGGCGACCTCCTCCCGTGAGCCGACCGAGGCGTCGAGCAGGATCTCGCGCAGCTCCTCGAGGAACGGCCGGTCCGGTGCGAGCCATCGGACGGCGTCGAGCTCGCCCGAGCCGAGCCAGCGCACCGCGTCGTGCTCGTCCTCGCGGGGGATCGGCTCGCCGTGCAGCAACCGTGCGACGGCGACCCGGAGTGTGTAGCCCTCGCGGATGTCGGCCTCTCCCGCGAGCTGTCCGGTCACCTCGATGGAGCAGCCGAGCTCCTCGGCGACCTCGCGGACCACCGCCTGCTCGGGCACCTCACCCGGCTCGACCTTCCCGCCCGGGAGCTCCCAGCCACCGGCAAGGTGCGCCGGAAAAGTGCGTCGGGCGGCCAGCACGCGTCCGTCGCGCACGATCGCCGCGCCCATCACGAGCACCACCACGCCCTCCTTCGGGTAGGTTCGCGCAGGACTCGAAGTGCCAATGTAGTCGGGAGGGACGAGGCGCATGGAGGCCGGCGTTCACCTGCGCCCCGAGGCCGCGCACGCCGAGGAGATCGAGGCGCTCGCCGCCTCCCTCTCCGCGACGGGTGGCGGCCGGATCCGGCTGTCCGAGCTCCTGGCCGACCTCAACAGGTCGGCATCCGTCGCGCGGGTTCCTGCCCCCGCAGCGCATTGGGGCTTCCAGTGGGACGAGGAGGACGTGCGCAGCCAACGGTGGTGGCCACAGGGCATCACGACCTCGGCCGACCACGACGAGAGCGAGGTGTACGACGGGCGACGGGTCGTCATGACCAGCTGGTACTCGAAGGAGTTCCACGGGCTCCACATGGGGACGCGCGTCACCGTGGTGGACCTCGAACGGCTCCGCTACCGGCACGTGCTGCTCGTGGAGGCGTTCACCCGCGGCGACGGCTCAGTCGATGTACGCCCCGTCGAGGTGCACGCGGGCGGGATCGTCTGGCACGGCCGGCACCTGCACGTCGCCGCGACCGCCCGTGGCATCCTCACCTTCCGGGTCGACGACCTGATGCGTGTGGGCGACCTCGGCGACCAGGACCGGCTCGCCAGGACGACCGGGAGCTTCGGGTACAGCTACCTCCTGCCGGTGCGCTTCTCCTACACAGGGCTCGCGGACCCGGGCCACGAGCCGATGCGCTACTCCTTCCTCTCGCTGGCACGCGCGAACGCGCAGGCCCACCTCCTCGCCGGTGAGTACGGCCGGGCGCGCAGAACCACCAGGCTGCTCGACTTCTCGATCGACCCCGCCACCTCGCTCCTGCGGCTGTCCGCCGACGGCGCCGCGCATCCGCTGTCGGTCGACCAGGGCGTCGAGGGCATGCAGGGAGCGACGAAGGTCGACCAGCGCTGGTACCTCAACTCGAGCGCCGGCCGCTACTGGAGGGGGTCGGTCCATGTCGGATGCCCTGGCTCGTTCCGACGTTGCGCGCGCATGCTGCCCGTCGGCGTCGAGGACATCGCCTACTGGCCCTCGCAGGACGAGCTGTGGTCCCTCTCCGAGTACCCCGGGCGTCGCCACGTCTTCGCGATGAAGCGGTCGAGCTTCGACTGAGCGGGAGTTTCCCCTTGTGGGTAAGGGCTTTCGCCGAGGGGAAAGTGTCGGTGGCGGGTTCTAGAGTCCTTCCCATGGTCGTGGCGGACGTCGAGGAGCTGGGGGCGGGTGAGGCGCTGGTCGCGTTCGGCGACCTACGACGGATCCGCGACCGCGCCTCCCGTGACATCTTCGTCCTCGCCGCCCACTTCGCCGACCTCTACCATGTCGTCGCCGGCCGGGATGGTGGACTGCGCACTGCGCCGGGCAGCGAACGCGCGATCAAGGTCGCCGGAGACGGCGCACCACTGGTCGCGGAGTTCGCGATCGCCGAGATGGCTGCCGAGCTGGGGATGACCACGTGGTCTGCGCGCCGCCTGGTCGGCGACGCTCTAGAGACCCGCCACCGGCTGCCGAAGCTCTGGGCCCGCGTCCTTGCCGACGAGGCTCCTGCCTGGATCGCGTCGAAGGTCGCTCAAGCCACCCGCGAGCTCACCCAGGGACAGGCCGCCACCGTCGACAAGGAGCTGGCCGAGTACGCCGACGGTCGGCTGCCCTGGTCCCGCTTCGCCGAGCTGCTGGCGGCCAGGGTGGTCGACGCCTGCCCCGAGGCCGCTGCCGAACGCGAGCGCGTCGCCGCCGAGCAGCGCTTCGCCAAGGTCGGGCAGTCCAACGACCACGGCCAGAAGACCCTCTACGTCAAGACCGGTGCCGCGGAGATGACCAGAATCGACGCCACCATCGCCTACCTCGCCGATGGGTTGCGCAGTCTCGGCGACACTGACGACGAGGACCGCCGGCGCACCAAGGCGGTTCTGCTCATGGCCAACCCAACCGAGGCGATCGCGCTCCTCCAGGCTCTCAAGACCGCCCGCCCAGCCGTCGTCACCGGCGCAAACGCTGACGACACGACCGGTGATTCCGCCCCGGACGGTCCGGCAGGGCCGGACGACCAGGGCGCAGGCACTTCACCGGAAGGCGCCTCAGCCGGCGCCGAGGCGTTCTTCACACACTTTCGGCCCGGTTCGGTTCCGAACTGCCGGTGCCGCGGCGGCGGGTTCGAGCTCGAAACTCACAAGCTGCTGCCCACGGTCGTGCTCTACCTTCACCTGCACGCCGAGACCCTCACCCGCGGCAACGGCGTCGCCCGCTGGGAAGGGGAAGGGCCGATCACCGCCCTCTACATCCGCGACTTCCTCGGCCCCCACGCCAACTTCGTCGTCAAGCCGGTCATCGACCCGGCCACGATGTCCCCGGTCGACGGCTACGAAACCCCCGACCGGCTCCGCGAGGCGCTGCACTTGCGCACCCCTGCCGACGTGTTCCCGTTCGCCCCGAACACCGCTCGCAAGAAGCAGGCCGACCACACCATCGCCTACCGTCCACCCCGAGACGGCGGGCCGCCCGGGCAGACCGGCCTGGAGAATCTCGGCGCGATGACCGGCTACCACCATCGCGTCAAGACCCATGCGGGCTGGACCTTGAAGCAGCCCTTCCCCGGCATCTACCTGTGGCGAAGCCCCCACGGGAGCATCTTCCTCGTCGACAACACCGGCACCCGTCAGCTCCGCCGGCCTCGGTCGACCGCCCGGGTGCGCGGGACTCCGCTCGAGCAGCGTCTCCAAGCACTCGTCGACGCGGCCTGACTCAGCGCCGCGGTCTCGGAGCCCGCGCCAGCTGCCGCGACTGGGCGACCAACCGCCCGGTCGAGTCCCAGACCTCCGCATCCTCCTCGAGGAGACCCCCGGCGTAGTTCCGCGTCGAGTGCACGACCTTCAGCCACCCAGGTGCAGGAACTGCCCTGACATGAGCCGTCAGCTCCAGGGTCGGCGCCCAACCCGGCAGGCCGAGGTCGAACGTGACCGGCGGCAACGCATCGACGGCGAGCAACAGCGACAGCGGATCCGGTTCCCGGCCATCGGCCATCTTGAGCCAGCCCCTGATCACCCCTCGTCGGGTCGGCTTGCCGACCGCCCACCCGGCCGTCTCCGGGTCGAGCCTGAGGTCGAACCGGTCGAGCAGCGGGGCCTTCGAGCGGAACGACCTGGGAGCGAGGTTCGTCCCGATGCACTTCTCCAGGTCGGGAAGCTCCGGCTCCACCGCAGTGGTCTGGACGTCGTCCGGCAGAGCGTTCAGGTCGCCGTACGTCGCAAGCGCACGGACCCGCTCGACCGCCCGGCCGTCCTCCACCTGGCTGAGGCTCACCGAACCGGTCGACATGCTCCTGCCCGTGCGGAGGACCTCCGTGGCAAAGGTTGCCGGCCCCTCCGAGGCGGCCGAGAGGAAGTAGGCGCTGATCGAGATCGGGTCGGGGTGCTCCTCCTCCGTGAACGCCAGGCGCAGGGCGTTCGCGCAGGCTGCGAGCAGGAGTCCGCCGTTGATCCCTGCGCCGATGCTCCAGATGCCGTCAAGGTGCCCGTCGTAGACGCCCTCCCTTCGCTGGGCCACGGCGATGGCGCGGTCGAACTCCGATGCGCCGTCCGGGGTGACCGGACCCACGCCTCCTGGATGGCTCTGCTCCGTGCTCGTCACCAGGCGAGGCTATCGACCGTCGGGTCGGCGGGCCGTGGGGCATCGGCGCCCGTGGGGCATCGGCGTCCGCAGCGAGATGCACCTCAAGAGGGCAAGAAGACGAATCGCCGCATAAACAAAGGTAAAAACTCCTCAGATCGCGGTCAGCTCCCCCCGCGTCCGCCGAAGAGGGGACAGCCCGGAGTCCCGGAGGTAACCTGCCTGAAAGGGGCGGGAAACTGGGGAGCAGGGGTGGACACGGGGGACCGAATCAAGGTTGGCGTGGTCGACGACCACGATCTGTTGGTTGCGGGAGTGCGAGCACTTCTCTCGACCCAGAACTCGCCTGCGCGCTTCGTTGCCGGGGCTGCGAGCGTCCAAGGGCTGCTCCGCACCCGCCACGACTTCGACGTCGTCCTCCTCGACGTGCGGCTCCACGACCGCTCCGACGCCGAGGAGAACATCAGGGTGCTCGACAAGAACGGCTTTGCGGTCCTGCTGTACGCCGACCGGAGCCACCGAGAGTCGGTGCCGATCCTGGCTCGCTCGGCGGCGCGCGGGCTGGTCTGGAAGAACGACCCGGCACTCCAGCTGCTTCGCGCCATCGTCGCGGTGTCGAAGGGCGAGCAGTGGATTCCGCCGAACTGCACCAAACCGGTGGATCTCACGCACCGGGAGACCGAGGTGCTGCGCCTCTACGCCACGGGCATGAAGTACGCCGAGACGGCGGCCGCGCTCGACCCGCCGGTCAGCGTCGAGTCGGTGAAGACGTACCTGTCGCGGATCAGGAAGCGGTACGCCGACGCCGGCCGACCTGCCTCGACCCGGATGGAGCTGCGGCAGCGTGCGCTCGAGGACGGGCTGCTGCCTCCGGAGAACGGCGACGTCTGACCAGGCATCCGGCCACAGAGCGCTGGTCCTCGGTCAGAGCTGCACGAGCCCCTGGACCGTCATGACGAGGTCGGCCGCCTCGTCGGAAGCGTCGAGGTCGACGTCAGCCACGATCCGCCAGTCATGATCTCCCTCGGGGTCCCCGATGATCTGCTGGACCCGCAAGGTCCGGCCCTCCTTCTCCACCAGGAGCATGTGCGGGCCGCGAGCATCGGGGCCTGTGTCGATCCGCTCGTGCTCCTTGTAGTACGCCTCGACCGCCTCGCGCCAGGCCTCGGCGTCCGGCCCTGCGTCGCCGTCGAGCTCCGCCAGCTCGTCGTACGCACGCCGGGCCGCCAGCTCCACTCGGCGGAACATCGCATTGCGTACTAGCACCCGGAAGCCGCGCTCGTTCGCGGTGATCGGGCGCGGCTCGGCCGGCCGGACGTGCGCCTCGACCAGCTCGGCCGACGTCTCGCCCGGATGGGTGAGCTCCTCCCACTCGTCGAGCAGGCTGGAGTCGGTCTGTCGCACGACCTCGCCGAGCCATTCGATGAGGTCGGTGAGCTCGTCGTCCTTCATGCTGTCGGGCACTGTCTGCCGCAGTGCCTTGTAGGCGTCTCCGAGATAGCGCAGCACCATGCCCTCGGACCGGGCGAGGCCGTAGAAGGAGACGTACTCCGCGAAGGTCATCGCGCGCTCGTACATGTCCCGCACCACGGCCTTCGGCGACAGCGGCGTCTCCCCGATCCACGGGTGGGTCCGCCGGTAGACCTCGTAGGTGTGCTCGAGCAGGTCCTGCAGCGGCTTGGGGTAGGTGACGTCCTCGAGCAGGTCCATCCGCTCGTCGTACTCGATGCCGTCGGCCTTCATCTCCGCGACCGCCTCACCGCGCGCCTTGAACTCCTGCGCATAGAGCACAGTGCGAGGGTCGTCCAGGGTCGCCTCGATGACCGAGACGATGTCGAGGGCGTACGTCGGCGACTCCGGGTCGAGCGTCTCGAGGGTGGCGAGGGCGTACGTCGACAGGGGCTGGTTCAAGGCGAAGTCGAGCTGGAGGTCGCCCACCAGCCGGACCGTGCGCCCGTCGGGGTCCGGCTGCTCGAGCTTCTCGACCACCCCGGCCGCCAGCAGCGCCCGGTAGATCGCGACGGCGCGCCGCACCAGCCGCACCTGGCTCCGGGAGTCCTCGTGGTTGTCACGGAGCAGCCGCCGCATCGCCTCGAACGGGTCGCCCTCCCGGGCGATCACGTTGAGCAGCATGCCGTGACTCACGCGCAGACGGCTCTGCAGTGGCTCGGGCTCGGCGGCGACGAGCCGATGGAAGGTGTCCTCGGTCCAGGACACGAAGCCCTCGGGCGGCTTCTTCCGCTGGACCTTCCGTTGCTTCTTAGGGTCGTCGCCGGCCTTCTGCAGCGCCTTGTGGTTCTCGATCACATGGTCCGGAGCCTGTACGACCACCGCTCCGGAGGTGTCGAAGCCGGCCCGGCCGGCACGGCCCGCGATCTGGTGGAACTCCCTGGCCTTGAGGACGCGCTGCCGCCGCCCGTCGTACTTGGTCAGGCCGGTGAGGACCACCGTCCGGATCGGCACGTTGATGCCGACGCCCAGGGTGTCGGTGCCGCAGATGACCTTGAGCAGGCCGGCCTGGGCGAGCTGCTCGACGAGGCGGCGGTACTTCGGCAGCATCCCCGCGTGGTGCACCCCGATGCCGTGGCGGACCAGCCGCGAGAGGGTCTTGCCGAACCCCGCGCTGAACCGGAAGTCGCCGATCATCTCCGCGATCCGGTCCTTCTCCTCACGTGTCGCCGCGTTGATCGACGTGAGTGCCTGGGCACGCTCCAGCGCGGCCGCCTGGGTGAAGTGCACGACGTAGACGGGCGCCTGGTTCGTGGTGAGCAGCTCCTCGAGCGTCTCGTGCAAGGGCGTCAGTGCCCACGAGAAGCTCAGCGGCACCGGACGCTCGGCGTTCGCGACGACGGCGGTGTCGCGGCCTGTGCGGCGAGTCAGGTCCTCCTGGAACCGCGTCACGTCCCCGAGGGTG
>DASVBF010000106.1:0-20561 GCA_036375975.1 Nocardioidaceae bacterium | reverse complement strand
GGTGGCATGGGAATGAGCATCCCCAGGCCGATCACGTCCATGACCCGGCGGACGTCCGATTGCTGACCGGTCAACCGGAGCATCGCTTGGGCCGCGCCGCTCATGAGCAGCCACTCCGCCAGCCCGAAGCCGGGGAGGAAGATCACCTGGGCGCGGTAGTGGTGCTCTGGCCTGACTGGCACCTTCGCCGGCGTGAAAGGTCGCGAACCGAGCAACGCCAGTGGCAGTGTCTGCGCGAGGTCCTGGACCGTGAACCGGGCCAGCACCGCGGTGAAGCCCACCCGGGGAGGGCCGGTGTCCGGCAACGACCGCATGGCCGCGACTGGATGCAGGGCCCCTTGGACCCACAACCGGGTCAGCTTCGGCAGGCGGGTCCGGGCGAAGCCCTTCGTGCTCACTCCGCTTACCTCCTCACGTGGCCCATCGTCGCCGATTCACGGTGCACGTGTGCTGCAACCGGTTCCCTCAGCAACCACGATCGCGACGCTGGACCCCCGGTTTGGGTGATGCGCGGTCATGCGTGGTCGGTAGCGACGCCATCAATGACAGAGCGAGACTCGACCCTCTGCCCTGGAGAGCCGGAGACTGGTGATGAGGGCAGACGGAGGAGGCGTGATGAACCGCCGAGGGATGATCGAGTTGGCCGTCGCAGCGGCGGCCGCGGAGGTCCTCGTCTATCTGGCGTGGAGGCCGAGAATGCTCCGCTGGGGCGCGACCGACCGGGAGGCCACGGAGCCGCTGCCTGGCGACGACCTCGAGCCCACGCCCCTGACGCAGAGCACCCGCGCCATCACCATCGAGGCGCCGCCGGAACAGGTATGGCCGTGGATCGTGCAAATGGGCAGCGACCGCGCCGGGTTCTACACCCACGAGTGGGTGGAGCGACCCCTCGGCATCCACTACCTCGACGGGCACTCCGCCACCCGGATCCATCCCGAGCTGCAGGATCTGAAGGTCGGGGACCGGTTCGCGTACGGCGGCGGGGCGATGGTCGAGGTCTACGAGATGGAGCGGTTCAAGCACCTTGTGCACGCCGAGGCCTTCATCCTGAGGCCGCTGCCTGGCGGTTGCACGAGGCTGATCGTCAGGTACCGCGGAAACGGCTACATCAGACCCGCCGTGCACGCTGTCGCGCCGGATGCCCCGCTACCCGCCCGGGCGCTCCGGGCTACGGTCGAGCACGTTCCGGGACTCGATCTTGCGATCCGGGGGTTCGACTTCTTCGTGGCGGACCCACTTCATCATTACATGGAGACCGGGATGCTCCAGGGCATCAAGGCGCGAGCTGAGCGGAGGGCGCCGACATCGTGAGCATCACCAGGCGCCGCGTCTCTCCTGTGGAGGGATGAGGACCCCGATCCGCGGGCCGCGACTGCCTGTGCCCTCGGTCGGAGGACCCGTGGTCATCGTGCTGGTGCCGGCTTTCCTTCGCCGCTCAGCAGTGACTCAGCTCCGGTAAGACAGGGTCGTCATCATGCCGGCTTCGGCGTGGTAGACGTTGTGACAGTGCGTGGCCCACTGGCCGGGGTTGCCGGCGTCCAGGTCGACCTCGAGGACCTGCATCGGCCGGACGACCACGGTGTCCTTGCGCACCCCCGTGTCTCGCAGCGCGAAGGTGTGGCCGTGGACGTGCATCGGGTGGAACATCATCGAGGCGTTGGCGAACCGCAGCCGGATCCGCTCACCGTCACCAACCGGAAGCGGTGCGGTGTCGGGGAACGTCTTGCCGTTGATCGTCCACCGGTAGGGCCCCATCGTGCCGCTGAGCACCAGATCGTATTGCCGGTCCACCGCTCGCTTCGGCAACCGGACGGCGGCGGCCGCGGTCAGGTTGCTCCCCAACAACACTCGTCGGGTGAGCTCGCGTGGTCGAACGTCCGCCGCCGGAGTCCGGCCGCTCCCGGTGCGGACCACCGCCAGCGACTGGCCCTTCTTGCCCTCAGCGGAGGCGACCAGCGGAAAGGCGCCGTCACCCAGCGTCACCGTGACGTCGAACCGTTCACCCATGCCGATCAGCAGCGCGTCGGTGGGCACCGGCATGACGGGGAAGCCGTCAGTGTGGGTGACGGTCATGCGATGCCCACCGAGCGCGACCCGGAACGCGGTGTCCGAGCCGGCGTTGACGAACCGGATCCGGATCTGTTGACCCGGTTTGCCGGTCAGCGTCGCCGGGGCGTCGGCGGTGCGGCCATTGACCAGGTAGTGCGGGTAGCTGACGTCCCCCGCGCCGCCGAGCAGCCGGGACTGCATCGCGCCGCCCGTGTGCGCCATTCCGCCGCCCATCATCGAACCGTGGTCCATGCCTCCCATCCCGTGCATGCCGCCCTCACCGCGGTCGCTGCCGGTGCGCAGGTCGGCCAAGACCCGATCGGGGGTGCGGCCGGTGCCGTCGACCCAGTCGTCGAGGACGACGATCCACTCCTCGTCGTACTTGCCGGGCTCGGCGGGGTCATCGACCACGAGCACGCCGTACAGGCCGCGGTCGAGCTGGACACCGGAGTGCGGGTGGTAGAAGTACGTGCCCGGGTCGGGTGCGGTGAACTCGTAGCGGAAGGCTCTGCCTGCACCGATGGGCTCCTGGGTCATGCCGGGGACGCCGTCCATGTCGTTCCGCAGCGCGACACCGTGCCAGTGCACGCTGGTCTCGGCCGGCAGCTGGTTGTCGACCTCGATCCGGAGCAGGTCCCCGGCGGTGGCGCGCAGCAGCGGGCCGGGGACCGAGTCGCCGTACGCCCAGGTGTGCGCTACCTGGCCGCCGAGGTTGACCGTGACCGGCCGAGGCGTGAGCCGGGCGGTGACCACGTTGCGGCCACTGCGCCGGCGGGCGGCCTCGGCCCGCGCTACGGCGCTTGCGGTGGGTCCGACGGCGTCGGTGCTGCAGGCCGTCAGCCCTCCCAGCGCGAGGGCCCCGGCGAGACCGGTGGCTCCGCGGAGCAGGTGGCGGCGGGTCAGGTCAGGCAAGGCAGGACTCCTCGAGGGACGCTGTCTGGGGTGTGTGCAGTGGCGGTCGGTGTGTCTGCGCCGGTCCGGTTCTAGTGCGGGACCGGGCGACCGCCGGTGCGGAGCACCTCGGCGCGGGCGTGGTACTCCTCTTCGTCGATCTCGCCGCGGGCGAACCGCTCCTCGAGGATCTGCATCGGAGTTCGGCCCGCGGGCCGGTCTGCCGGCCGGCTGTTGCTGCTGGTGCCGCGGAAGATCGCGACCACCGCGAAGATCACCAGGCCCCAGAACGCGACCATGACGAGGCTCATGACGATCCAGCCGCCCCAGCCCATTCCGTTCCCATACCAACCCATCATCGTTCCCAGCTCCCTTCATGGCTGTTGCCTTCAGCATCGGTCGCGCATCCTGGTGACCCTGTCGCGATCGTGTGAAGGTTCGCTGAAGAACGTGCCGGCTCACGCGCGGGCCCGGTAAGTCCGGCCAGCTGCTGACACGATGGGGCTCATGAGCGATAAGTTCACTGCTGAACCGTCGCGGCCCGAGACCTCCTTCCCGCCGGGCGCCGGCTCCAGGCCACCGTCGGGGCTGCGAGCGATGGTGGTCGAGGACGAGACCGAGCTGGCGGCGTTGCTCGGCAGCTACCTGGAGCGGGACGGGTTCGAGGTGACCCTGAGCCATGACGGCGCCCACGCGGTCACGGCGGCGCGCGAGGTCGACCCGGACGTGATCGTGCTCGACCTAGGGCTGCCCGGCCTCGACGGGGTCGAGGTGTGCCGCCAGGTGCGAACCTTCTCCGACGCCTACGTCGTCATGCTCACGGCACGCAGCGACGAGGTCGACACCCTGATCGGACTGTCCGTCGGAGCTGACGACTACATGACCAAACCGTTCAGCCCTCGTGAGCTGATCGCGCGGGTGCAGGCGATGCTGCGCCGCCCCCGACCGCGGGGACAGGCGGCCAGCGGTGCGGAGACCACGCGGACGTTCGGCGCGCTGACCATCGACCCCGTGGGCCGCGACGTGTGGCTTGACGGGGAGCCGGTCGCCCTGACCCGCACCGAGTTCGACCTGCTAGCCACCCTGTCCGGATACCCGCGGATGGCGTTCAGCCGCCGGCAGCTCATCGACGCGGTGTGGGGCCCCGCATGGGTCGGCGACGAGCACCTGGTCGACGTACACATCGGCCACCTGCGCCGCAAGCTCGCCGACGACGCCACCGAGGGCAAGTACTTGCGCACAGTCCGCGGCGTCGGCTATCGGATGGGAACCGGACAGTGACCTCCGCCGGCGCCACGGGCCTGGGGACGGACCCGGCTCCCTCCCGCACCGGCGGGCTCCGCACGGGATTCGCCGGCCGGCTGATGGTCGCCCAGGCGCTGGTGCTCGTGGCCGGCGCGGTCACCACCTGGCTGGTCGCCTCCGCCGTCGGGCCGAGCATCTTCCACGACCACCTGGAGCAGGCGGGGGTGGCCCAGACGCAGGCGGAGAGCCAGCACGTGGAGGAAGCGTTCGCGTCCTCCCTGCTGGTGTCACTGTCGGTAGCACTACTGGCGGCTGTGGTCGCCGCGCTCGCGGTCTCCTGGTACTTCAGTCGCCGGGTACAGCGCTCGATCTTCCCGGTCACGACCGCGGCCGGCCAGGTCGCTGCTGGCGAGTACGACGCGCGCGTGCCCGACCCCGGCCTGGGCGGGGAGTTCGCGACGCTGGCCTCCTCCTTCAACTCGCTCGCCGCACGCCTCGGGGACGTGGAGACCACCCGCCGGCAGATGCTCGCCGACCTCGCGCACGAGATGCGCACCCCGCTGGCCACCATCGACGCTCATCTCGAAGCCGTGGAGGACGGCGTGCGCGTTCTCGACGAGACCACGCTCGGGGTTCTCCGCGGCAGCACCGCTCGGCTGCGCCGGCTTGCCGAGGACATCGGCGCGGTCTCCCACGCCGAGGAAGGCCGGCTCGACATCCACCCGCGGTCGGTTGACCCGGCCACACTCGCCGAGGCTGCCGCGAGTGCGGCTCGGGAGCGGTACGCGGCCAAGGGCGTCCGGCTGCAGACCAGCATCGACACCCATGACCCGGTGCTCGCGGACACCGACCGGATCGGACAGGTGCTGACCAACCTGCTCGACAACGCGTTGCGGCACACACCGCCGGGCGGCACGGTGACCCTGGCGTGCACCCGGCTCGACCGCTGGATCCAGTACTCCGTAGCCGACACCGGCGAGGGCATCGCGGCCGAGCATCTGGGCCACGTGTTCGACCGCTTCTACCGCGTCGACACTGCCCGCGACCGGCACCACGGAGGAAGTGGCATCGGGCTGAGCATCGCGAAGTCCTTGGTGGAGGCGCATCGGGGCGGCATCAGCGTCGCCAGCGGAGGCCCGGGACAGGGCTCCACGTTCACGGTGCGGCTCCCGAGCACTAGCGGCTAGTCGCCGCCGCAAGCTCGACGAAGTCGTTGGCTCGGTTCCGCGGCTGCGCGCCGTGGGCATCCTGACCACCGGCCCTGAGGGACTTTCGTCCCGGCTATCTTCAGCGAAACTTGACCCAACCTGGTCTGTTTCGTCGTGGTTGCCGCCGACGCTGGTGATGAAAGCAGCGATCCGCGCACCCCGAGGAGAACCCATGTCGACCCAGCGACCGCCGGCAGGCGAACCGGCCCGGATCACGGTTGTCGAGAGCGAAGCCTGCCACTTCTGCGAGGATGCGCGCCTCGCCTTGGCCGGACTGGCCGACGACTATCCGCTCACCGTGGAGACCGTCGACGTGCGCAGCGAGGCCGGGCAGCGGCTGATGCAGGCCCACCGGGCGTCGATGAGCCCGCTGGTGCTGCTGGACGGGGAGTTCTTCAGTCATGGCCGGTTGCCGCGGCGCAAGCTCGCCAAGATCCTCGGGCAGCGGCCGGCCGTCGCCCGGACGAAGGTGGACTGAGCCGTGGGCAGCCTGCTGACGACCGGGTCGGTGCTGGCGGCGTTCCTCGCCGGCGGAGTCGCGCTGTTCGCACCCTGTTGCATCGTCTTCCTCGCTCCGTCGTACATGGCGGTGGCAGTGAAGAACCGTCGCTGGCGGCTACTTCCGCTGACATTCGTGTTCGCCGCGGGACTCGCGCTGGTGCTGGTGCCGATCACGCTCGGGATGAGCCTGGTCGCCTCGGCGATCGCCAACTACCACGCACCGCTGTACTACGCCGGCGGCGCGCTGATGCTGGCCCTTGCCGTGTTCACCCTTTCCGGGCGGATGGTCAGCCTGCCGTCGTTCCTGCGCGCCCCCGACACCGCTCGCGGCGATACCGGCAGCTTCTTCGCGCTCGGGGTGTTCTCCGGTATAGCGTCCAGCTGCTGCGCGCCGGTGCTGGCAGGGGTGATGGCGCTGTCGGCTCTGTCCGGCTCCGCGATCGGCGGGATCAGCCTGGGTCTGGCCTACACCTTCGGCATGGTCTTCCCGCTCTTCCTGATGGCGCTGGCCTGGGACCGCTTCCGGCTGGGGGAGCGTAGGTTCCTGCGCGCCAGGCCGGTCCGGATCCGAGTGGCCGGGAAGGTGCTGGTCACCAACACAGTCAACCTCGCCGTCGCAGCGGGGTTCGCGGTCATGGGTGGGTTCGTGATCTACCTGGCCAACACCGGCCAGATGACCGGAGGCCCTGGTTTCCAGGTCGCGATCGGCAAGGGCCTCGAACGCGTCTTCGTCCGGATCGAAACATGGAGCGACCCGGTCCCCGAGCCGGTCCTCGGCCTCGCGGTTCTCGCTCTGGCCGCGGTGTTCGTCCTCGCCACCTTGCGCGACCGGCGTCGTGGCACCCCGGTCGACGACACCGACGACGAAACCACCGGTAGCTGTCACGGCACGACCGGTGACACGGCCGAGACCCACCGTCACTAAGGAGCACACCGACATGTCCACCAGACCCACCCGCGGAGCGCGAAACGGACGGCGAGAGCGTGCGCAGGCGGCGATCGCGCAGTCGCGTCGGAGCGAGCACCGGATGCGGCTGCTGATCTGGGGCGCTGTCGCGGTCGTCCTCGCCGGGATCGTCACCGCGATGCTGCTGACCTCCAAGCCGCGTTCCTCAGGCGCCACCCGCACCGCCCCGGACTTCACCCTCACAGACACGAGCGGCGTCCAGCACCGGCTCTCAGACCACCGCGGCGAGAACGTGGTGCTCTACTTCAACGAGGGCGCCGGCTGCCAGTCCTGCATCGTGCAGATGGGCGAGATCGAGAAGCAGGCCAAGGCCTTCGGCGCCGAGGACATCACCGTGCTGCCGATCGTGATGAACACGCGCGAGCAGATCTTGGCCGACATGAACGTCAACGGCGTCAGGACCCCGTTCCTGCTCGACGACGGCACTGTCTCCAGGGCGTACGGCACCCTCGGCAAGGGAATGCACGCCGGCCTGCCCGGCCACAGCTTCGTGCTCATCGACAAGCAGGGCAGGCAACGCTGGTACGGGGAGTACCCGTCGATGTGGCTCGCGCCGCAGCAGCTGCTCGAGCAGGTGCGCGCCAAGCTCGGCACCTGACCAGGCCACTGGTCGCCGAAGCCAGAATCCCGGAAGGGCCGGAACAGCCCTTGATTACCGAGCCCTAGGGGTTATCGTCAGGCATGGATACCCCATGGGGGTACACCCTTCCGGAGGGGGCGCGATGAACCACACTCGAGCCCCCCACTCACGACCGGACAGCGTCGAACCGAACTACGGGAAGACACAGCCATGACACGTCGCGCGAACGACCATCAAGAACGTCACGACCGGGCGCATGCTTCCATCACGGCGGTCCTGGAACTGTCCGGGGTGCAGTGGGCGACCAGCAAGAATCGCGCAGAAGCGGTTCTTTCCCGCCGGCCCGGCGTACTTGATGTTGCCGCGAACCCGGTCGCGCAGACCGCGACCGTCACCTATGACCCGGCGCAAACTGACATTCCTCACCTGCGGGAGTGGATCCGTGACTGCGGCTTCCACTGCGAGGGCCAGTCCGTCCCGCACCACATCTGCGACCCCATGGCTGAGCCTCGTGCGGTCGAACCACAGACCACGGCCGAGTCTCAGGTAGCCGCAACACCGAGCAGCCGCGAGGCTGAGGCCGAGATCCCGTCCGAAGCAGAGGCGAGTCCGCTGGTCTCGCCGCACGAGGCGATGGGGCACGGCCACGACGGCGCAATGTCGATGGCCGACATGGTCCGCGACATGCGCAACCGGTTCCTCGTCGCCGCTGTGCTGTCGGTCCCGATCCTTCTGTGGTCGCCGATCGGACGCGACGTGTTCGGCTTCGAGGTGGGCGCCCCGTTCGGCCTGCGAGACGACGTGTTCAGCCTGCTGCTCTCCCTGCCGGTGGTCTTCTACTCGGCCTGGATCTTCTTCGACGGCGCATGGCGGGCACTTCGCGCTCGCACTCTGGACATGATGGTGCTGGTCGCCGTGGCCGTCGGCGCCGGCTGGTTGTATTCGCTCGGGGTCACGCTGACCGGTGGTGGAGAGGTGTTCTACGAGGCCGCCACCGTGCTGACCGCCTTCGTCCTTCTGGGTCACTGGTTCGAGATGCGGGCCCGCGGTGGCGCGAATGACGCCATCCGCGCTCTGCTCGACCTTGCTCCACCGCAGGCGCTGGTGATCCGCGACGGGGAACCCGTGGAGATCCCCACCGCCGAGGTGACCGTCGGCGACCTGCTTCTCATCCGGCCCGGGGCCAAGATCGCGACTGACGGCGTGGTTGAGGACGGCGAATCAGACGTCGACGAGTCCATGGTCACCGGCGAGAGCCTGCCGGTGGCCAAGGCTCCAGGCGACTCGGTCATCGGGGCAACCGTGAACACCAGCGGCACCCTGAGGGTGCGTGCACGCAAGGTCGGCTCGGACACCGCGCTCGCCCAGATCGTTGCACTGGTCCAGCAGGCGCAGAACTCCAAGGCTCCCGGGCAGCGGCTTGCGGACAAGGCCGCGTTCTGGCTGGTCCTGGTCGCGCTCGTCGGGGGCGTGGGCACCTTCCTGGTCTGGCTCGCGGCGGGAGCCAGTGTGGAGACTGCGCTGCTGTTCGCCATCACCGTCGTGGTCATCACCTGCCCCGACGCCCTGGGACTGGCCACTCCGACCGCGATCATGGTCGGCTCCGGCCTCGGTGCCAAGCGCGGGATCCTCTTCAAGCACGCCACCGCCCTGGAGACCTCCGCCCGGATCGACACCGTGGTGATGGACAAGACCGGCACCCTGACAAAAGGGGACCCCGAGGTCACCGATGTCGTCGTCGAGGGGCTCGATCCGCAGCGGCTACTGGCGCTCGCCGCGGCCGTCGAGCGCGAGTCCGAGCACCCCCTCGCCGCGGCCGTCGCGCGCCACGCCGAAGAGCGCGGTGTCCCCGTGCTGCGGGCGACGGGATTCCGCAACGTCGCCGGCCACGGCGCGGTGGCCGAGGTCGAAGGGCACAGGGTCGCAATCGGCAACCCCCGTCTGATGGATGCTGAGGCGGTCACGCTCGGCGTGCTCGGCGGGCGGCGTGAGGAGCTCGCAGCAGGTGGCAGGACCGCGGTCCTGGTTGCCGTCGATGGGCAGGCCGTGGGGGTGGTCGGCATCGCCGACGCCGTCCGGGAAACCTCGGCCGCGGCAGTGGCTGCCCTCCACGCAGCCCGTATCGAGGTCGTCATGCTGACCGGAGACAACCGGGCCACCGCCCAGCGCATCGCCGACGAGCTGGGCATCGACGCTGTGATTGCCGAGGTGCTCCCCGAGCACAAGTCCAGCAAGGTGAGAGAGCTCCAGCAGTCCGGTCGCCGAGTCGCGATGGTCGGCGACGGCGTCAACGACGCACCTGCGCTCGCCGCCGCCGACATCGGCGTCGCGATCGGTACCGGAACCGACGTCGCCATCGAGACCGCTGACGTGGTCCTGATGCGCTCCGACCCGCTGGACGTGCCAACCGCTCTCACCATCGGCCGTGGCACCCTCCGCAAGATGCGGCAGAACCTCGGCTGGGCCGTGGGTTACAACGCGATCGCCCTGCCCATCGCCGCCGGCGTCTTCGACCCCGCCTTCGGCCTCGTGCTCCGCCCCGAGATCGCGGCGCTATCCATGTCCGGCTCGAGCTTCCTTGTCGCCGTCAACGCGCTGCTGCTGAAGCGGCTGACGTTGCCGGAGCCCGCACGCGCCGAGCCCGAGCCTGCCAGGGCGCGACGACTGGAACCTTCTTCCTAGGCTAAAGGCTCCACGTGGACCGACGGACCGCTCCAGCAGGTCCGGGTCAGACCATGGAACAGACCGGGCAGCGCGGACACGGAGGGGGAGGACGCCGGCGGCGCTAGGCAGGGCCGGCGCGAGGTGGCACGATCGCACAGGTGAGCAGCAGACCGGCCGAAGCACAGCACCTGCGCGACCTCGCGCGACTGCGCCGCGTGCGGGACCGGATCGACCGGGAGTACGCGCAGCCGCTGGACGTCGAGGC
This sequence comes from Nocardioidaceae bacterium, assembly GCA_036375975.1. Classification (GTDB taxonomy): domain Bacteria; phylum Actinomycetota; class Actinomycetes; order Propionibacteriales; family Nocardioidaceae; genus Nocardioides_C. Next base: position 10,191 of record DASVBF010000106.1, on the reverse strand, counting down.
CCTCGCCCGTGGCGTGCACATGTCGGCCGGGCACCTCAGCCGCGAGTTCCGGCGGGCCTATGGCGAGTCGCCGTACGGATACCTGATGACGCGACGCATCGAGCGCGCGATGTCGCTGCTGCGTCGGGGCGACCTCAGCGTCACCGAGGTGTGTTTCGCAGTCGGCTGCTCGTCGTTGGGCACCTTCAGCAGTCGCTTCACCGAGCTGGTCGGTGTGCCGCCCAGCGTCTATCGCCGGAAGGCGGCGGGCGCGACAGTGGGGATGCCGCCGTGCGTGGCGAAACAGGTCACCAGACCGATCAGGAATCGAGAAGCGCCGGCCACGAGCCACAGCTAGCGTGGCTGCCATGCACATCACCATTCACGCGAGCTTCCTCCCGCACGACGACCCCGAGGCCTCCCTGGCCTTCTATCGCGACACCCTCGGCTTCGAGGTCCGCAACGACGTCGGAAGCGGCAAGATGCGCTGGATCACGGTCGGACCCCCCGACCAGCCCGGAACGTCCATCGTCCTGGATCCGCCGGCCGCGAACCCCGGCATCACCGACGACGAGCGCCGCATGATCGCCGAGATGATGGCCAAGGGCACCTACGCCATGCTCCTGATGGCCACCAAGGACCTCGACGGCACCTTCGAGCGGCTGCAGGCCGGCGACGCCGAGATCGTCCAGGAGCCGACCGAGCAGCCGTACGGCGTTCGCGACTGCGCCGTCCGCGATCCCGCCGGCAACCTGATCCGCATCCAGGAGCTGCGCTGAGCCGGGTGCTGGCGGACGCCCGGGACCGCGAGACCCGCAAGGCTGACACGCTGGCGATCCTGGCGACCCAGGCGATCGACGTGTGGGTCGCCACGGCGTCCCCAGCGGGGGCGCCGCACCTCGTGCCCGTGTCGCTGGCCTGGGTCCACGAGCGGGTGGTCGTCGCGGTGGAGGCGTCCTCGGTCACAGCGCGCAACCTGACCTCGTCCGGGGTGGCCCGACTCGCCGTCGGACCGACCCGCGACGTGGTGATGATCGACGCCGTTCTCGAGAAGGCGGTCGACGTCGCCGCGGACGACACGCTGGGAGCGGCCTACATTGCGCAGGCCGACTGGGACCCGCGCGGCAGCACGGGCTACGTGTTCCTCGTGCTCCGGCCCGTCCGGATACAGGCGTGGCGCGAGGCGAACGAGATCGCAGGCCGCACGCTCATGCGCGACGGCACCTGGCTGGTCTGAGTGACCACGACGTCGCCACGACCGCCTCCGGCGAAGCGGCCGACGGTCCGCTCGAAAGTGGTTAGATCGAGGCCGGCGACGCCGACGGAGGCCGCGAGGACCCCCGGCAGACAGATGGAGAGACCATGAGCATGGCCACGAGGACGGACACGCAGTCGCCGACGCTGCACGTCGCCGACAGCCACGACCTGATCCGCGTGCACGGCGCGCGCGAGAACAATCTCAAGGACATCCACGTCGAGCTGCCGAAGCGTCGGCTGACCGTGTTCACCGGCGTCTCGGGGTCGGGCAAGAGCTCGCTGGTGTTCGACACCATCGCCGCCGAGTCGCAGCGGATGATCAACGAGACCTACAGCGCTTTCGTGCAGGGCTTCATGCCGAACCTGGCGCGCCCGGAGGTCGACCGGCTCGAGGGGCTGACCACCGCGATCATCGTCGACCAGGAGCGGATGGGCGCCAACCCGCGCTCGACTGTCGGCACCGCCACCGACGCATACGCGATGCTCCGGATTCTCTACAGCCGGCTGGGCAAGCCGTACGTCGGTCCGCCGACCGCGTTCTCCTTCAACGTCCCGACCCGGCGCGCGGGTGGCGTCATGAGCACCGAGAAGGGCGGACGGGTCGAGAAGAAGGTCGTGCGCGACGCCGTCTACCTCGGCGGCATGTGCCCCCGGTGCGAGGGCATGGGCAACGTCTCGGACTTCGACCTGACCGCGCTCTACGACGAGAGCAAGTCGCTGAGCGAGGGCGCGCTGCTGGTGCCCGGCTACAGCATGGACGGCTGGTACGGCCGCATCTTCAGCGGCGCGGGCCTCCCGATGGACAAGCCGATCGCGAAGTTCACGAGGAAGGAGCTCGACAAGCTCCTCTACGGCGAGCCGACCAAGATCAAGGTGGAGGGGGTCAACCTCACCTACGAGGGCGTGATCCCCAAGATCCAGAAGTCGATGCTGTCCAAGGACCTCGAGGCGATGCAGCCGCACGTCCGGCGCTTCGTCGAGCGGGCGATCACGTTCTCGACGTGTCCCGAGTGCGACGGCACCCGGCTCACCCGGGAGGCACTGGCCTCGAAGGTGAACGGCAAGAACATCGCAGAGCTGTGCGGCATGCAGATCAGCGACCTCGCCGAGTGGGTCCGTGGCCTCGAGGAGCCGTCGGTGGCGCCGCTGCTGGCGGGGCTGCAGCACGTGCTCGACTCCTTCACCGGGATCGGGCTGGGCTACCTGAGCCTCGAGCGGCCCGCGGGCACCCTGTCCGGGGGAGAGGCCCAGCGCACGAAGATGATCCGCCACCTCGGGTCGTCGCTCACCGACGTCACCTACGTGTTCGACGAGCCGTCGATCGGCCTGCACCCGCACGACATCGAGCGGATGAACGAGCTGCTGCTGCAGCTGCGCGACAAGGGCAACACCGTGCTGGTGGTGGAGCACAAGCCCGAGATGATCGCGATCGGCGACCACGTCGTCGACCTGGGACCCGGGGCCGGCACCGAGGGCGGAACGATCTGCTTCGAGGGCACCGTGGGGGGCCTGCGGGCCAGCGACACCATCACCGGCCGCCACCTCGACGACCGGGCGCACCTGAAGGACGAGTTGCGCACGTCCACGGGAGCGCTCGAGGTCCGGGGGGCAAACACTCACAACCTCCGGGACGTCGACGTCGACCTCCCGCTCGGGGTGCTCTGCGTGGTGACCGGCGTGGCCGGCTCCGGGAAGAGCTCGCTGATCCACGGCTCGATCGCGCAGCGCGACGGGGTGGTCGTCATCGACCAGGGCGCCATCAAGGGCTCCCGGCGCAGCAACCCCGCGACGTACACCGGGCTGCTGGAGCCGATCCGCAAGGCGTTCGCGAAGGCCAACGGCGTGAAGCCGGCGCTGTTCAGCTCCAACTCCGAGGGCGCGTGCCCCACCTGCAACGGCGCCGGGGTGATCTTCACCGAGCTCGGCGTGATGGCGACGGTGGAGTCGCCGTGCGAGGACTGCGAGGGGAGGCGGTTCCAGGCGGCGGTGCTGGAGTACACCTTCGGCGGCAGGAACATCGCCGAGGTGCTCGCGATGCCGGTCGACGAGGCGCTGGCGTTCTTCGCCGACGGCGAGGCCAGGACGCCCGCGGCGCACAAGATCCTGGCCGGCCTGTCGGACGTAGGCCTCGGTTATGTCAGCCTGGGCCAGCAGCTGACCTCGCTGTCCGGGGGCGAGCGGCAGCGTCTCAAGCTGGCCGCCCAGATGAGCGAGAAGGGCGACGTCTACGTGCTCGACGAGCCGACCGTCGGCCTGCACCTCGCCGACGTCGCGCAGCTGCTCGGCCTCCTCGACCGGCTGGTCGACTCCGGCAAGTCGGTGATCGTCATCGAGCACCACCAGGCCGTCATGGCGCACGCGGACTGGATCATCGACCTCGGTCCGGGAGCCGGCCACGACGGCGGCCGGATCGTCTTCGAGGGCACGCCCGCCGACCTCGTCGCCGCTCGTTCCACCCTCACCGGGGAGCACCTCGCCGCCTACGTCGGCACCTGACCGAGGCGTGGGGCTTGGACGGCACCTGACCGAGGCGTGGGCTTGGACGAGCTCGACGAGTCACACGCCGCCGAGAACGTCCCGACACGCGTAGCGCCGTGGTCTAGACGACGGTTGGGACCACCTGCACATCGCCGGGCGGTCACAGCCCGAGGAGCTGGTCGACTTCGGTCTCGCTGAGCGCCCGGTCGAAACGTCTGGCCGCGAGGATGAGGCGATAGGTGAGGTCCGCCTCCCCCTTTCGGCGCTCCCGTTCCTCGTCGGGGACGTCGAACACTTCGTCGACGGACATGGGTCCGGGACCTCTCGTAGGGTGCCGATCGGCTGCGGCGGCATGCCCGCTGTCGGCGGGGCAAAGCCTAACGTGTTTCCGGACGAGAGAGTTCCTACGCGTTGCTTCGCCCGGTCAGCGGGCGGCGGTGAGGGTCTCGGATGCCGGTATCACTCACCTGCACGGAACCAGGGTGGTGACATCGTGCATGTGTGCACGTTGCGAGGATCGGCTTCACCCCGTTGAAGGGAGGTCGGCACCGGGATCATCCCAGTGTCGAGCTCACCGCTGACGGTCCTCGCGGTGATCGACTCTTCGGCCTCGTCGACCGTCACCGAAGACGGGTCCTGCGCACGGTCGAGAACCCCAGTCTGCTGCAAACCGCCGCATCCTGGGACACAGGCGTGCTCTCGGTCGAGCTTCCCTCCGGCCTGGTCGAGGGACTGCCGAGCCCGACGAGGGAGGTGCTCGACGTCGACTACTGGGGTCGGACCGCCACTGTCGAGGTGGTCGGCGGTCCCTGGGCCGAGGCGTTCTCCGAGCACCTCGGCTACGACGTGGTGCTGACGCGTCCCGTCGCGCCGGGGCAGGTGGTGTACGGCGGATCCGTCACCCTCGTCACGACCAGCTCCCTGCGCCTGCTCTCCGAGCGGGCGGGACATGCACTGGCAAGTGCGAGGTTCAGGTCCACCTTCCTGGTGGACACCGAGGACATGGAGCCCCACGTGGAGGACTCCTGGGCAGGCAGCGAGATCCGCGTCGGGGAGGCGTGGGTGCGAGTGCTCGGAACCGTCCCGCGGTGCGCCGTGGTCGACCTCGACCCGCTCACGGGAGCGCGAGAGGCAGAGGTGCTGCGAGCGATGGCCGCCTACCGTCGCGGAACTGAGGGCGTGAGCTTCGGGGTTGACGCGCTGGTCACGGCTCCCGGTCTCGTGCGGCAGGGCGACCGGGTCACCGTTTGACAAGTTACGCCTCCCCTCCCGGCGGTAGCATCGCTCACGGGGGTTCGCACGGGGAGGGACGTGAGCGACTTTCAGTTCGTCTACGACGGGTTCGTCCCCGCCCAGGAAAGGCTGCGGGAGGCGCTCACGTCGACCGGCAACGGGTACTTCTGCACGCGCGGCTGCGCGGAGTGGGAGGACGCGGGCGGCTCGCACTACCCGGGGACCTACGCGCACGGGATCTACAACAGGCGGACGACCGTCATGGGCATCCATCCGCTGCCCAACGAGGACCTCGTCAACCTCCCGAACTGGCTCCTGCTCAAGCTCCGAATCGAGGGAGACGAGCCGTTCCGCCTCGCCGACGTCGAGCTCGTCTCCTACCAGCACGCGTATGACTTCCGAAACGCGCTCGTGATCCGCGAGCTGACCTTCCGCGATGGAGAGGGCCGGGAGACCAGCCTGCGCAGCCGCCGCTTCGTGAGCATGCACCGCATGCACCAGGCGGCGATCGCCTGGGACCTCACGTCGCGGAACTGGTCCGGCAGGGTCGAGCTCGTCTCGGCGCTCGACGGTCGCGTGGTCAACAAGGGCGTCGCCCGCTACCGCCAGCTCGAAGGCCGTCATCTCGACCCGCAGGGCCCGCGGATCGAGGGCAGCGACGTGATCGCGCTCAAGACGCGCACCCGCCAGTCGCGCATCGAGATCGCCGAGGCCGCGCGCACCCGCGTCTTCCGTCGCGGGCAGGAGATCGAGGTCGACCGCACCACCTACCAGACGGAGGACTACGTCCAGCAGGTGCTGGCCCTCCAGCTGGACGAGGGAGCGACCATCCGGGTGGAGAAGAGCGTCGCGCTCTACAGCTCGCGTGACCGGGGCATCAGCGAGCCGTTGGAGGCGGCGGTCAAGAGCGCCACCCGGTATCCCACCTTCGACGAGGCGCTCGAGGGCCATGCGCGTGCCTGGGACGAGCTCTGGGAGGTCTGCGACGTCGAGCTCCCGCGTGAGAAGCGCGTCCACTTCCTGCTGCGCTTCCACACCTCACACCTGCTGCAGGTGTGCTCGCGGCAGACCGCCAACCACGACGCCGGCGTCCCCGCCCGCGGCCTGAACGGAGAGGCCTACCGCGGACACGTCTTCTGGGACGAGCTCTTCGTCTACCCCTTCCTGAACCTTCGGCTGCCGATGATCGCGCGTGGGCTGCTCCTGTACCGCTACCGGCGGATCGGCGAGGCTCGGGAGGCGGCCCGTCAGTGCGGCTACCGGGGGGCGATGTACCCGTGGCAGAGCGGCAGCGACGGTCAGGAGGAGACCCAGACCATCCACCTCAACCCGCTTTCGGGGAAGTGGGAGCCGGACCTCAGCCACAACCAGCGCCATGTCGGCGCGGCGATCTTCTACACCGTCTGGCAGTACCACCTCGCCACGAACGACGTCGACTTCCTGCGCGACTGCGGCGCCGAGATGATGCTCGAGATCGCACGCTTCTGGGCCTCGATCGCGCACTACAACCCCGAGCGCGGCCGCTGGGAGATCCATGGGGTGATGGGCCCGGACGAGTTCCATGAGAAGTACCCGGGCGCCACCGAGGGAGGCCTGCGCAACAACGCGTACACGAACGTCATGGCGGCCTGGATCGCCGAGACCGCACAGCGGGTGCTCGAGCTCCTGCCGGCGAGCCGCCGCGAGGCCCTGCGGAGGCGCATCGGGCTCACCGACGAGGAGATCCAGACGTGGCAGGAGATGAGCCGTCGGATGTTCGTCCCGTTCCACGCGGACGGGATCATCAGCCAGTTCGAGGGCTACGAGGACCTCGAGGAGCTGGACTGGGACGGTCTGCGGGCCCGCCACCACAACATCCAGCGACTCGACCGGATCCTGCGGGCGGAGGGCGACGACCCCAACCGCTACAAGGCGTCCAAGCAGGCTGACACGGTCATGCTCTTCTACCTGTTCCCCGACGTCGAGCTGGAGCGGCTCTTCGCGCGACTCGGCTACGAGCTCTCGCCCGAGCTCATCCGCAGGACGATCGAGTACTACGACATGAGGACGTCCCATGGCTCGACGTTGAGCCTCATCGTCCATGCCGGGATCCTGGCGGGGATCGACTCCGAGAGCTCGTGGGAGCGTTTCCTCTCCGCGCTGCACAGCGACATCGGCGACCTTCAGGGCGGCACGACCCCGGAGGGCATCCACACAGGCGTGATGGCCGGGACGCTCGACCTCGTCCAGCGGATCTATCTCGGCACGGAGGTCCGTGAGGGCATCGTCTTCTTCGAGCCGAGGCTGCGCGAGCCGCTCGACGGCCTCTCACTCCTGATGCAGTTCCGCGGTACCCCGATCAGAGTCGGGATCGAGGGCAGCGAGCTCAACGTCGAGGCCCTGACCGGGGGGTTCAGCCAGCCAGTCAGGATCGGTGTCGGGAACGACGTCCGCGAGCTGACCGCGGGCGAGCGATGCAAGTTCACCCTCGCGTAGGGGGCCGCCCGGCGTAGCGTCTGGCCCATGCAGCCGGGACTCCGTGGGGCCATCTTCGACGTCGACGGCGTGCTGGTGGACTCGCCCCATGAACGAGCCTGGCGCGAGACGCTTCAGCAGCTGATGGAGACGCGCTGGAGCGACATCAGCTCCGAGTACTCCCCGGAGCGGTTCACCTCGCGCGTCTACCAGAACGTCGTGTCGGGCAAGCCGCGCCTGAGCGGGGCCCGGGCCGCGCTCGAGCACTTCGACGTACCTGACGCCGCTTCGAGGGCCCCGGTCTACGCCGAGCTGAAGCAGGAGCGGGTCGCCGCGCTCATCCGCGCGGGCGAGTTCCAGCCCTTCCAGGACGCGCTGCGGTTCGTGCTCGCCTTGGCCGGCCGCGGGCTGCGGGTCGCTGCGGCGTCGTCGTCGAAGAACGCAGGGCTGATGCTCGGAGAGATACGCGTCGACGCCTCCGGCCGCCGGCTGCGCGAGGTCTTCGCGGCGGACCTCTCGGGACGGGACTTCGCGCGTGGCAAGCCGGACCCGGAAATCTTCCTGGCCGCCGGGGAGGCGCTGGGGCTCGCGCCCGAGGAGTGCTTCGTGGTCGAGGACGCCGTCGCGGGCGTCGAGGCCGCCAAGGCGGGGGGCATGGCAGCTCTGGGCGTGGCGCGGGCAGACGACGCCGAGCTGCTGGCGGCGGCGGGAGCGGACCTCGTCGTCACCACGCTCGACGACGTCGACCTCGATCTCCTCGCCGAGGGCCGGCTCGCGACCCGGTCCCCTTGAGTCGGCGGGTCGAACGGGCTGGGGTGAACCCGCCGGCCTCGCCGTGGGTGTCGGACTCAGCCGTGTGGTGTCGGGCAGGTCACCGTGCGGACCGCACCCGAGCCGGACAGCTTGTCCTGCAGCCGGGGAATCACCTCACCGAGCGGGGCGGAGATCGCCGCCACCATGTCGTACGGACCGGTGACCGGGTCTGCCCAGGAGACGCCCGGGTCGGCTACGACGGTGCCTAGCACCTCCTCGACCGCGCCGACACCGGTCTGGATCAGGAGATAGGCGGTGATGGTGGCATCCATGGCTGGTCCTTCCATTGGGCGGTGACCCTGGTGCCTCGAAGGGCGGGTCGTCACAAAGGAGTCAATACCCGCATAAAAGATGTGACAACCAGCCGTCCGTCAGGCCGACGCGCCGTACCCGCCACCACCTGGTGTCTCGATGACGAACACGTCGCCGGCCTCGACCTGCACAGAGTCCCGGCCACCAATCTGCTGGGTGCTGCCGTCGGCGCGTTCGATCCACTGGCGGCCGAGGGCGCCTGGCGCGCCGCCTGACATGCCGTACGGCGCGATCCGGCGATGGCTGCTGAGCAGGGTGAGCGTCATCGGCGTGAGGAACCGGAGTCGACGACGCCCGCCAGAGCCTCCCCTGTACCTTCCGGCTCCGCCGCTGCCGTGCCGGATCTCGTAGCCCTCGAGCCGCACCGGGAAGCGCCACTCGAGGACCTCGGGGTCGGTCAGCCGGGAGTTGGTCATGTGTGTCTGAACGACATCCGTTCCGTCGAAGCCGGGGCCTGCGCCGGAGCCGCTGGCCACGGTCTCGTAGTACTGGTAGCGGTCGTTGCCGAAGGTCAGGTTGTTCATCGTCCCCGAGCCCTCGGCCTGAGCCCCGAGTGCGGCGTACAACGCCCCGGTCACGGCCTGCGAGGTCTCGACGTTGCCGGCGACGACCGCCGCGGGATAGCCGGGCGCCAGCATGCTGCCCTCGGGGATGGTCACGTCGATCGGCTCGAGGCAGCCTGAGTTGAGCGGGATCTCATCGTCGACCAGGGTGCGGAAGACGTAGAGGATGGCCGCCATCGTGACCGACGAGGGAGCGTTGGAGTTGTCCGGCTGCTGCTCCGACGTGCCGGTGAAGTCGATGTGGGCCGACCGCCCCTCGCGGTCGACGGTGATCGTCACGTCGATGACGGCACCGGAGTCGAGCTCGTAGCGGTAGCTTCCGTCGTGCAGGGCGGAGATGACACGGCGCACCGCCTCGGCGGCGTTCTCCCGCACGTGACCCATGTAGGCCATCACCACGTCGATGCCGAAGTCGTCGACCAGGGAGCGAAGCTCGCTGACTCCCTTCTCGTTGGCCGACAGCTGCGCCCGGAGGTCCGCCAGGTTGTCCTGCGGGCTGCGGGCGGGGAACTCTCCGCCCGTCAGCAGATCGAGCATCTCCTGGTCCCGCATCCGCCCCCCGCGGGTGAGTAGGGCGTTGTCGATCAGGACGCCTTCCTCCTCGACCCGGCGGCTGAAGGAAGGCATCGAGCCCGGGGTGATCCCACCGACCTCGGCGTGGTGGCCCCGAGAGGCGACGTAGAACAAGATCTGCTCGAGGTCGTCGAAGACCGGGGTCACGACGGTGATGTCGGGAAGGTGGGTTCCACCGCGGTAGGGGTTGTTGAGGACGTACGAGTCACCGGGGCGCATGTGCCCGGCGTTCGCCTCGATCACGGCCTTGATGGACTCGCCCATCGACCCCAGGTGAACCGGCATGTGGGGTGCGTTGGCGATCAGGTGACCACCGGTGTCGAAGAGCGCGCAGGAGAAGTCGAGCCGCTCCTTGATGTTGACGGAGTTGGCGGTGGCGCGCAGCCGCTCGCCCATCTGCTCCGCGATGGACATGAAGAGGTTGTTGAACAGCTCGAGCATGACGGGATCGACGTCGGTGGTGGCGCCGGACTCCTTGGTGCGGGCCTCCGTGCGCCGCAGCATGAGGTGCCCGTGCTCGGTGACCTGC
>DASVBF010000087.1:0-5943 GCA_036375975.1 Nocardioidaceae bacterium | reverse complement strand
GAAGTACTCGCCGCCGGCCTGCGGGCCGTACGCCGCCCAGACGACCACCCCGAAGGCCACCGCGACGGTCACCCAGATCGCGCTCCACAGCGCGGCCTCGCGCACCGACACCTCGTGCGCGCGGCGGTGCGCGACCAGGTCGATGGCCAGCATCGCCAGGATGACGGCGACGACCGTCACCCACGCCCACCACGGAACGTCCACGAAAAGCCTCCGGTCAGCTCGACTCGACCGGAGGTCTCTCCCGACCCCGCCGGCGTCGCCGCGAGGTCCGCTCCGGCCGGGCGCGATTGCGCCGTACTGACGACCGGAGCGAGGGGGATACTCCCCTCCACCTACGAATGCAAAATACCGAACCCAAGTTCCGGTGTCAACGTCGGACTGCGAGGGCGGACCTGGAGCGTGAGGACGGGGACCATTGCGGATAGCCGCCGCGACCAGAGGACAATGTGCGAAGAGCTCTTCGCCCAACAACACGAGAGGACGCCGCCTTGACCTCCCCGGAACGGGCGCGCTGGACGTTCCTGACGAATCATGCCCACGTGCTCCTGCTCATCGCGACGGACCCGGAGATCCGGCTGCGTGAGGTGGCCGAGCGGATCGGGATCACCGAGCGCGCGGCGCAGGCGATCGTCAAGGACCTGTGCGCCGCCGGGTACCTGACCCGGCAGCGGGTTGGGCGGCGCAACCACTACACCGTCGATGCGCGGCAGCCGATGCGCCACCGCGAGTGGCAGGGCCACGCGGTCGGCGAGTTGCTCGCCATCCTCGTCCGGGAGCGGACTCCGGCGCCATGAACGGTGGCCTCTGGGCGTCAAGTCCAATAGGCGCGTGCCTGCTTGATCACTCCGGCCGACCATAGATCCAGGACGCGAACAGCACCTCCCGGCCGTCCGGGTCCTGGTAGGTGACGCCGCCGTTGGCCTCCCAGTAGTCGATCTGCGCAACGGGGTGGACGCCCGCTGCGGCCAGCCGGGCCTCGATGCGCTCCCTGGCGGCCACGTCCGGAAGGTAGAACACGAGCTGATCACGTCCGCGTGTCGGGGGAGGTTCATCCCGCAGGCGGACGATCTCCAGGTGAACCGGGCTGCCGGGCAGGCCGAGGATCGTGCCGTCCTGGCCGTAGCTGTCGTGGAAGGTCTCGAGGACAGGTAGCCCGACGGTGTCCCGGTAGAACGTGACCGTCTGGTCGTAACGCGAGCTCAACCGCACGACACGCAGCGCGCCCACTGGAAGGTGCGCCGGCCAGCGATCGTGCGGCGACTCCGGGGTGGTGCTCATGGCGCCCAGCTCGCGGCGCATGAACATCCGCGCGTCGACGCGGAGGCCGTGCTGCGCCTCCTGGTCGCGAATGGCTCGCATGCCAGGCGTCCACTCCGCAGGCTGCAGGTCCCGGAAGCCGTGCTTTCGGTAGAAGGGTCCGTTCCACGGCACGTCGCGGAAGGTCGAGAGGGTGACCGCCGGGTGGCCCTGCTCCTGGGCCCACGCGCAGACACTGGCCAGCAGGCGGCCCCCGAGCCCGCGCCTGCCGTGCGCCGGCAGGACGTCCATCTCCTCGACGTACGCCGCGCCCTCACGCACCGAGGCGAGCACCATGCCCACGGGCAGGTCGTCGTCCGAGCAGGCCACCCAGACCTGGCCCATGCCGACGAGCCGGGCCAGGTCGTCCAGGGGGAACGACACGTCGAGTGCCTCGTCGACGAGGCCGAGGCCGGAGAAGATCGTGCCCGCTTCGTCCTCGATCTCTCGCAGGCGGGGAACCTCGTCCGGGCGGGCGAGGCGAATGCGGTAGGAAGCTGGCTGCTTGTCCACGGGGTCACCAGGTTCGCCGGCGAGCTCGGTCGCTGGGCCAGGTCGTGCCGTCTCGGTCATGGATGGTTGGTGCCGGCGTGGTTCGCGTGTCTTACCAGCGGCGGCGCGTCTGGCTAGCCTCGTGGTCATGGCACCGGTGGATCCCGGGGGGAGGAGAACCCGGGCCACTGCTGCCGGCCTGGATCCGGAGTCGGAGGAGTGGATCCGGGCACTCGGCGACACGGGACCGCGGCGGGAGGCAGCACTTGCACGGCTGCATGCGAGGTTGGTGCGCATCGCGCTGAACGAGGTCCGGCGGCGCGGCCCGCACCTGCGGATCGTCGGTCCCGAGCTCGACGACCTAGCACACCAGGCTGCCGGAGACGCGCTGCTCGCCATCACCAACAAGATCGGCGAGTTCCGCGGTGAGAGCCGCTTCACGACCTGGGCGTACAAGTTCGTCATCTTCAACGTTTCAGCCAAGATCGGACGGCATTTCTGGCGAAACCCGAGCGTCCCGCTGGACGCCGAGGACTGGGATCGGCTGCCGGACCGGTTCGGGTTCGACCCCGCGCAGCAGGCCGAGTGGCGAGATCTGCTGGCCGCGCTGCACCGAGCCGTGAACGAGGAGCTGACCCCGCGGCAGAGGCGGGTGTTCGTTGCGATCGTGCTGAACGATGTCCCGCTGGAGACTCTGGTCATCGAGCTCGGCTCCAACCGCAATGCGATCTACAAGACCTTGTTCGATGCTCGGCGTAAGTTGCGGGCGGCTCTGGCCACTAACGGTTATCTGCGTGATGACTCCTTGAGGCGCTCATGAACGGCTGGTCAGAGCTCGACCGCTTCCTGCGGACCGATCCGCGCGACGTGGGTTGTGCCGAGGCGATGGAGATGCTGCACATCTACGCGGAACTGACCGCTGCCGGCGCGGCCGCGGAGGAGCGATACCCGGGGATCGCTGCGCACCTGCGTGCTTGCGGTCCGTGCGGTGAGGACTTCGAGGGGCTGCTGGCCGCACTGCGCGACCAGTCCGAGTGACCGAAAGCAGATCGCTCGCATCTGCGTGAGACCCCGTAAGACCCCCGCCGTCGGTGACACCAACCAGAGGTACGCGAGGCAGCGCGGTGGCGGCTCGCCGCCAGCCCTGTCCCGGCCCTCTGCAGGAAGGACATCCGATGAAGAACCTGTCTCGTCGGTGGTGGGTGACATTCGCGGCGACTCTCGTGGTCGCCGCTTCCGCAGTGCTCGCCACCGCGGCGTTCGTCAGGTCGAACGCGACGCCTGCCAAGGAGGGGATCCTCGGGCCCACCGAAGGGCTGCTTCCCCGAGATCACCTGACCTTGGAGAACGCGATCCAGGTCGACCTCAGCAAGGAGACGGTGCGCCTGCCGCTGTACAAGGGGAAGGCCGACGGACAGACGGTCTGGTATGTGCTCTTGGACGCCTCTGATGCCGGGGTGGCGCACGACCTTGGCGTGAACTACGCGCCCAAGCTGGCAAATCTCGCGATCGGCTGCCCGGAGTGCGTGCAGACGGTGACCGTCGAGTCGCCCAGCCCGCAACAGAACCGGTTCGGCCAGGCCCCACTCACCTTCCAAGGGGCGCCGGACTTCAGCCCCGCGCGGATCGCGCAGCCCGGACCGGGCGGCTTTCCGCTGGCCAAGTTCCAGCCCGGTGCGGTGGCCCGCTCGGGTTACAGCCCGTTCATCCGCCTCGCGGGGTCCGACATCGTCTACAGCGCGCCGATCGTGGCCACCGGCGACGGACCGTTCGACGTCGTCCACCACACCAACACCGGTGACCGCGTCCTCGGCGTGCACATCGCAGCGCCGTCGCCTCCCGGTCAGTACCGCGAGTCCTGGGCCGACCTGCTGTTCGTCAAGGGCTTCGACGCCGGCCAGCCGATCGTCTACGTCAGCACCGACGCCGGGCAACCGCTCACTGCGGTGCTCGAGCGCTCCACCTACGTGCCCTCGCTCGACAGGGCCGCCTACAACGGCGGTGACGACTTCCTCGGCTCCGCTCGCGAGCGACTCTTCGGCTTCATCAACGGGCAGACCGGCGCCGGCAACAAGCAGGCGCAGGGGTTCGTGCACCTCGTCAAGGACGGTCACGCGGCAGAGGACGCCAGCGCGGGCAACACCGCGCTGATCGACTCCCTGCGCAACGGCGGTGACCTGCTCAACGTGTTCGGCGACTTCCCCACTCTGAAGGACCCGCGACACGCCCAGGCCTACAGCCCGCTTTGGGACGCGCAACTCGGCCTGTGGACCGACAAGGCCGTGCAGGAAGGTAGGAACAACCGCCAGATCGACGAGAACGTCGTGTTCAACCTGGCAGCCACCCGGCCCGATCTGCTGACCGGTGTCGACCCGGCCACCGGGCAGCCTGCGCCCTACGGCTCGGTCGGGGTCGACATCAACTGTGCGGTGATCGGCTACACAGCCCAGGCCCCCACCGCGAACCTCGCCGACCCTGTCCCCGACTCGCAGTTCCCCCCACGGTGACCATGGCTCAGAGCGGGACGGCGGCCCCACGGCCGGTCCGCCGTCCCGCTCGGCCGGGCCCACCGCGACCCACTGATCAGAAGGAGCCGAGTCCAGTGGAATCGGCAAAGGACCTGAACACCCGTGACGTGCTCGCCCGCGACGAGTCGTTCTTCGACGCTCTGCTCGCCGCCGATCGCGACGCGCTCGACGATCTACTCACCGACGACTTCCTGATCGTCGACGTGCTGATGGGCCAGATTTCACACCGGGGCGACTTGCTCGGTGCGATCAGTACGGGCGCACTTCGGTTCGCGGACGTGATGCGACATCCGGCAGAACGCGTGACTCGACACCGTGACTCGGTGGCGATAGTGGTCGGACGGACTCGGATGGTCATCCACCATCCGGGAGGCGAGGTGACGGTTCGAAGCCGATACACCCATGTCTACGTGCGCGACGGGGGGCGATGGAGGCTCATGTCGGCCCAGGGGACACCTATAGCCGGATGAGCCTGTGGCGCTGGCCGCCCGACCGAAAAGACCCGGAGCCGAGCCTGCGACCGAGGAGGTCGCCCGATGACCGTGCTGACCCACGCCGACCTGTACCGCCGAGGGGCTGAGACCCTGCTGGGCTCCTGGGAGGAGTACGCCCGCGGCGCGACCGGTGCGGCGGTGCATCGCTTCTCCGGCGTTGCCACCGCTGTCTTCCCGAACGAGCCGGAGCGTGCCGTCTACAACAACGCCCTCCTCGAGCGCGACCTCGGCGCCGCGGAACGCTCCGACGCCCTGGATGCGATGAAGGCGGCGTACGCGGCGGCCGGCGTCACGCGCTTTGCAGCCTGGGTGCACGAGAGTGACCAGGCGATGCGCACCGATCTCGAGCGGCGCGGCTTCTCGTTCGACGCCTCGTCGCGAGCGATGGGAATGGTGCTCGACGACGCCCGCCTACCCAGGCCGGAGATCGAGCTCGGGCCACCGGACTGGTTCGACTACCTGCGCATCCTCGGGGTGCCGCCCGGCCTTCTCAGCGAGGCCGATCACGACGCCTTCCACGTCTTGGTCGCACGCCTCGGTGGCGAGAGCGTCGCGACCGCGATGGCGTTCGACCTCGACGACGACTGCGGGATCTACAACGTGACAACGCTGCCGCGTGCCCGGCGGCGCGGTCTGGGCACCGCGCTTACGGCGCTGCACGTGCACGACGCGCTCGCGCGCGGATGTCAGACGGCCACCCTGCAGTCGACGGAGATGGCCGAGCGCGTGTACGCCGCCGTGGGCTTCCGCGACCTCGGCCGGATCCTCGAGTACGTGCCGCCCTAAGAGGCCCGCCGATCGTCGCCGATCGCCGCCCATCGCGATCATCCGGTGAAGATGAAGCCCCGGGGGTCTCGAGACTTCACAGTGAGGGTGCCGCGACCCTGAGAGCCGAGGTGACCCGTGGGTGAGTCCTTCCTCTGGGGAGCCGTCGCCGCCTCGTCGCTGGTCGTCGGTGGCGTGCTGGCCTTCGTGCTCCCTGTCAGTGCGCGCCTGCTGGGCCTGGTCATGGCCTTCGGCGCCGGCGTACTCATCAGTGCGGTCGCCTACGACCTGGTCCAGGAGGCGTTCGAGACCTCTGCCGGAGAGGGCGGCGTGGCCATAGGTCTCTTCGCCGGCTCAGTGGTCTT
>DASVBF010000376.1:0-7287 GCA_036375975.1 Nocardioidaceae bacterium | reverse complement strand
GTCGACCTTGCTGACGATCGAGTCACCGACGTCGAAGCTGACGCTACGGCTCATCTGGCCGTAGACGCCGTCGCCGGCCGGGATGGAGTTGATGTCGGCGTCCACCGTCACCTTCGAACCCGGCTTCCAGTATGTCTGGGGGCGCCAGTGGACCTCCTGGCTGGAGATCCAGTGCCAGGAGCCTGCCTGCTTCGGAGTGCTCTTCACCGACAGATGCCGCTCGATGCTCGCCTTGTCGGTGACGGGTACGTCGAACTGCACGATCACCGGCATCCCGACGCCCACCGTCTCGCCCTGAAGGGGCGCTATCGACGGGTAGGTCTGGCGATCCAGGGAGAGCTTCTCGGTGCGGAAGGAGGAGCGCTCCGTGGTGCGCAGGCCCTGGTCGTCCACGGCCACGGCGCTCACCCGGTAGCGGCGCCCGGGCTCCAGGCGGTCCGTGGCGGACCAGGAGGAGTCGTCGCTCGACAGATCGCCGTCCACCCGCTTCCCGCCGGTGCGCACCTTCACGCTGTCCAGCTTCCCGTCGGCCGCGGTCACCTCGAGAGCGTGGTCCACCGGGACCGAGCCGTCGACCTTGTCGACGCTGGTCGAGATGGTCGCAGCCGACTTCGGCGTCTCGCTGGCCACGGCAGGCTTCGCTCCCCGAGCGCCTGTGTCCGTCTCCCCGCCGTCGGACGAGCAGCCGGCCAGCACCAGTGCGGAAAGCGCGACAAATGCGGCGACGATGCGCCGTGCTCGCGCAGGCGAGTCGTGGCTGTTCATGCGTGATGCTCCCCCGGGAGAAAGAAGATGACTGTCTCAACGGTAACAACGAGACGGTAATGAATCGAAAACATGAGCGGTGGCGCTCCCCACATGTTGGAGCGCCACCCCTCGGTCAAGCCGGTGCACCCAAGGTCAGTGGGCGTGCTCCCCACGGTAGTACTCGAAGACCCAGCCGCTGACCGTGACCGACGCCAGGCCGGCGGCGATGACCAGGAGCCACCATGCGGCGAAGGCCAGGGCGTAGAACCCGAGCGCAGCCGTCGCGGCGGCGAACAGCGGCCACCAGCTGTAGGGAGGGAAGAACCCGAGCTCCCCCGCCCCGTCGGCGATCTCGCCCTCCTGGCGGTCCTCCGGGCGCGGCTCCATCTTCGAGGCGTGGAAGCCGAGGTAGAACGTGACCAGGTAGGTGAGCAGCGCAGTCATGACGAGGGCCGCGGTGCCGGTGTGGTCTCTGCTCAGGAACCAGTACAGCGGCGCCACGATCGTGAAGAAGGCAGCATTGATCGCGAAGATGTAGGTCTCGATCTTCATCAGCGGCCGTCCTCGTCACGATGGGCGTCGGTCGTGGCGGCATCCTCGACGGACGCGCCGGTCTGCTGCTCCAGGTGCGCTCGGCGCCCGCTGACGTTCGGCGCATCCGCACCGTCGCCCTCACGCAGGAGAACGTCGTCGTGCGCCATCTCGAGGGCAGCGATCTCGGGGTGGTGCAGGTCGAACGCAGGCGACTCGGAGCGGATCCGCGGCAGCCGAACGAAGTTGTGACGCGGCGGCGGCGAGGAGGTCGCCCACTCCAGCGAGCGGCCCCAGCCCCACGGGTCGTCGCCGACCTCGACGTACGGCTTCCTCGCCGTGGTGTAGACGTTCCACAGGAACGGGAACGTGGAGGCGGCCAGCAGGAAGGCGCCGACGGTCGAGACCTGGTTCAGCGTCGTGAAGCCGTCGGTCGGGAGGTAGTCGGCGTAGCGCCGCGGCATGCCCTCCACGCCCAGCCAGTGCTGCACGAGGAACGTCGTGTGGAAGCCCACGAAGAGCAGCCAGAAGTGGATCTTCCCGAGCTGCTCGTCGAGCATCCGACCGGTCATCTTCGGCCACCAGAAGTAGAACCCGGCGAACATCGCGAACACCACGGTGCCGAAGACCACGTAGTGGAAGTGCGCCACCACGAAGTAGGAGTCCGTGACCTGGAAGTCCAGCGGCGGCGAGGCCAGGATCACACCGGTCAGACCGCCGAACAGGAACGTCGTGAGGAAGCCCAGGGCCCAGAGCATCGGCGTGTCGAACGAGACCGAGCCGCCCCACATGGTGCCGATCCAGTTGAAGAACTTCACGCCCGTGGGCACCGCGATCAGCAGGGTCATCGCCGAGAAGAACGGCAGGTCCACAGCGCCCGTCGGGAACATGTGGTGGGCCCACACGGCCATCGACAGGGCGGCGATCGCCAGCGTGGCGGCCACCAGGCCGACGTAGCCGAAGACCGGCTTGCGGCTGAAGACCGGGATCACTTCGGTGATGATGCCGAAGAAGGGCAAGGCGATGATGTAGACCTCTGGATGCCCGAAGAACCAGAACAGGTGTTGCCACAGGATCGGCCCGCCGCTCGACGGGTCGTAGACGTGGCTGCCGAGGATCCGGTCCGAGGCCAGCATGAACAGCGCGCCGGCCAGGACCGGGAAGACCATGAGGACCAGCAGGCTGGTGACCAGGGTGTTCCAGGTGAAGATCGGCATCCGGAACATCGTCATGCCGGGTGCGCGCATGGTGATGATCGTCGTGATGAAGTTGACGCCGCCGAGGATCGTGCCGAAACCGCTGAGGGTCAGGCCCAGGATCCACAGGTCACCCCCGACGCCGGGTGTGTTCACCTCGTTGGACAGTGGCGTGTAGGCGAACCAGCCGAACGACGCCGCGCCGTTGGGCGTGAGGAAGCCCGAGGCGGCGATCAGACCGCCGAACAGGAACAGCCAGTAGCTGAACATGTTCAGCCGCGGGAACGCCACGTCCGGCGCGCCGATCTGGAGGGGCATGACCATGTTGCCGAACCCGAAGAACAGCGGGGTCGCGAACAGCAGCAGCATGATCGTGCCGTGCATCGTGAACAGCTGGTTGTAGGTCTCGTCGTTGACGACCTGCTGGCCCGGGAAGGCCAGCTCGGACCTGATGAGCAGGGCCATCACACCGCCGACCAGGAACCAGGCGAACGACGTGCCGAGATACAGCTTGCCGATCAGCTTGTGGTCCGTGGTGGTCAGGACTCGGACGATCTGCTGCCCGAGGGGCTTGCGGTCGGCGTAGGCGCCCCGCGCCTCGAATGCTGCGCCGGTCACTGCTGGTCTCCTTGGTGAGAGGTGTCGTCGAGGCCCGCCTGCGTCCGTGCGTCGGCCGCGCCCTTGAGGACGCCGACGTTGCCCTGGGACCGGAGGCCACGGAGGTACTCGTCGTACTGCGCGGCGCTCACGACCTTGAGGTTGAAGAGCATCCGGGAGTGGTAGGTGCCGCACAACTCGGCGCACTTGCCGTCGTAGGTGCCCTCCTGCGTCGGGGTGAAGGAGAAGCTGTTGTGCCGGCCGGGGATCACGTCCATCTTCATGAGGAACGCGGGAACCCAGAAGGAGTGGATCACGTCGGGCGACTCGAGGTGCACGGTGACGCTCTCGTCCACCGGAAGCACCAGCGTCGGCATCTCGGCCGGCGTGCCCGCGGTGTAGACGTTCTTGCCGCCCACCGCCTGCTCGCCGAGGTAGTTGAAGCTCCAGGACCACTTCTGGCCCACGACGCCGATCTGGTGCTGCGCCTCGCCGCCCGCCGGCTGGGCGAGCACCTTGTCCTGCGTCTGCACGGTGAAGAAGAAGAACACCGCGACCATGACGACCGGGACGATCGTGTAGAGGATCTCGATCGGCAGGTTGTAGCGGGTCTGGACGGGGATCTCGTCCTCGCTCCGACGGCGGAACTTCAACGCGGCGTAGATGATCAGGCCCCACACCAGGATGCCCACCAGGATCGCGGCGAGCCACGCTCCCTGCCACAGGTCGTAGGTGAACGGCCCCCGGTCCGTGATCGGCTCGGGCATCGCCAGACGCCTGACCTGATCTCTGTCCTCAGCGGCGCAGCCACCCAGCAACAAGAAACCTGCGGCCACCACTGACAGGGTGGCGACGCGCGCGCGAGCCTTGCGGCGACGCATGGGGAGTTGCGGACCCACGAACGAGCCTCTCTCTCAATGACGACGGTCAGCACCGAACCCTACTACTGAGGCAACTTGGGCGGAGCCCCAGGTCGCCCGGTAGGTTCGAGTTGTGACCAAGCCAACCGGGCACTCCGGAGCGGCGACCTCGGGGTACCTCGACTCCGCCTCCTCGGAGCCGCTTCACCCCGTCGCCCAGGAGGTTCTCCTCGGCGCGCTCGACGCCGGCTACGCCGACCCGCTGCGGCTGCACCACCAGGGCCGCGACGCGCGACTGCTGCTCGACAACGCACGAGCGGTCGTCGCCTCCTGCCTCGACGTGCGTGAGGACGAGGTGACGTTCACCTCGTCCGGGACTCAGGCGGTCCACCTCGGCCTGCTCGGTCTGCTGCAGGGCCGGGAGCGGGTCAGCACGCGCCTGGTCCACTCGGCCGTGGAGCACTCCGCGGTGATCCGGGCCGCCGCCTGGTGGTCCGGGCGCACCGGCGGTACGACGGACGTGGTCGGTGTCGACGCCAACGGGCGGGTGTCCCCCGCCGAGGTGGCCGCCGCGCTCTCCAAGGCAGCGGGTGTCCTGGCCGTCCAGTCGGCAAACCACGAGGTGGCGACCCTCCAGCCGCTCGAGGAGGTCTACGCCGTGGCCCGCGGCCGGGACGTGCCCGTCTTCGTGGACTTCGCGGCCTCCGCGGGACGGCTCGACCTTCCGCCGGGATGGTCCGCGGCCGCCGCCTCTGCTCACAAGTGGGGCGGCCCTGCCGGCCTCGGCGTGCTGCTCGTGCGCAAGGGTGCCCGCTGGCGTGCGCCGTTCCCGGTCGACGACCGGGCCGACCGGCGCGTGAGCGGGTTCGAGAACGTGCCGGCCGCCCTGGCCGCGGCGGCGGCCCTGCAGGCGCGGCTCGCCGAGCGCGAGCAGGTCAACGAGCGACAGTTCGGACTCGTCGACAGGATCCGGCAGCGGGTCGCCGCCACCGTGCCGGACGTGGAGGTCGTCGGCGCCCCCGACGAGCGGCTCCCGCACCTGGTGACCTTCTCCTGCCTCTACGTGGACGGGGAGGCGATCGTGACAGAGCTGGACCGAGAGGGTTTCGGCGTGGCCTCCGGGTCGGCCTGCACGGCGTCGACCCTGACGCCCTCGCACGTGCTGGCCGCGATGGGCGCGCTCACACACGGCAACGTCCGGGTGTCCCTGACCCGCGACACCACCGAGGACGAGGTCGAGAGGTTCCTGGCGGTGCTCCCCGGAGTCGTCGCACGGATCCGCGAACGCGCGGGGGTGGCATGAGCGAGCGTCTCGAGGTGGACCTCGAGCTCGACTGCCGAGGAATGCGCTGTCCGCTGCCGGTCATCCGGCTCGCGAACAACATCGACGAGGTCGCGGTCGGGCAGACCATCGGTGTCGTGTCCGAGGACGACGCCGCCCGCTCCGACATCCCGGCCTGGTGCCGCATGCGGAAGCACGAGTACCTCGGCGAGGACACCGTCGCAGACGGGGCCCCCCGCTACCTGGTGAGACGGTCCAGCTGAGGCAACGAGCCGAGCCTCAGGGCCGGGGAGTCCGCAGGTGCTCCCCGATCTCCGTAGCGGCCTCCTCGCCGTAGGCGTCAAGGCAGCGTTTCACGAACGTGGAGTGGTGGAGGGTGTACTCCTGCGTGCCGACCTTCTCCAGGACGTGCACCGCCAGCAGGCAGCCGAGTTGGGCGGAGCGCTCCAGCGACAGCCCCCAGGCGCGGCCCGCCAGGAATCCGGCGCGGAACGCGTCGCCCACCCCGGTGGGCTCGACCTTCTCGACCTCGGGGACCGCCGCCACCAGGATCGGCTCCTCGCCCTCCTGCTCGACGCGCACTCCCCCGGGGCCCAGCGTGACCACCCAGGTGCCGACCCGCGACCGGATCTCGTCTGCCGACCAGCCGGTCTTCTTCTCGATCAGGGCGGACTCGTACTCGTTCGAGAACAGGATCGTCGCGCCGTCGATCAGGTCCCGGATCAGCTCGCCGCCACCGAACGCGAGCTGCTGAGACGGGTCGGCCAGGAACGGGTAGCCCCGCTCGCGGCACTCCTGGGTGTGGCGGAGCATCGCCTCGGGGTCGTTCGGTCCCACCAGCACGTAGTCGACGGGGCCGACCCGGTCCTCGACCGGCTTGAGCTCGATCTGCCGGGCCTCGCTCATCGCGCCCGGGTAGAAGGAGGCGAACTGCGCCATCATCGCGTCGGTGGTGCACACGAAACGAGCGGTGTGCTTGGTCTCGGAGACATGCACCGAGTCGCAGTCGACGTTGTTGCGCTCCAGCCAGGACCGGTAGTCGGCGAAGTCCTCCCCCACCGCCCCCAGCAGGACCGGACGCAGGCCCAGTGAGCCGAGTCCGAAGCAGATGTTCGCGGCCACCCCGCCCCGGCGTACCTCCAGGTCGTCGACCAGGAACGAGACCGACAGCTTGTCGAGCTGGTCGACGACGAGGGAGTCGGAGAACTTGCCCCCGAAGGACATCAGGTGGTCGGTGGCGATGGAGCCGGTGACGAGGATCGACACGAGTACCTCGGGGGGTCGCGGGTGTGTTCTGGACAGCTCGAACACTACCCGTCGGTACGGTTAGGGCGACCCATGAGTAACCCATAGCGTGGGGCGCATGAGCTACCAGCGATTGGCGTACGACGACGCCTCCACCGCGACCGAGATGACCTCCGACTGCCGCGCGGTCGAGGCCGCGCTCCACCTTCCCGAGCGCCGGAGCGCCGCCCAGAGAGCCGCCGAAGCAGCCGTCAAGCCCGCACCGAGCATCCTCTTCGAGGACTACCCGCGCGAGGTGAAGAAGCCGACGATCGCCGTGAGCGACGCCGCCGCCCGCCTCGGTGCCGCACTCCACCTGCACCTGGACTGACCCCGCGGCAGACCGGCCACAGACGCGGAGAGGCCCCCACCTGCGGGTGGGGGCCTCTCGCGTCGTCCTGGTGCCGGCGCCGCTCAGTGGAAGGAGTCTCCACAGGCGCAGGAGCCGGTTGCGTTCGGGTTGTCGATCGTGAAGCCCTGCTTCTCGATCGTGTCGACGAAGTCGATCATCGCGCCGTTCAGGTACGGCGAGCTCATCCGGTCGACCACCACGGCCACGCCGTTGAAGTCGGTGACGACGTCGCCGTCGAGCTGACGCTCGTCGAAGAACAGCTGGTAGCGCAGACCGGAGCAGCCACCCGGCTGGACGGCGATGCGCAGCTGGAGGTCTTCGCGACCCTCCTGCTCGAGAAGGCTCTTGACCTTCGCGGCCGCAGCGTCGCTGATGTTGATGCCGTCGGTGCGGCGCTCGGTGGTTTCGACCTGCTCGGTCATCTCGTGACTCCCATGG
>DASVBF010000304.1:0-31388 GCA_036375975.1 Nocardioidaceae bacterium | reverse complement strand
CGCGGCGACGGTCCCGAGGCGTCCCTGGTTCACGGCGCCGGACAGGACCGGGAACAGGCCGTAGGCGAGGCCGCCCCACAACGGCGCCCACGCTGAGCCGGTCAGCGTGCGGAGGAACCGGAAGGCGCCCCAGGCGGCGAGGGGGACCGCGAGCAGGAACAGGAGATCGGTCACGAGCCAGGCCTTGCCGAAGAGCAACGTGCCGACGACCGCGAGCGGCAGCAGGTATGGCGCGGCCGAGACCTCCGACCCCACGGCGACGTCATGCCAGCGCTCGACGTACAGCGCCCACCAGCTCGAGGCCGATGCCGGGGCCGGGAGCAGCGCGCCACCCGAGAGGAACCCACTCCCGAGCAGGCCGCGGGCGCCGACCAGGGCGAGCACGACGAGCACCGCGAAGAATCCGGCGGTGGGGCTCGAGAGCAGGCGCGCCATGAGGCCCGTGTCGGCCGTCAGGTTCTCCGCCTCGTCCGGCACCGGCCCGGTCTCGGACTCGACGGCGCGGGAGGCTCGGCGGGCCGCGGAGACGTCGGAGGCCTGGTTCACGACCGCGAGCGCGAGGTCGGAGACGAAGTCCAGCCCGTGTCTGTAGGGCAGCCAGGGCGGAGCGAGCAGGTGCCGGACCTCGCGGGCGGACAGCGTCGACGTACGGCGGCGAGCGACGCGGCCCGCGATGATGCGGTGCGGCCGCAGGTAGGTCGCGGCGAGCGCGGCGAGCTCGTCGAGGCTCTCGCGAGGGGCGCGGACGAGCAGCAGGCCGAGCGCGCGGATCAGCGAGCCGAGGAACAGGCGCACCAGCAGGAACGGAAGCGCGAGGGGCGCGCAGTTGACGAGGAGGGTGTACAGCGCGCTCTGCCGCTCGGCCTTGCGGTGGCTCCCGGTGAGCGGTGTACGGCGGACGCCGCGCGAGGCTGCTTCGACGTGGAAGACGACCGCGTCGGGCACGACCATCGTGGTGTGGCCCGCGCGGGCGGCGCGCCAGCCGAGGTCGAGGTCGTTGCCGAACATCGGCAGCCGGCGGTCGAACCCGCCGAGCTCGTCGAGGACGTCACGACGGATGAGCATCCCGGCCGAGCCGACCGCGAGCACCTCGTGCAACCGGTCGTGCTGGCCCTGGTCGTACTCCCCTCGCTCGAGCCCGGTCTCACGGCGACCGGTGCCGCTCATGGTGATCCCGACCTCGAGGAGGCGTCGGAGGGAGGGCCACTCGCGGTGCTTCGGGCCGAGGATGGACACCGACGGGTTCGCCTGAGCGACCTCCAGGAGCCGCTCGAGAGCGTCGGGCGCCGGACGGCTGTCGTCGTGGAGCAGCCAGATCCACTCGGTGTCGTCGAGGGTGTCGTGGGTGAGGGCGCTGCCCGCGCCGTGGCGTGCGGGAGTGGTGGCCTCGAACCGCGGCAGGTGCTCCAGGCCGAGTGAGACCGCGTCGGGGTACGAGGTGCGAGCCGGCGCCCCCACGACCGAGTGGGCGCCCAGGTGCGCGGTCAGCAGGTCGACGCTCGCGTCACCGCTTCCGGTGTCGACCGCGAGGACGCGGTCGGGACGGCGGGTCTGCGCGCCCAGACCCTCCAGCACCGCCGGTAGCCATCGGGCGCCGTTGTGGCTGACCAGGAGCGCAGTAACCCTCACGGCGCTCAACCCTAACCACGAGGGGGAAGGGCCAAACCACCTACCCGGCCCTGCCCGCGGCACCGGGCCGGTAACCGCGACGGGCAGTGCGGCTTCCGCCACACTGCCCGTCCGTCGCGCTCAGACCGCCCGCTTCTTCAACTTGCGGCGTTCGCGTTCCGAGAGACCGCCCCAGATGCCGAACCTCTCGTCGTGCTCGAGTGCGTATTCGAGGCACTCGTTCCGCACGTCGCAGGTGAGGCACACCTTCTTGGCTTCTCTCGTCGAGCCGCCTTTCTCCGGAAAGAAGGCCTCGGGGTCGGTCTGCGCACACAAAGCGCGCTCTTGCCACCCCAGTTCCTCGGCCTCTCCGTCGATCACGTAGAGCTCTCTCACGGCATTCCGCCCTTCGACCCGTGAGATCCTTCCCAGGACCCCCATTGACAACCTGTGCTTGGTGAGCACTGGCCCCTGACGCTAGTGGCAATCACTCCGCTGTGTGATCGAAATGAAGAACACTGTTGGAATTACATGCCTGTCGCAGAAGCCAAGTCAAGCGAACATCTGCTATATGCCCCGTCCCGTCGAGGAGGATGACCCAGACGTGCCATTGCCACGAAATGTCCCGTGTGTCTACCCCGATGATCGGATGACAAACGGTGCAGAACATGCCAATTGAGAGGGTGGTCGTCCTGTCCGGAGGGATGGGCGGCGCGCGGTTCATCTCGGGCCTGCTTCACCACCACGCCACGACCGGGAGCCCGGTCGAGGTGACGGTGGTCGCCAACACGGCCGACGACATCTGGCTGCACGGCCTCAAGGTCTGCCCCGACCTGGACACCGTGATGTACACCCTGGGCGGCGGGATCGACGCCGAACGGGGATGGGGCCGCAAGGACGAGACGTGGAGCGTGAAGGAGGAGCTGGCGGCGTACGGTGTCGAGCCGACGTGGTTCGGCCTGGGCGATCGCGACCTCGCCACCCATCTGGTGCGCACCGAGATGCTCGAGGCCGGCTATCCCCTGTCAGCTGTGACCGCAGCGCTGTGCGAGCGCTGGCAGCCGGGAGTCACACTCCTGCCCATGACGGACGACCGGGTCGAGACGCACGTCGCGATCGACGATGCGGAGTCTCCCTCGGGCCAGCGCGTCGTGCACTTCCAGGAGTACTGGGTCCGGCTGCGTGCTGAGGTCCCGGCCCGCGCGGTGGTCCCGGTCGGCATCGACAAGGCTCGTCCCGCGCCCGGCGTGCTGGAGGCGGTCGCCGCGGCCGACGTCGTCCTCCTGCCGCCGTCGAACCCGGTGGTGTCGATCGGCACGATCCTCGGCGTCCCCGGGATCCGCGAGGCGCTCCAGAGTGCCTCCGCGCCCGTGGTCGGGCTCTCCCCCATCGTCGCAGGCACGCACGTGCGCGGGATGGCCGCGCAGGTGCTGGCGGCGATCGGCGTCGAGACCAGCGCGGCGGCGGTGGCCGAGCACTACGGCGACCGCGGCGCGGGCGGCGTCCTCGACGGTTGGCTCGTCGACGTCCGCGACAGCGACGAGGTGGTTCGGGTCGAGGCCGCGGGCATCGCCTGCCGCGCTGTGCCATTGATGATGACCGACCTCGACGCGACCGCGGCGATGGTGCGCCAGGCCTACGAGCTCGCGGAGCCGGCGGCGGAACCGGGCGGCTCACGGTGATCACGTGCCTGCCGGTCACAGGCCTCGGCGAGGTCACCGAGGGCGAGGACCTCGCCGCGCTGCTGGCCACAGCGGCCGAACTGCGCGACGGCGACGTCCTCGTCGTGACCAGCAAGGTGGTCAGCAAGGCGGAGGGCCGGGTGATTGCCGGCGACCGCGCTGAGGCGATCGTCGGGGAGACAGACCGCGTGGTCGCCCGACGCGGACCGACGTCGATCGTCCGGACCCGCCACGGCCTCGTGATGGCAGCGGCAGGGATCGACGCCTCCAACACAGTCCCGGGAACCCTCGTGCTGCTGCCGCTCGACCCGGACGCATCGGCGCGGGCAATGCGCAACGCCCTCGGAGCGGATGGCGGCCCCAACGTCGGCGTGCTGGTGAGCGACACCTCCGGGCGGGCCTGGCGCAACGGGCAGACGGACATCGCGATCGGCGCGGCGGGCGTCGAGGTCCTCGACGACCACGCCGGACGTGGCGACGGCTACGGCAACCTGCTCGCCGTCACCGCGCCGGCGCTCGCTGACGAGATCAGCGCCGCGGCCGACCTGGTCACCGGGAAGGTCAGCCGTTCACCGGCTGCGGTGCTCCGGGGGCTCGACCAGGTGGTCCTGCCTCGCGGGGAGCACGGCCCCGGCGCCGCGGCACTCGTCCGTCCGGAGGACCAGGACATGTTCGGGCTCGGCAGCCGGGAGGCCGTCCTGCACGCGCTGTTGCGCGAGGACGAGCGCGGCTTCGGGAGCGCGGTCCCGCTCGACGAGCTCGTGGCCGCCTTGGGGCAGGTGGTGCCCGCCGTCTCGGTCAGCGTCTCGCCCGCCGGCGACGCGGTGGAGGTGACCCTCACCACCTCCACCGGCTGCGACGAGCGGCGGGTCGGGGCGCTCGAGGAGCGTGCCTGTGTGCTCGCCTTCGGCCTCGGCTGGCGTCGTACAGCGGGGGGAGCCGACTCCCCGCTGCGGTTCCGGCCGGTCCGTCCGTAGACTTCCCCCGTCCGTTGCAGCCCCCGTCGAAGAAGGTCGTGTCGTGGCCAAGCCGAACAAGGACCGTCGCGCTGTCGTCGAGCAGATGCGTCGCGAGCAGGAGCGCGCCGAGAAGAAGCGCACCCTGGCGATCATCGCGGGTGCCGTGGCCGTGGGCCTGCTCATCGTCGGATTCGCCGCCTATCCCCTGATCGTCAACGACCGGCAGGCGAACGCGCTCGCGGGCAAGGAGCTGACCGCCCTCGGCGTCTCCGCGGATGCCGCGCGCTGCACCGACGTGAAGGTCGACAAGGCCACCGGGAACTCCGACCACCGCCCGGAGGGCAGCAAGCTGTCCTACCCCGACTCCCCGCCTGCCACGGGTCCGCACTACCCGATCCCGGCGCCGATCTCGCGCAAGTACTACACGAGCAAGGACCGCCCGCCGCTCGGCTACCTGGTGCACAACCTCGAGCACGGCTACAACATCCTCTGGTACGACGACACCGTGGCGAAGGACGACAAGCAGCTCGCCGTGGTCAAGGCGATCTCCGACAAGTTCTCCGGCAGCACCCTCGAGGACAAGTTCATCGCCGCACCGTGGACGTCCGACGACGGCGACCCGTTCCCCGGTGGTGCGCACGTGGCGCTCACCCACTGGTCCATGGGCGGCACCAACGGCAACCCGAAGGGCCAGCACGGCATCACGCAGTACTGCGCTCAGCCGAGCGGTGACGCCGTGGCCACCTTCGTCAAGGACTACCCCTACACCGACTCGCCCGAGCCCGGCGCGAGCTGACCCAGGGTCCCGGGGGAAGACGCGCCGGAGCGGCGGGCAGAGATGACGGACCTTGCCACCTTGGTCGTGCTGGGCTTTGCCTCCGCGCTGGTCCCGGTGCTCAACATCGAGGCCTACCTCGCGATTCGTGAGGCGGTCTCCCAGGTGGACTCTGTGTGGCTCGTCGCGCTGGCCGCGGCGACGGGCCAGATGGTGGGGAAGTTCCTCTGGTACCAGATGGGCGCGTCGTCACTGGGCTGGAGCTGGGTCCGCCGGAAGACCGAGAAGCCGAGGGCCCAGGCTCGTCTCGCGCTCTGGCGCACCCGGACCCACCAGCGTCCGGTGCTGGCCGGGACCCTGGTGCTGGTCTCGGCCTTCTCGGGTCTGCCGCCGTTCGCCGTGCTCGCCGTGCTCGCGGGTCAGCTCCGGATGAGCCTGGTGCTCTTCCTGAGCCTCGGGCTGGTGGGCCGGTGGCTGCGCTTCGCCGTGGTCCTGAGCGGGATGTCCTGGCTCGAGGCGATCGGTCTGTTCTGAGGGGGCGTCGTCAGACGTTGACCGCGCATTCGACGCGCATGTCCTCGAGGCGACCGCCGGCGGCGACGGTGGCCTCGTCCCCGAGGGTCACCTGCGAGAGCTGGGCGGAGCGGCCCACGACGGCCGACGGACCGACGACGGAGTCGAGGACCACTGCGTCCTCGCCGACGACGGCTCCCGACATCACGACGCTGCCCGAGACCGTTGCCCCCCGGCCGACCCAGGCGCCGCTGTCGACGACCGACCCGCCGGCCACCTTGGCGGTCGGATCCACCGAGGCGCCGTCGAGAACGCGCGCCTCGGCGGGTGGCCAGGGCACGGCCGGGCTGGTGGCGACTCCCAGCACGAGGTCACGCGAGGCGGCGACCAGGGCGGCCGGGGTGCCGACGTCGCGCCAGTAACCCGTGTCGACGTACCCGACGACCAGGCGCCCCTCCGCCACCAGGGAAGGGAAGGTCTCTCGCTCGACCGAGACCACGCGCTCCGGCGGGATCAGGTCGATGACGCCTCGGCGGAACACGTAGCAGCCGGCGTTGATCTGGTTCGTGACCGGGTTCTCGGACTTCTCCATGAACCCGGTGACCCTGCCGGCGTCGTCAGTCGGGACGCATCCGAACGGCCTCGCGTCGGGAACCTCCACGAGATGGAGCGACACGTCGACCCGGCGGCCGTCCCGCGGCGTCTCGAAGTCGGCGAGCTGCCGGCGCAGGTCGTGGCTGGAGAGGATGTCGCCGTTGAGGATCACCACGGCTCCCTCGGGGTCGTCGCGTAGGGCCGGAGCCACGTTGCGGATCGCTCCGGCGGTGCCGAGCGGCTCTTCCTCCTGCACGTAGTCCAGGCGTACGCCCCATCGGCTGCCGTCGCCGAGGACCGGCTCGAACAGCTCGGCACGGTAGGAGGTCGCGAGGACCACGTGGTCCACGCCTGCGTCGGCCAGCCGGGCGATCTGGTGCTCCAGGAAGGGGACGCCCCCGACGTTCAACAGGTGCTTCGGGTGGTGGGCGGTCAGCGGCAGCAGGCGAGTACCGAACCCGCCGGCGACGATGACAGCCTCTGCATGGTGCGACATGCCAGGCATCCTGCCATTGCGTAGTCTGCGGCGCGTGACACTCTCCCCCACCGCCCGGGCTTTCCCCGACGTGCTCGCCGCAGCGCTCCGTACCGATCCCGCTCGCCCCTTCGTCACCTTCTACGACGACCGCACCGGCGAGCGCATCGAGCTCTCGGTGACGACCTATGCCAACTGGGTCGCCAAGACCGCGGGTCTCGTGCAAGACGAGCTCGACGTCGAACCGGGCTGCCTCGTCCTGGTGGACCTCCCGACGCACTGGCTCGGTGCTGTGTGGCTGGGGGCCGCCTGGAGCGGCGGGCAGGTCGTCACGACCGACGCCGGCCTCGCGGACGAGGCAGACCTCGTCGTCTGCGGTCCGGAGGGGGTGGAGAGGTACGCCGGACGCGCCGCCTCGATCCCTGTGGTCGCACTGTCGCTGCGTCCCCTCGGCGCCCGCTTCGCCGACCCCCTGCCCACCGGCGTGGTGGACTACGGCGCCGTCGTCCTCGCCCAGCCGGACGTGTTCATGCCGGTCGAGGTGCCGGGTCCCGACGACCACGCGTGGCGCGGCGAGGGCAACCCGCGGAGCCAGGCCGAGCTCCTCGAGGCCGCTGCGGAGGCGGCGCTGGTCGACCAGGGCGGCCGGCTGCTCACCGACGTCAACCCCTGCTCGCGTGAGGGGGTGGCGACCCTGCTCTCGCCCCTGCTCGCCGGCGGTGGAACCGTCTGGGTGGCCCACCCGGACGAGTCCCGCTGGCAGCAGAGGTACGACGAGGAACGGGCGACCGCTCAGCTGCGGGCCGCCCGCTCCTCGTGAGCCTCAGCTGAGGTCGTAGTCCGCGAACCCGTCGGCGACCAGCCGCCGGGCCCCGAACCCGCTCCTGGTCCTGGGCAGCAGCCAGAGCTTGCCGGTGGCGCTCTCACGCACGATCACGTCCGGCCTTCCGTCGCCGGTGGCGTCCCCGACCGCGTGGAGCCAGTCGTACTGGTTGGTCCCACCGGCCACCTGGGTCGCGTTCATCAGCCCGCCCGGGCCGTTGCCGGAGTACATGTGCAGCGTCCCGTCCGAGCGGCGGAACAGGCTGTCCGGTGCCCCGTCCCTGTTCCAGAGGCCGAAGCCCAGCTGACGGTTCGCGGTGATCGCCGAGTGGGCGACGTAGCTGCGGAGGAAGCCCGTCGCGCCGTTGCCCGGGTAGATCCGCATCGCCATCCCTGAGGGCTGCCCCATGAGGTCAGGGTGGCCGTCGCCGGTCATGTCCCCGACCGCCGCGAGCAGGCGCACACCGCCCCAGCCCTTGGCCGCCAGCACCGGGGCCCCGAAGCCTCCCCGGCCGTCCCCTGGCCTGAGGTAGAGGTCTCCGGTGCTGGAGGTGCGGGTCATGATGTCGCCGTTCCCGTCGCCGTCCCAGTCGCCGACGTTGAGGATCAGGTTGGTCCCACCCAGCTTCAGCCCGGTGTCGGTGACCGCCTCCACGTTGCGCGCCCCGTTGTTCGCGAAGACGTACATCGAGCCCTTGCCGTCGCGCCCGACGAGATCCATCCGCCGGTTGCCGGCCAGCTGACCGACGGCGGCGATGTAGTTCAGGTTCTTGAACTGCGCGAACGGCCCCAGGGCCGCCCCCAGGCCGCCCTTGCCGTCGCCGGGGAAGATCGAGACGAGCTTGCTGTCCGCGTTCTTGACGAGGAGGTCCGCCTTGCCGTCGTTGGTGAGGTCGCCCGCCCCGGCGATGACGCTGTAGCCTCCCCATCCCCGTGACAGGAGCGTCGGCGCGCCGATCCCACCGCGGACTCCCGGCACCAGGAAGAGCTGTCCGCTGCTCCGGGCGACGAGGTCGTTCCGGCCGTCGCCGGTCAGGTCACCTACCCCGGCCGTGAGGCCGTAGCCGCTCCAGCCGTCCGCCAGCTTGCGCTTCTTGCGGAAGCCGCCGGTCCCGTTCCCCGGGAAGAGGTACAGCGACTTGGCGGTGCCCATCCGTGCCACGACGTCGTTGAGCCCGTCGCCCGTCATGTCGAGCACGCCGGTGATCTGGTCTGCCGTGGAGAACCGGGTCGTGTTCAGCACCGGTGCCCCGAAGCCGCCCTGCGCCGTGCCCGGGTAGACACCGGTCCTGAGGGTGTTCGCGTTGCGGGCGACCATGTCGGGGACGCCGTCGCCGGTCAGGTCGCGGGTCGCGGCCAGGAGGTCCATGCCGCTCCAGCCCGACACCGCCTTGCGCCCGCCGGCGAAGTTGGTCTGGCCACCGGTGCGGACCACGTACGCCTCGTTGCTGGCCTTGTCCCGGACGACGAGGTCGGGCCAGCGTGACCCGGCCAGGTTGGTCGACCGCTGCCGCGAGCGGAAGGATGCCTGGTACTGCGCGGCGAGCGACCGGATGGTCGGGAGGCGGTCGTAGAGGTACTGACCGGGACACGCGGTCTGGCCGGCGTCACGGTGGCCGTTGATGGCGCGGAAGTACCTCGAGCCGACCCACTGCCTCGTCGAGGAGGCGGAGACGCCGTGCAGCGACAGCTTCCAGGCGAAGAGACGGCCGTAGGCGTCGAGCATCGCGGACGAGGGCTTCGCCGTCTGGTAGTTGCCGAGGGCCGACATCGCGAAGGAGTAGTCGTTGTAGTTCAGGGTGTGCGCGCCGACCACCGGTCGGTCCACGCCGCCGTACCGGCCCTCCCAGATCCGGCCGAAACGGTCGACCAGGAAGTTGTAGCCGATGTCGCTCCACCCCTTCGTCTGGGTGTGGTACGCGTAGATGCCCCGGATCATGGCGGGCACCTGTGCGCGGGTGTAGCCGTTGGCGTTCACGGTGTGGTGCACGAAGCCGGCATGGACCTCGTAGTAGTGCAGCGACGACTTGTCGCGCATGCGCTCGTCGGCACCCCACTGGGCGCGGGAGAAGATCTGCGGCTTCGGTGTGACCGTCGCCCCGGCCATCTCGGCCTCTCCCTCTCCCGTGGCGTCGGGAGGTGCGGTGGCGGCCGAGAGCGCCACGGAGCTCTCTCCGGGGAGCTTGGCGGTGTCGATCGCCGGCGCCGAGAGCCTGGGGTTCGGGGTCGGCTCGGGGTCGATCAGGGCCAGCTCGGTGTCGGCCGGCACCTCTCCGTCGGCCGTCTCGACCTTCACCTGCACCTCGTCGACGTCGCCGACGACGATCGGGTCGGTGCCGGGACGCGCGTTGCGAGCCTCTTCGCTGTCAGGGTCAGGGCCGTGCTCGGCGTCGTACTCGATCGGCTGCCACTGGCTCCACTCGCCGTGGTCGAGACTGCGGACCATGACCGAGACCTGGTCCTCCCCGAGATGCTCGCGAGGGCTCCAGGTGACTCCGACCGTCGCGAAGCCGGTCACTGGCGCCGGCGCGCTGAGGGCCGCGACATCGTGGTCCGAGCGCACCCGGGCGGCGGACCGCCGGCTCAGCGCGTGGAGGCCTGCTCGTTCCACTCCGTCGAGGTGAATCTCCTTGACCTTCGGCTTCACCGGGGTGGAGGCGACCAGGCCGAGCGGGGTGGCCGCCGGACCGCCCGCGCGTGAGTCCCGCTGGGTGGTGCCGTGGTCGGGCGCGACGATGTCCAAAGACACCACACCGACACCGGGGGCGGCGAGCGCCGCGACAGTGCCGACAGCCAGCACCTGGCGAGACAGAAGGACGAAACGGCTCTTGTTCTCGGGCATTCCCGATGCTCCCCCGGTTCGGTCATCAAGTCACAGGAGTACCAAGTTTCACACCGGTAACAAGCGCCTGTTACGGATTCGCGACAACTACAAATGTGTAATTCGCACCGGGAGCGGTGAATGCGCGTTAGGCCGACCTTAGCCGGTCTCGGACAGGTTTCGCCGGGATCTCGGAAAGGTCTCGGCCGGGCCCTCAGATGTCCGCGCCGAGGTCGTCCTCGTCCTGGGATGGCCCCGGGTCGTCGTACTTCAGGAAGTGGATGCCCTCCTCGACCGGCCCGTCGAAGCCGAGCTTCCCGTCGACGAGCACCAGCGCCCTGTCGCAGAGGTCCCGCACCGAGCCGGGAGCGTGGCTGACGTAGATCATCGTCCGCCCTTCCTTCCGGATCTCCTCCATGCGATCCATGCACTTGCGCTTGAAGGGGCGGTCACCGACAGCGAGCGCCTCGTCGACCAGGAAGATGTCCGAGTCGACGTGAGCCGCGACCGCGAAACCGAGGCGGGCACTCATCCCGGAGGAGTACTTGCCGACGGGGCTGTCCAGGAACTTGCCGATCGAGGCGAACTCGACGATCTCGTCGAACTTCCGGTTCGTCTCGGCCTCGTTCATGCCGAGGATCGCGGCGTTGAGGTAGACGTTCTCGCGCCCGGTCAGCTGCGGATGGAAGCCGACTCCCGCGGCGATCAGGCCCGCGATCCGCCCCCTGGTCAGCACCTTGCCGGTGTCTGGCTTCATCACACCGGAGATCAGCTTGAGCAGCGTGCTCTTGCCCGACCCGTTCAAGCCCATCAGGCCGATGGACTCCCCCTCCTCGACGGTGAAAGACACATCCTCCAGCGCCATGAAGCTGTTGTAGAGCTTCTCTCCCCGGAGCGCGGCGATCGACATCGCCTTGATCGACCGGGCGTACTGCATGGTGAAACGCTTGCTCGCGTCCTCCACGATGATCGACTTGGACATCACAGGCGCTCCGCGAACTTGCCCTCGAGGCGGCTGAACATCATCTGGGCGAACACCAGGACCACGAGGCACACCGCGAGCGCGATACCGCCGCGCGCCAGCAGGTGATCCGGCATCACGGCAGGGAACTCCGCGTCCGGTCCGACGGTCGGAACCCAGAACAGCTGCTGGAACAGGAGGACCGCGTCCGCGAGAGGGTTCGCGAGGTAGATCTGCTCCCAGATCGTGCCGCCCGCGAGCCTCTCGATCCGCTCGTAGGGGTAGATCATCGGCACCGACCAGGTGACGAAGATCGTGACCACCTGGACGACGTTCTGGAAGTCGCGGAAGAAGACGTTCGCGGCGCTGAACATCAGGGCAAGGGCCATCCCGAAGACCGCGATGATCGAGAAGCCGAGCATGCCGGCGAAGAAGTCGTACGGCGTCGGCGCCCAGCCGACGATCGTCACCGCCACCAGCAGGATCACCATCTGCGGGAGCGTGTGGTAGGCCGAGACCAGCATCGACGAGACGGGGAAGAGCTCTCGCGGAAGTGCGAGCCGCTGGAGGATCTTCCGGTTCTGGACGATCGACCGGGTGCCCGAGGCGAAGGTCTCGGTGAAGTAGTGGACCATCACCATGCCCGCGAAGACGTGCAGCGGGAAGTTCGTCATGCCGCGGTTCTGCTGGAAGATGAACCCGATGACGATGTAGTAGGCCGCGAAGCGCATGAAGGGCTGCACGTACGACCAGAACAACCCGAGGACCGAGCCCTGGTAACGCGCCGCGAGCTCCTTCTTGACCAACAGCTTCAGGAGGTAGCGCTCGCGGAAGACGTTGTGCAGGCCACCACGGTCGCCGGGCGCGACCAGCGGCGGTTGCTCCGCGCCGGGTTCGGCAGTCACGGCGCTCACCCTTCCACGCCGCCGCTCTGCAACGCCGCGCCATCGGTGAAGTGCGGCTGCAGCTTGTTCTCGAACATCGACAGCGCCGACCCGATCGCCATGTGCATGTCGAGGTACTTGTAGGTCCCGAGCCGGCCGCCGAACAGCACCATCGGCTCCTGCTTCGCGAGCTCGCGGTACTTCAGCAGCTTCTCGCGGTCGGCCTGGGTGTTGATCGGGTAGTACGGCTCGTCACCCTCCTCGGCGAAGCGGGAGTACTCGTGCACGATCACCGTCTTCCCGGGCAGGTAGGTCCGCTCGGGGTGGAAGTGCTTGAACTCGTGGATCCGCGTGAAGGGGATGTCCTGGTCGTTGTAGTTGATCACCGGGGTGCCCTGGAAGTCGTCGACCTCGACGACCTCGGGCTCGAGGTCGACGGTCCGCCAGGACAGCTTTCCCTCGGAGTTGCCGAAGTACTCGTCGACCGGACCCGTGTAGACGATCGGGACCTTGCCCTTGTACTCGTCCGCGACGTCGAAGAAGTCGGTGTTGAGCCGGACCTCGATGTTCGGGTGGTCGGCCATCCTCTCGAGCCAGGCGGTGTAGCCGTCGACGGGCAGGCCTTCGTACGTGTCGTTGAAGTACCTGTTGTCGAAGTTGTAGCGGACCGGGAGCCTCGTGATGATGTCCGGCGAGAGCTCCTTGGGGTCGGTCTGCCACTGCTTGGCGGTGTAGCCCTTGACGAACGCCTCGTAGAGCGGTCGGCCGATCAGGGAGATCGCCTTCTCCTCGAGGTTCTTCGCCTCGGAGGTCTCGATCTCACTGGCCTGCTCGGCGATCAGCGCCCTCGCCTCGTCCGGCGTGTGGGACTTGCCGAAGAACTGGTTGATCAGGCCGAGGTTCATCGGGAAGGAGTAGACCTGGCCCTGGTACTTCGCGAAGACCCGGTGCTGGTAGTTGGTGAAGGACGTGAACCGGTTGACGTACTCCCACACCTTCTGGTTGGAGGTGTGGAACAGGTGCGCGCCGTACACGTGGACCTCGATCCCGGTCTCCGGCTCCGCCTCGCTGTACGCGTTGCCCCCGATGTGGTGGCGGCGCTCGAGCACGAGGACCTTCAGGCCCAGCTCGTTCGCGCAGCGCTCTGCGATCGTGAGACCGAAGAAGCCCGAGCCGACGACGACGAGATCTACGTTCAAGACTGCTCCTAGTTGGTCATTTGGCCGCAGAGCAGTCTAACGACCCACTCCCGAGCTCCTGTTCGCCAGCAGGCGACGGTACGCGACCTTTCTCACATTCTCGGGCACGAGCCGGTAGGCGCCGCGCACCACGACGTTGCGGACGTACTCGCTGCGACTGGTGATGCCGAGGTCCCTGAACCGACGCTGGAGCGCGAGCTCGGACCTGAGTAGCTGACGACCGCCGCGACGAGCGTACGCACCCGCTCCGACCCGGTAGTAGACCAGTGGTTCGGCGAGGTTCGCGGGCCGCGCGCCGGCGTCCACCATCCGGGTGAACAGCAGGTAGTCCTCCATCAGCGCCATGTCGGTGTAGCCGCCGGCGCCGAGCACGGCGCTCTTGCGATAGACGACCGTCGGGTGGTTGAAGGGGTCGCGGAACCGGATCACCCGCCGGATCTCGTCGGGGTCCGTCGGCGGGGTACGCCGACCCACCACGTCGTCGACGGAGGAGCCGAACTCGAACAGGCCCGACCCCACGATGTCCGCGCCCCCCTCGATCAGGGGGAGCTGCCGCTCGAACCGGTCCGGCCGGCTGACGTCGTCGGCGTCCATGCGGGCGACGATCTCGTGGCTGCACGCCTCCAGCCCCATGTCCAACGCCGGCCCGAGCCCGACGTTCTCCTCCATGACCACCAGCCGCACGGGGACCGGGCTGGTGGCGACCAGCTCGCTGATCGCCTCGGCGAGTACGTCGGGCACCGGGCCGTCCTGGACCAGCACCACCTCGTCCGGACGCCGGGTCTGCTCCTGCACGCTGGAGACGAACGCCTCCCGGAGGAACTCGGGGTCGTCCCCGCCGTAGGTCGACAGGAGCAGGCTGAAGGGCTGGGGCTCGCCCTGGTGCTCGAGCCGCCAGTCCCGCTCCGCCTCCTCGAGGCCGGGCCAGCCCACCGCACCGAGGACTTCCCCGTTCGACCGAGGGCCCTGTCGTAGGCCCGCCGCCATGCCCCGCGTGAAGGCCTTCCTCAAGGTCTTCCTGTCCTCCGACCTGGCCCAGGTCCTGACCCAGCGGCGCGCTGTGGAGCCGGCGTAGAGCGCCTTCTCGGAGGGGCTGAGGCCGGTGCTGCGGCTGAACAGCCACACCTTGTTGCGGACCTCGTAGAAGAACCGCTCCCCCGGGTCGGCATCGGTCGAGCCGAAGACCTTCGTCTTGTGCACCACGACGCTCTCGGGGCAGTACAGACCGGCGCGGTCACGGATCAGGCGGGTGGAGTACTCGAAGTCGTCGTTCCAGAGGAAGTAGTCGGCGATGGGCAGGCCTCGCTCGCCGATCACGTCCGCGTCGCACATGAGCGAGACGAACGAGGCGGACCGGATCGGGAGGCAGCCCACCTCGCGCGCCACCGCCCGCTCGCTCGCAGACGCGCCCGGCTTCTCCCGAGGGGTGTTCATCGGATGGTCTCGGCCGTCGGTCCAGACCACCCGGCTCGCCAGCACGGCAGGGTGCCGCCCGGTGAGGGCCTCGAACCGGACCCAGGCATCGGCCAGCGTCTCCGCCGCGGAGGGGGTCGGAACGGTGTCGTCGTCGAGCAGCCACACCAGGTCGGGCTCGAACGTGAGGGCCCGTTCGATGCCCGCGGCGAAACCGCCCGCACCGCCGGTGTTGCTCTCGAGACGGATCACTTCGAGGCCCGGGAAGTCGCGCGCGAGCATGTCGTCGGTGCCGTCGGTCGACGCGTTGTCCACCACGACCGTCCGGACCGGAGCGAGGCTCTGTGCCGCCACCGCGTCCAGCGACTCGCGCAGCAGGTCGCGGCGGTTCCAGGTGACGACGACGGCGACGATCCGGGGAAGCACAGGGCGACCCTACCGAGCCGCTAGCAGACGTCGGACAGGTCGGTGGAGTCGTTCGCGGCGTACCCACCGGCCAGGGTCCCGATGGAGCCGCCCGTGGTGGGCGCGGCGGGACCGCCCGCGGCCCTGGCCGGTCGACGTACCTTCTTGTGCGCGCTCACGATGCCCTCACCGGCGGACTCGGACTTCTCGATGGTCTGCTGCACCTTCTGCTGGATCAGGTCGATGTCCGGCTGCGCGGTGTTGACCATCGGGGGCACGAACGACACGGTCCGGAGTGGCTGGGACTTGGCCTTGACCGCCAGAGCGACGAACCGGTCGACCTCCGAGGCCGGGAGGTTCGTCTCGATGACCTGCTCGCTGGCCTTGGCGATGTCGCCGAACTTCGTCACCACGACCTTCGGGCTCAACTGGTCGAGCATCGCGTTCATGACGCACTTCTGCCGGGCCATCCGGGAGTAGTCGTCGGCCCCCTCGCGCGAGCGGGCGAACCAGAGCGTCTGGTAGCCGTCGAGCCTCCGCTCCCCCGGCTCGATGTAGCCGGTGACCGGGCCACCGACGCCACCGATCGGGATCCGGTCGCGGACCTTCAGCCGGACCCCACCGACGGCGTCCACCAGGTTGCGGAACCCCTTCAGGTTCACCATCGCGAAGTAGTTGATGTCCAGGCCGGTGATGCCCTCGACGCCCTCGATCGTGGCCTCGACCCCGGGCTCGTCGTACTTGGTGAAGAGCTCCCTGTTGTCCCCGGCCCAAGTGCTGAGGGAGTTCAGGTAGCAGCCGTCGCAGTCGTACCCGTCGGGGAACTGCTCGGCCATCACCGAGTCCTTCGCGAAGGGGAAGTTCTGCATGTTCCGCGGGAGGCCGAAGAGGATCGTGCGTCCGGTCTCCTCGTCGATGCTGGCCACCGTGATGCTGTCGGGCCGGAGTCCCCAGCGATCTGCCCCGGAGTCGCCGCCGAGGAGAAGGACGTTGTAGCGACCGTGCGTCGAGGCGCTCACGAGGCCGTCGCCGAACATGGTGGACAGGAAGTCGCGCTGGACGCCCACGACATGGGAGGCGAACAGCAGGCTTCCGGCCACGGAGAAGCACAGCACGCCGTTGATGCCGACCACGGCGAGGCGCTGGCGCTGCTGCATCTCGAGGGGGTCGCCGAGCCGCCAGGCGTCGACGAGCAGCACCGCCCATCCGACGGCGAGCGCGAGCAGCCCGAAGCGGACCACGCCGAGCACGAAGGTGTTGCTGAGCAGCCAGAAGACGAAGCTGGGCCAGACCAGCCCGAGCAGCACGACGACCGCCACCACCCCCACCAGGAGCAGCCAGGTCCGGAGCGCCAGACGACCCACCTGCTTGCGTCCTGCGACCAGCTGCGCGGAGCCGGGTACGACGAGCGTCATCACCATGAGCGCAACGGCGCGGCGGAAACGGATCCGAGCCGTCCGGTCGTCCGGGCCATGAGCTCCTGGAGGCGGCCCGGCGGCTGACATGGAGGACACCTCTCGGTGGTGTGGACGGGTTGCGATCACCCCAGTATCACCAGTCACAGCAGTCTCACTGGCTGCGGCACGCCGAGGGCGGTATGGGTGGGCACGGTACCGTCTGCGCCATGGCTGACCGACGCCACGGAAGCGGGCCGCCGCCCGAGGGCACACCTGAGTACCACTGGCTCTACGGCGACAAGGGCTCTCGCAACGCCCCCGGCGACCCGGACCCGACCCGGGTCCTCCCCACCAGAAGGCGGGCCGACGCGCCACCACCACCCCGGCCACCCGGACCGTCGCGCCGCCCGGTCCGCGACCTTCCGCCGTCGCGCCCCTCGTCGTTCCGCAGGCGTCCGCGGCTGCGCTGGCTCAAGATCGCGCTGCTGGTCTGGTTGGTCTTCCTGCTCGCGGTGCCGCTGTGGGCGTGGTCGAAGATCGACAAGGTCAACTACGAGCCGCGGGCCAACCGTCCGGACTCCCAGCCCGGCCACACCTACCTCCTTGTCGGGAGCGACAGCCGGGAAGGGCTCTCGCGGGCCGAGCGCCGCCGGCTCGGCACGGGCCCGGGCTCGGGGCGGCGCACCGACACGATCATGCTGCTGCACACCGGCTCCGGGCCGAACCTCCTGCTGTCGATCCCGCGGGACTCGCTGGTCGACATCCCGGGCTACGGCACGACGAAGATCAACGCCTCCTACGCCTACGGCGGGCCGAAGCTGCTCACACGCACGATCGAGAACAACACGGGCATCCGGATCGACAGCTACGTGGAGATCGGCTTCGCCGGGTTCGTCAACGTCGTCGACGCGGTCGGCGGGGTCGAGATCTGCCCCAAGCAGGCGATGAAGGACTGGCGGGCGAAGCTCGACATCGAGAAGGGCTGCCAGGAGGTGGACGGCCCCACCGCCCTGGGCTACGCGCGCTCACGTCACAGCCAGTCCCTCGGTGACATCGACCGGGCCCAGCACCAGCGCGAGGTCGTCAGCGCGGTCGGTGACAAGGCGGTCTCGCCGTGGTCGGTGCTCAACCCGGTGCGCTATGTGCGGCTCGCGAACGCGGGAGCCGAGTCCGTGCGCCTGGGC
Source organism: Nocardioidaceae bacterium (assembly GCA_036375975.1). Classification (GTDB taxonomy): domain Bacteria; phylum Actinomycetota; class Actinomycetes; order Propionibacteriales; family Nocardioidaceae; genus Nocardioides_C. The sequence goes on along the minus strand of DASVBF010000304.1, from coordinate 13,696 downwards.
AAGGACACCGGCCCCTTCGACACGCTGCGCTTCGCCTGGGCGATGACCAGGGTCACCGGCAAGAAGGGCCTGACCTGCGGCGTCCCGATCGCGGACCTCGCAGTCAACTGGGACTCCGTGCGCGCGCCGCGCATGTTCAAGCTGATCCGCGAGGACCGCACCGAGGACATCCCGAAGCGGCTCTGCTCCCCTTCCGGACTGCCCCGATGACCGGTGCGGGCACCACGTCGGCGTACGAGACGCTGGACTACTCAGTCGACGACGGAGTCCTGACCCTGACCCTCGACAGGCCCGACCACCTGAACGCGTTCACGGTCACCATGGCGAACGAGCTCATCGCGGCCTACGACCGCGCGGGGCAGGACGACGAGGTGGCGGCCATCGTCGTGACGGGCCGCGGCCGCGCGTTCTGTGCCGGGATGGACCTCTCAGTCGACGGCAACGTCTTCGGGCTCGACGAGTCGCTCCGGCCCACGATGGCAGACATGCACGACCGACTCGCAGACCCGGAGATCCTGCACGGGGTGCGTGACACCGGTGGGCGGGTCACGCTGGCGATGTACCGCTGTCCGAAGCCGATCATCGGCGCGATCAACGGTGCGGCGGTGGGCATCGGGGCGACGATGACGCTGCCGATGGACGTCCGGCTGGCCTCGGAGCGAGCGCGGATCGGTTTCGTCTTCGGCAGGCTCGGCATCGTGCCGGAGGCGGCCTCCACGTGGTTCCTGCCGAGGATCGTGGGGATCAGCCGCGCGCTGGAGTGGGTCTACTCCGCGGACATCCTGAGCGCCCACGAGGCGCTCGAGGGTGGTCTCGTGCGTTCGGTCCATCCCGAGGACGAGCTCCTCGACGCGGCCTACGGCCTCGCCCGGCGCTTCACCCGCCACCGCTCTCCCGTCGCGACGGCCCTGGCCCGGCAGATGATGTACCGGAACGCGGCCCAGCCGCACCCGCTCGAGGCCCACCGGGTGGACTCCCTGGCCATGTTCTACACGAGCCTGGGCGACGGGAAGGAGGGCGTGGCGGCCTTCCGCGAGAAGCGCGAGCCCGACTTCAGGGGACGGACGACGGACCTGCCGCAGTTCTACCCCTGGCAGGACTGAGCGGCTCACCCGCAGCTCATGAGCCACCGTTACGTCGGTGGCCGCAATCAGCCACGTGCACGTTGAGCCCCGCCTACCCTGGGCACAGGTGACCGTGGGGACGGAACAAGAGAATGTGACCGAGGGGAAACGCAGGGTGCGCCGGAAGTTCGTGCGGGGGCTCACGTCTCCCGGCGCTGTCCTCGTGGGCACCATTCTGATGACCCTCGTCGTGGCCGTCGGCGCGAACCTCTGGCTCGAGCTGTGGAGCAGCGGGAGCACCGGCCACGTCGACCGGGTCCTCGAGCACGAGCTGTCGCTGTTCCTCCTCGGCAGCCTCGTCGTGTGGATCTTCGTGGTCCTGCTCGTGGCGGCACTTGGCAGGCTGTGGCTGAGCGTCGGGATCGTCTTCGTCGTCACCGGGATCCTCGGGTACGCCGACCAACGCAAGCAGGCGATCCTGACCGAGCCGTTGTTCCCCTCCGACCTGACCTTCCGGCCGGGAGTCGGCTTCCTCTCCCAGATGGTGGGAGTCCCCGTCCTGCTCGCGGCGGTTCTCCTGGCCGCAGGACTGCTCGGTGGCTCGCTGCTGCTCGGCCACTGGCTCGGCAGGCGCTTCCGTCGCCCTGACCGGCGAACGCAGCCCGTGTTGGCGTGGTCCTTTGTCGGTGCGCGGGTCGTGGTCGCTCTGGCAGCCGTGGTGTCGCTCACCCACGTCATGCAGTTCCACGCCCCGGGCAACGAGCTGAGGTCGGCGTACGACCGGTACGGCGCGCACTGGCGGCCCTGGCACCAGAGCCGGAACTACAGGGAGAACGGCGTCGTCGCGGGGATGCTGTACAACCTCCCGATGCCCGCCATGGCCGCGCCCCGTGGGTACAGCGAGGCAACCATGCGGCGGATCCTCGAGAAGTACTCCGCAAGCGCCCGGAACGTGAACCGGGACCGCAACCCCGAAGCGCTCGCCGACGTCAACGTGGTCTCGGTGCTCAGCGAGTCCTTCGCCGACCCCACGAGGTTCCACAAGGTCAAGCTCGCAGAGGACCCGATCCCCTACACCCGGCGGCTGATGAGCCAGATCCCGTCAGGACGCATGCTGACGCCGCAGTACGGCGGAGGCACGGCGAACATCGAGTTCTCCGTCCTGACCGGGATGTCGACCTCGCAGTTCCGGCCTCAGCTGACCACGCCGTACCAGATGCTCGTGCCGAACTACTCGGAGTTCCCTTCGGCGGTGCGGTACTTCGAAGGACAGGGCATGACCTCGGAGGCCCTGCACTCGTTCACCTCCGAGCTGTACCGGCGGGCCGAGGTCTACCCCGTCCTCGGCTTCGACAAGATCGCCTTCCAGGACGACATGAGCCACCGCGACCAGATCGACAAGAGCAAGTACATCTCCGACGACGCGACCTTCCGCGAGGTGGTCGACCGACTCCGTGCCAACACGAAGCCGACGTTCTTCAACGTCGTGACGATGCAGAACCACTTCCCCGCCGGGGGCAAGTACCACGACCCGATCCCGGCGACGGGCATGCACAACGCGGAGGACCAGAGGAATCTCGAGCACTACGCCCGCGGTCTGGCCCACAGCGACGACGCCCTCGCGGAGTTCCTGGCGTCACTGAAGGCTTCGCACGAGAAGACCGTCGTGCTCTTCTACGGCGATCACGTCCAGGCGGTCTGGCGTCACACCGGCATGCCGCCACTGATGCGGCACGAGACTCCCTTCTTCGTCTACTCGGACTTCGGCAGACAGAAGCCGGAGCAGCTGCCCACGATCAGCCCGATCTACTTCATGAACCACGTCCTCGAGGCCGCGGACGCGCCGGTGAGCCCGTACTACGCCCTGCTCGGCGAGCTGGAGAAGGAGGCGCCGGCGATGTCGCACGAGTACTTCCTGACCGCCGACCGCCACCGGCTGCCGTGGGACTTCCTGTCCAGCAAGGGCAAGGAGCTCATGCACGACTACCGGCTCGTGCTGTACGACCTCTCCGTCGGCCGGCGCTACACGGAGAAGGCGATGTTCGAGGTCCCCGACGAGGACCTCGGCGGCGAGCGGACCCAGGTGGCCGGCCAGGCGACCAGCCGGGCGACCCGGCGCGAGGCGCCGGCCCGCTAGGCCACGGAAGGGTTCCCGGCCACGAAAGACCCCTCACGATCAGAGGTCGTCCTCGTGAAGCGGATCCCGTCGTCCTCGAGAGCTCCCCGGCGCATCAGCCGCACGTCCTTCGGGTAGTTCTGGTGGAGCCGCCACGGCGCGGCAGGGCCCTGCTTCGGCAGCAGTCCGATGCTGCGCAGGACATAGCCTGACTTGAGATCCACCAGCGGCACCTTCTCCCACGTGTGGGCATCCTCGGGGACGACCGGCGTCGCGATCTGGTAGCCGCTCGCATCCATGTGGTTGACCAGCCTGCACACGTAGTGCGCGACCAGGTCGGCCTTCAGGGTCCAGGACGCGTTCGTGTAGCCGATGGTCAACGCGAAGTTGGGCACGCCGGACAGCATCATGCCCTTGTACGAGTAGGTCTGGGCGAGGTCGACCTCCCGACCGTCGACCACGAGCGTCATGCCACCGATCACCAGCAGGTTCAGTCCCGTGGCTGTGACCACGAGGTCGGCCTCCAGCTCCCCGCCGGACTCGAGCCGGATGCCCTTCTCCGTGAACGTCTCGATGCGGTCGGTGACGATCGAGGCCCGGCCACGACGGATCGCCCTGAAGAGGTCGCCGTCCGGGACGAGGCAGAGCCTCTGGTCCCACGGGTCGTAGCTCGGCGCGAAGTGGGTGTCGACGTCGTACCCGTCCGGCAACAGCTTGAGCGCCCCTTTGCGGAGGATCGCCTTCATCAGCGAGGGACGCCGACGACTCAGCTGGAAGATGGCCACGGAGATCATCACGTTCTTCCAGCGGACGAGCGGGTAGACCACCTTCGCCGGGAGCCGGCGCCGCAGCACGTCGGCGAGAGGGTCGGTCGCGGGCAGCGAGGCGACATAGCTCGGGGACCTCTGGAGCATTGTCACGTGAGAGGCCTTGTCGGCCATGGCGGGCACGAGCGTCACGGCAGTGGCACCACTGCCGACCACGACGACCCGCCTGCCCTCGTAGTCGAGGTCCTCGGGCCAGTGCTGCGGGTGGACCACCTCCCCGCCGAAGCGGTCGATGCCCGGGAGCTCGGGGGTATAGCCCTCGTCGTACCGGTAGTAGCCGGAGCAGACGGACAGGAACGAGCACGTCATCCGGACACGCTCGCCCGAGTCGCCCACCTCCGACTCCACGGTCCACCGGGCTTCAGCACTCGACCACTCGGCGCGGACCACGCGGTGGTGGAAGCGGATCGCCTCCTCGAGCCCGCGCTCGCGTGCGGTGTCCCGGATGTAGCCGCGGATGGACTCCCCGTCCGCGATCGCCTTGGCCTCGGTCCAGGGACGGAACCGGTAGCCCAGGGTGTACATGTCGGAGTCGGAGCGGATGCCGGGATAACGGAAGAGGTCCCAGGTCCCGCCTATGGCACCCCGGGCCTCGAGGATGGCGAATGTCTTGCCCGGTGACTCGTCCTGCAGGTGACACGCCGCGCCGATGCCCGAGAGGCCGGCTCCGACGATGAGTACGTCGACGTGCTCGATGGGCTCGGCCACGGAACTCTCCTGCTCGCGGGTCGGACGTTCTGTGGTGAACGGTATATCGAGCTCGCCGGGGTGCCTCTCCTCAGCCCACCATCGCCGACTGACGCGGCGGCGCCGGCGGGAGCACCTCCTTCTTCTTGCGGCGAACCATCATCGGGATCGACACGATGAGGAACACGACGCCCAACCCGGCCAGCACCAGCGGGATCGTCGTGCCGTAGAGCTGGAGCTGGTCCAAGCCGTCCTGGGCCTTGCTCACCATGTCCGTGACGTTCTTCGGCGTGTAGGTGACGGTCAGCTGGTAGAGCGGGAACTGCATGCTCTCGAGGCCCGCCATACCGACGGAGACGGTGGTCTTCCTCGTCATGTCGACGATCACGCCGGTGGTCGGCTCCACCAGGTACTTGTCGGCCTGGCCGTAGGTGTACGTCAGCGGGATCCTCGCTGGCAGGACCGGCAGCGCCGACTGCAGCTGCTTCTGCAGGTCGGCCGGCAGCCCGAGGGCCTTCACCATGTTGACCAGGTCAGCCTTGGCGACCGACGTCATGCCTCCGGCCGGGATCTGGTCGGCGGGCAGCGCCGTGGAGAAGGTGCCGGCGAACCTGTAGACGGGCAGCCCCTCGACCTCGGTCTCACCGGTGTACAACGAGTGACCGGTGTCCTTGACCTCCTGGAGCCACCCCACGTAGTTGACCTTCTCGGTTCCGATCGGGTAGCCGATGACGAGACCCTCGGCCTTCTCCGCAGGCTTGTCGGTGAAGTTCGGGATCGCCATCAGGCTCTTGCGGTCGATCGTGTAGAAGTGCTCCGTGTCGCTCACGGTCTTGCCGTTGGCGGTGTCGGTCACGAGCGCCGCGTCACTGACGCGGGCCTTGTCTCCTTCGGTCTGCAGCACCTCCACCTGCCGGTCGACCTTCACCGGACTACTGGTCATGGCGTTGGCGGTGTCACCGGTTTGGAGCGCTTCCTGGTTCACGGTCTTCTGGGTGCCGACGTACACGATCTTCTCGTTCGTGTCGGCCGGAAGCATCTGTCCGCCAGGGACCACGACGTACCGCAGCACAGCGGCACCCGCCAGCATGAGCACTCCGAGCACGGCGACGACCACACCCCACTTGCGCATGGCGTCACCTCTCAGATGTGAGACGAAGCTCTGTAAATACGAGCCTTCGCCGTTCCGCCTGGCCGGGTCAGAGGCGGAAGTCCTCCGCAGAGAGGTGGACTAGGCCGGCAGGGGACGGCAGACGGCAGCTCCGCAAGCGCGTCCGGGAGGGCGTCGAGGTCCCTCAGCCCTCAGCCGAGGGTCTCGTCCTCCACCTCCGGCTCGGGAACGACGACCGGGCGCAGCCGGGCCCAGAGGAGGAAGGCCGCCGCGACAGCCACCATCCCCATGCCCGCGACGAGGTTGATGTTGAGGCCGCCGGCACGGGCGAGGTCGGAGTCACTGGTGCCGAACAGCCCCGTGAACACGAGGACGACGCCGTACAGCCCGATCAGGAGCGCGATGAACGTCCTGATGTCGAAGACGCGGGCGCGATGACCTTGCTGGACAGCCTCCTCGGTCGTGGTCGCTGCCTGGGTCTGCGTTGTGTCGGTCACGGTTGCTCCCTCTCACCAGAACATGATGTTGAGTGCCACGACGGCCGCGAGGCCGATCCCGGCAAGCTTGGTCGGCTGTTGGAACCACGCCAGCTGAGGTGCGTTGGCGTCCCGGAAGTCCGCCTTCGGGGTGAGCGAGTAGACCAGGCCGCGCAGCTCCGTTTCCGGCTTGGGGCTCGTCACCAGGCTGACCAGGATGCTGAGCACGATGTCCACGACGAAGGCCGCACCAGCCGCGGCGAAGCTGGCTCCCTGGCCGCTCAACCCGATCACACCGAGCGACAGTCCGCCCAGGGTGCCGTCGCTCAGCACGGCCACCACCAGCGCGGCGCCCGTGCCGGCAACCAGGCCGACCCAGCCCGCCGTGGGCGTCATGCGCTTCCAGAGCATGCCGAGGATGAAGGTCGCGAACAGCGGGGCGTTGAAGAACCCGAACAGCGTCTGGAGGTAGTCCATGATGTTGGAGTACGACGCCGCGAAGGTCGCCGTACCGATCGCCACGACCGTGGCCCCGGCCGTCGCGATGCGGCCGACCGTCGTGTAGTAGTCGTCGGGTCGGTCCTTCACGACGTAGCTCTGCCACAGGTCGTAGGAGAACACCGTGTTGAACGCCGAGACGTTCGCCGCCATGCCTGCCATGAACGACGCGAGCAGTCCGGCGATCGCGACCCCGAGCATGCCGTTGGGCAGCAGGTCACGCATCAGGTACAGCAGTGCGTTGTTGTAGTCCGGCTGACCACCCGAGGCCTTGGGACCGGCGATCTCGTTGACGAGCACCGACGCGATCATGCCGGGCAGGATGACGATGAAGGGCACCAACATCTTCGGGAACGCCCCGATGATCGGGGATCGTTGAGCCGCCGAGATCGAGTCCGAGGCCATCGCCCGCTGCACCTCGACGAAGTTCGTCGTCCAGTAGCCGAACGAGAGGACGAAGCCGAGTCCGAAGACGATCCCGATGACGGCCAGGACCGGGTTGTCGATCTCGGTCAGGCTGGTCCCCGGCCAGGAGGAGAGCTGCTCGGCTCCGCCGGACGCGGTGATCTTCTCCTTCAGGCCGTCGTAGCCGCCGACCCGGTTCAGGCCCACGAGGGTCAGTGGCAGAAGCGCGGCAACTATCACGAAGAACTGGAGCACCTCGTTGTAGATCGCGGCCGAGAGACCTCCGAGCGCGGTGTAGCTGAGGACGATCGCAGCCGCGGTCAGCAGGGAGACCCAGAGCGGCCAGCCGAGCAGCATCTCCACGATGCTCGCGAGCAGGAAGAGGTTGATGCCCGCGATGAGGAGCTGGGCGAGCGCGAAGCTCAGCGCGTTGACCAGGTGCGCGGCCGGTCCGAACCGCCGCTTCATGAACTCGGGGACCGAGCGCACCTTCGAGCCGTAGTAGAAGGGCATCATCACGAGCCCGAGGAAGAGCATCGCCGGAACCGCGCCGATCCAGAAGTAGTGCACGGTGGGCAGGCCGTAGCTGGCGCCGTTGGCCGACATGCCGATGATCTCGACCGCACCGAGGTTGGCCGAGATGAACGCCAGCCCCGTCACCCACGCCGGGAGCGACCGTCCGGACAGGAAGAAGTCGAGGCTGCTCGACACCGAACGCCTCGCGAGGATTCCGATGCCGAGCACGAAGACGAAGTAGAGAGCGATCAGCAGGTAGTCGACGCCGTTGGCGTCGAGCCGAAGCTGCGTGTCGGCAGCGAGAATCATCGATAAGTCCTTCCCGAGAGGGGTCGCTGACCCAGACGGGGTCCTTCCCCTTTCCGGACGAACTCACACATTTCGCCTTGAACGCCTCACACACGCCTCCGCGGCCACGGGGTCGTGCCGCGGGGTCGTGGCTGGCGGTCGGGCTGGATCGCAGGTCAGAGGTGACTCTGGATCCCCGCAAGGAGCTGACGTGCCATCACGATCCGCTGCACCTGGTTGGTGCCCTCGTAGATCTGGGTGATCTTGGCAGCGCACCCCCCACACGCTCCGTGACCTGCACGTTCGGCTCTCGCCTGTCACACAGCGTCACAGAGCGCCTACCTTCTGGTGCCGAAGCGTTCGGCCTGGTGCGTGCGGTGATTGCCGAGATCGGGGGTGTCCCTATCTAGGACATCAGATCGTGTCGTCGCAGGTTCTCGACCAACGTGCCTGGGCATCACACCTACGCGGCGGATCTCGACGATGGTGGAGGACACCCTGTATAGCTCCATGACGGGGTTGTCCGGGTCGTCGAACCACACGAATGACCTTGCGCCCACCTCCGGCCACCACTCCACCCGCGTGATCGGGTGCGGCCTCCGGTCGTGCGCGAACCCACCGGCTCGGCTGCGCGGGCCCGGACGCCGCTCGTACGTGCCCTCGTCCAGGTCCCACACGTGGGTGCTGCCAGCCGTCACCAACCACCGGCCCGTCATCCCTAGCTCCAGGCGCAAGACCGTCTCGGTGTCCTCCCGAGCCGTCGCCGAATCCCCGTCCGACCCTGCGGCAGTGCTGCCGTCGTGCTCGTCGTTGTGCATCATGCCCGGGCATCGTGCCCGCTGTTCGGGACCGGGCAGTCGCGGCGTCGCCGCTGACAGTGCCCTTCCCCGCCATCCCAGTGTGGTGTCAAAGGTGCGCGGCACGCTGGCTGCTGTGACGCTCCCAGAGCATGAACCCAGCCCGGTCCCCAGCGACTCTGACCTGTGGCCCGGTGAACTCCCTTTCACCGCCTGGGGGCAGCACGAGCACGGCACCCTGGACCTCCGTGTGTTCGACCAGGAGGTGGTGGTCGACATCGCCCAGCGTCCGCACCGGCTGGCAGAGGAGATGAGCGACGAGTACATCCGCAACGTCATCGTGCACCTGGAGACCCACGTCGAGGCCTTCTACTGGGCCACCGTCCGCGGCGGTCCGGTGCAGATGTACGGGGACCTGCTGCTGGGCCGCGTCTCGACCGATGTGGTCGCAGAAGCGCTCGGCGCCACGCCGCTCACCGAGCTCACACCACGGGAATGGCTGGAGGGCAGCCGCCCGGCACAGGGCCGACGCGCTGTCATCGACTACTTGCGGTCTTCCCTCTCGCGCGGCTATCGGATCCGGGCGAGGGCGGCCCCCACAACGCGACATGTACGTGCGGGTGAGTCTCTGGAAGGCGGAGGGGCGGGTGGGTCTCCGGAAAGCTTATGGGCGCGGGACTGCTCCGCGGATGCGATTGCCGGTCTCTCTGGCGCGACGTCACCGACCTTGGAGTAGGCACCTGCCCTGTGGGCACCGGCGAGTCGGTGACCCGGAGTGTGGTCCGGAGTTGCCAGCCGGGATGCGACGCTCCACCACGATGCTGCGGGTATGAACCGGGGACGGGCGGCGGTTCGTCGCCAGGGCAACAAGCCGGCGGGTCTGGCTATCGCGGCGCGTCTCCGGCACCAGAGGCGTCGCGCCCCACTTGCACTGCCGCGCAAGGGCCGGTTATGGACTGCCTTGGACGGACGGCGCCTGAAGAATGAACCCGTTGCCGAGGGGCCCATCGAGGGCCGCAACCACTCATCTCTGAGCGGTCACTCCAACGAGGGATGTGGACGGGGGATGTGCTTGGGCCGCCGGTCCGGGAGCGTCGTAAGCACCTCATTGACACACCTCCCGGGGGTCCGACATGTTCACTCCCATCCGCCCCGTGGGCATCGTCGTCAGTTCAGTTTTGCTGCGCCAAGGCGCTGGTCGCCGGAGCCGCCCTGGGCATCTCGAGCCGCCGCTGCCCACGAACCGGCCATCCCACTACCAGCCCGGAGCGTCACCTCCTCCTACGCCGAGCCCATCCACGCTCTCGGTGGCATTCCGCTGGCGGTCCACCTGGCCGGACCTGAGGAGTCGACGCCGCTGCCGCGCTTCGAAAGCCACGGCGTCAGGAAGCCGGGGCGCAATCATCCACCGTCACACGACCAGCTGCGTGCGCGGCCCTCCGCCACCGCAGCCGCCAACCCCCCCGAATCACCTCTCCACTCCCTCTCGCTGCGCCCCTGCCGTCACCCACTGCCAGCTTCCACAGGACCCCAGGGGGGACCTCATGATTAACAACAGCACGAGCCGTCGAACGCTCCGTTCCACCGTCGCCGGGGCCGCGACTGCGGTCGCCCTGGTCGCCGCTGCCGGCGGGCTGACCTCGGCGTACGGCGGAAGCGGCAATCCCCGCTCCGCCGCGATGTCGGCCCCGCCCGGTAGGGCCGCCCTGAGGCTGTCCACGTCCTCACCGGAGCTCGCCAAGTGCTTCCCACACGCGCGAGCCAGGGTGGCCGTGGACCTCACCACCGACGCCGTGGGCAAGGACACGTTCAGCATCCGTGCCGCCGGCCTCCGACGGCACACCACCTTCACGGTGTTCCTGCTCGAGCAGGCAACGGCGCCGTTCGGCGCGGCCGAGTACATCGGCGACTTCACCACCAACGGCAAGGGCAGGGGCCAGAACACCTACCAACTCATCGTGGAGGAAGCCTTCGCTTTCAACAACCGGACGGGCAGCAGGACGGACCTGAACTCCGTGGGCTTCTGGTTCGCCAACCCCAAAGCAGACAACAAGTGCCTGGGCTCCGGCAGTCCGGTCACCGGCTTCGATGGCGATGCTTCAGCCGGGGTGCAGATGATGAACTCCGGCACCCGGCAGCTGCCCTGACAACAGCCCGAGCACTCACCGTCGCTACCCGTCACCCCCGAGGGTTCTCTCGCTGCTCACCCGGCGACGACCATGGATGCCGTGCCGTCCCTGTCATGAGAACGAAGCGGGGCAAGTAGGACCCGGTAGAGCCAGCACGGCCAGTCGCAGTTGACCCGAAAGTCGTGGACGAAGACGGAGACCTCGTCTCCGGGGAACGCTTCTTAAGCCTATGCTGCGCGGAACCACGAAACCCCGCGTGGCTTGGCGCGCAGGGCCTCGGGTCCACCCATTACAGCTTTGGGTGGCTCGACACATCTGTTTTCGAACCGACGCCCGCTAATCGGCGGTTGCGTTTACCTCTCCGCGGCATAGATAGACGTTCTGCGAGCAGGGTCTGGACGTAGGAACGTCCTCCTGCTGCGCTTTTCGGGCTTGGTGTCCCATCGCAGACAGGAGGACGTTCATGACCCACGGTGGCGGGGTTTCTCGGGGTGTCCGGAAACATCTGGTGCCTGCCCCGGTCACCTCTCCGTGCCGTGCGGTCGTACGGAAAGCGCAAACCACTGGCAGCCACCTTGGGGTGAGGTTCCCCCGCTTTTCTGGAGGCTCTCTGAGTTGGTCTGATAGGCCAAGAGAGGAGCCCCAGTGGCACGACCAAGCAAGTTCCCACCGGACTTCAGGGCCCGCGCGATCGAGCTGTACCGGTCCTCGCCGGATCGCACGATCGCGGAGGTCGCTCGCGAGCTCGGGATCGGTGCCGAGACGTTCCGCAAGTGGGTCCGCCAGGACGAGGCCGACCGTGGCGAGCGCACCGATGTGACGACCACCTCGGATGCCGAGGAGCTCAAGCGGCTACGGCGGGAGAACGCCGAGCTGAAGCGGACGAACGAGATCTTGAAGCTCGCGACCTCGTTTTTCGCCCAGGAGGCCGACCCGACCCGGCGCAGGTCCTGATGTTCGTGGAGACCTATCAGGGCACCTACGGGGTCGAGCCTCTGCTTGCCGCGATCGGCGAACCGGTGTCGACCTACTACGACCGGCTGAGCCGGGCCACGTCGAAGGGGGGCGATCAGCGACACCGCGCTGCTCGAGCGGATCGAGGCGATCTGGACCGCCTCCCGCCAGTCCTACGGGGCGCCGCGGATCCACGCAATGCTCGCCCGCGAAGGCCACCAGGTGGGCCGCAAACGGGTAGAGCGGCTGATGCGGACCGCCGGCATCGAGGGCGCCCACCTGCGCCGGCACTGGAAGACCACCCGCCAGAACCGCAAGGCAACTGCGGCGCCGGACCTGGTCGAGCGGAACTTCACCGCGACCGCACCGAACACGCTGTGGGTCGCGGACTTCACCTACGTCAAGACCCTGCAGGGCGTGCTCTACCTCGCCGTCGTGCTCGACGTGTTCTCCCGCAAGGTTGTCGGGTGGCAGATGAGCGACACGATGACCACCGACCTGGTCCTCTCCGCGTTCGAGATGGTCCTGTGGCGCCGCGACGTGGTCCGCGACCAGCTGGTGCACCACTCCGACAAGGGCAGCCAATACACCTCGCTGCGGTTCACCCAGCGCCTCGCCGACGCCGGCGTCGCACCCTCCACCGGCTCGGTCGGTGACTCCTACGACAACGCATGGCCGAGTCGTTCTTCTCCACCATCAAGACCGAGCTGATCTACCGCCACAGCTGGAACACCCGGCACGAGGCAGAGCTGGCGATCTTCGCCTGGGTCGAGGGCTGGTACAACCCCGAACGGATCATGCAAGCCCTGGACATGAGATCCCCCGACGAGTACGAGGCAGCGTTCTACGCTGCCGCCCAGAACCCCACCGCCGCCGAACCGGCGATAGTGGGATCCCAGTAATCCGGCCTCCGGGAAACCGGGGGAACCTCAGTCCACCGGGATCGACCGCCGGGGTCAGCCCGAGCCAACTGCCTGTCACACAGCGTCACACAGTCGCGTTCGAGACGGTTCTCCCTCGTTCCCTCAGGCAACAAGACCGGGATCTGCTTGCGGGTCCTGGGTAAGATCAGGCCTATGACCTGCACAAACGCCGTCAGAGGTGAGACTGCACCCCGGCGAGGAGCTGGCGGGCCATCACGATCCGCTGCACCTGGTTGGTGCCCTCGTAGATCTGGGTGATCTTGGCGTCGCGCATCATGCGCTCGACCGGGTAGTCGCTCGTGTAGCCGTAGCCGCCGAGCACCTGCACCGCGTCGGTGGTGACCTGCATGGCGGTGTCGGAGGCGAAGCACTTCGCCGCGGCGCCGAAGAAGGTGAGGTCCTTGTCCCCGCGCTCGGACCGGCCCGCGGCCGCGTAGGTCAGCTGGCGGGCGGCCTCGATCTTCATGCCCATGTCGGCCAGCGTGAACTGCAGGCCTTGGAAGTCGGCGATCGGCTTGCCGAACTGCTGGCGCTCCTTGGCGTACTGCAGCGCGTAGTCGAGCGCGCCCTGTGCGACTCCGACAGCCTGGGAGGCGATCGTGACGCGGGTGTGGTCGAGCGTGTGCAGCGCGGTCGCGAACCCCGTGCCCTCCTCACCGATCATCCGGTCCGCCGGGATGCGTACGTCGTCGAGGTAGACCTCGCGCGTCGGCGAGCCCTTGATGCCGAGCTTCTTCTCCTTGGCTCCGAAGGAGACGCCCTGGTCGGACTTCTCGACGACGAAGGCCGAGATGCCTCGGGACCGCTTGGACTCGTCGGTCATCGCGAAGACGGTGTAGTACTCCGAGACACCGGCGTTGGTGATCCACCGCTTGACGCCGTTGAGCACCCAGTGGTCGCCGTCT
>DASVBF010000286.1:0-9342 GCA_036375975.1 Nocardioidaceae bacterium | reverse complement strand
CGGTCAGCGTGCCGGCGAACTTGTCCGGGGCGATGACGACGCGCATGCGGTCATCCTGCCTTGCAGCGCCCGGCGCGCTGATCGGTAGGTTGGCGCGGTGGCCACCGACCTTGTCATCCGTCCCATGCGGCCCGAGGACGTGCCCGCTGTCGAGAGGCTGACCGACGAGGGGTTCTACGAGCTCGACCAGCGCACCCAGCCCAGGAGCTGGCCGGAGCCGACGCGGCGGTCCGAGACCAGCGCCGCGGCCTGGCGCCACCGGATGAGGCACCTGCTACGCCACGACCCGCAGGGGTGCTGGGTGGCCGAGGACGACAGCGGACTCGTGGGCGTCGCAGCGGCGATGAGGCGTGACACCACCTGGATCCTCGCGACCTTCGTGGTCAGCCCCGGACTCCAGGGCCAGGGGGTCGGAAAGCAGCTCCTGGACGCCTCGCTGTCGTACGGGCAGGGCTGCCTGCGCGGGATGCTGGCCGCTTCCTCCGACCCCAAGGCAGCGCGCCGCTACCGGCTCGCGGGCTTCACCCTGCACCCGTCCATGATCATGACGGGGCGGGTCCCACGCGAGGTGCTTCCGGTCGTGGAACGGGTCCGCGACGGCTCGGCGGGAGACATCGACCTGCTCGACTCGGTGGACCGCCAGGTCCGTGACTGCGCACACGGGGTGGACCACGAGATCCTGATCTCGATGTACCGGCTCGTCGTGGTGGACCGCTCGACCGGCTCGGGCTACGCCTACGTCAGGCCGGACGGCGGGCCCTACCTGCTGGCCGCGACGAACCGGAGGACGGCCACCGACCTGCTCTGGGAGAGCCTGGCCGCCTCCTCGCCGGACGAGGAGTGCTCGATCAGCCACATGACGGCGGCGAACGAGTGGGCCATGGACGTCGGGATGGCGGCGCGGATGGACCTGCACACGAGCGGCTACCTCGCACTGCGGAACATGAAGCCGCCGTCGCCGTACCTCCACAGCGGCCATTTCCTCTAGGCGCGCCCTTCGCTGTCCGGAACCGCCGGAAGGTCGGCGCGGAACTGCCCGGTGGTCCAGGATCCTGGCCCGGAGGGCCGGTCGGATATGGGTTCCGGCGCTGGGAGTGGAATACTGTCAATGTGACGACAACACATCTGCCCCTGCTGTTCCTCGGACACGGCGCCGACCCGGACTCCGAGCGAGGCGTCGACTGCCCCGGTTCGCTGCCGCCTGCCTCCGACCCGGACCTGGTCGAGCGTGCTCGTGCGGCGAAGGAGGCTCTTGGTGACCGGGTGTTCGTCCTCGGCCACCACTACCAGCGCGACGAGGTGATCCAGTTCGCCGACGTCACCGGGGACTCCTTCAAGCTCGCCCGCGAAGCGGCGGCGCGGCCGGAGGCCGAGTTCGTCGTGTTCTGCGGCGTCCACTTCATGGCCGAGTCGGCCGACATCCTGACCGCGGAGCACCAGAAGGTCGTCCTCCCCGACATGGCAGCCGGCTGCTCGATGGCCGACATGGCGCGCCTGGACCAGGTCGAGGACGCCTGGGACGCTCTGGCCGACGCGGGCGTGGCGGAGAACGTCGTCCCCATCACGTACATGAACTCCTCCGCCGACATCAAGGCGTTCTGCGGGCGCAACGGCGGAGCGGTCTGCACCTCGAGCAACGCCGAGGTGGCGCTGCGCTGGGCGTTCGAGCAGCACGGCGACGACACGAAGGTGCTGTTCCTGCCCGACCAGCACCTCGGGCGCAACACCGCCGTTCTCGCCATGGGCTTCTCGCTCGACGACTGCGTCGTGTGGGACCCGCACCGGCCGAAGGGCGGCCTCACCGACGAGCAGATCCGGGCGGCCAAGGTGCTGCTGTGGAAGGGCCACTGCTCGGTCCACGGACGCTTCTCCGCAGCCGTGGTCGACGAGCTGCGCGAGACGGTGCCGGGGATCAACATCCTGGTCCACCCCGAGTGCAGCCACGACGTGGTGACCCGCGCGGACCTGGTCGGCTCGACGGAGTTCATCATCAAGACCATCGAGGCGGCCCCCGCGGGCACCTCGTGGGCCATCGGCACGGAGCTGAACCTCGTCCAGCGGCTGGCCGACGCCCACCCGGACAAGAGCATCGTCTTCCTCGACAAGACGGTCTGCTACTGCTCGACGATGAACCGGATCGACCTCCCGCACTTCGTCTGGGCCATGGAGAACCTCGTCGCCGGCAACGTGGTCAACCAGATCGTGGTCGACGCCGAGACCGAGAAGTGGGCACTGGTGGCGCTCCAGCGGATGCTCGACCTGCCGGGCGTGGGAGCCACGAAGACCGCCAAGGGCTGAGAGCCAACGCGTGCTGCCGACCGAGGCGTCTCGCTAGAGCCCCGGGGCGCCCCAGACGGGCATCCACCTCTGGAGCTGCGGCTCGATGGGCAGCTCGTTGGTGAGCAGGTCGCGGATCTGGATCTCCAGGATGTTGTCCCGGTGCTGCGCGTCCTGGGGCGCGAAGGGGTAGAACGTGCCCTGCTTGTACAGGTAGACCAGGCCGAGTCTCCGACCCGCTGCGTCGGTGAAGCCGACCAGCGAGCACAGCAGTCCAGGGCCGAACCCCTGCGCCTCCAGGGTGGTGTTCACCGCGTGGAGGTCCGTGACGAGAGCGCTCATGTCGGAGGGATCCTGGCGGGTCACGAGCCAGGTGAAGCCGTAGGTGTCCACCGAGCGCTCGACGTCGGGCCCCTCGTCGGCGTTGAGGAGGGCGACGACGTCGGACTGGGTCTGGGCAAACGCCGCCCCCTCGGCCTCCCGGTAGCAGACCGACCCGACGCCGGTGGCGTTGAAGCCTGCCGCCGTCTGCAGGGTGATCGCCGCTCCGGGCAGCGCGAAGAGCGCGTCGAGCTTCGCCTGCACCGGCTTGCTGCGGCCCAGGATGGAGTCCCAGAACTTCACTGGTCGAGGCCCGGGGCGGGGAAGCCGTCGAAGGGCCTGCCGAGGTCCGACGCGACCTTGGCGAGCTGCTCGATCCGCTGCTCGAGGGACGGGTGCGTCGAGGTGAGGGTCTGCATCGTCGCCCCGCTGACGGCCGGGGCGATGAAGAAGGCGTTCATGCTCTTGGTGGCGCGCAGGTCCTTGTTGGGGATCGCGGCGATGTCGCCGGTCAGCTTCGTGAGCGCCGACGCGAGGGCGCTGGGCTTCTGGGTGAGGTACGCCCCTGCCCGGTCGGCGGAGAGCTCGCGGTAGCGCGAGAGCAGCCGGGTCAGGAAGAAGCTGATCGCATAGACGACGAGGCTGATCACCAGTGCGGCCAGGAAGCCGATGGCGCCGGCGCCGTTGTCGTTGCTGCCCCGGCGGCCGAAGATGGCACCGTACTGCGCCCCGCGCGTCGCCATGCCGGCCACGATGCCCGCCGAGGACGCGAGCGTCATCACCAGCACGTCGCGGTGGGCGACATGCGAGAGCTCATGGGCGAGGACACCCTCGAGCTCCTCGGCGGTCAGCCGGTCGAGGATGCCGGTGGTCACACACACGGCGGATCGGTTGGGCGAGCGGCCGGTGGCGAAGGCGTTGGGCATGTCGGTGTAGGAGATACCGACCCGCGGTTTGGGCATGTCGGCCATGGCGCACAGGCGGTCGATCATGCCGTGCAGCTCCGGTGCCTCCTCGGGGGTGACCACCCGAGCGCGCATCGCCTTCAGCGCCAGGCTGTCGGAGTTGTACCACTGGAACCAGACGATGCCCAGCCCGATGAGCCCGATGATGAAGGCGTATTGCGGCATGGCATACATCAGACCCACCACGAGCGCGACGAACAGGGCGCCCAGCAGGAACATGACAAGGGTCATCCGGGCCGTGAGCCCGGTGTCCTTGACGAAACGAGTTCTGGACATCAGTCCGGTATCAACCCCTCTTCACTGAGCATCTCGCGAACCTCCTCGATCGAGGCGTCCGCCGGGGGCAGGATCAGGTCGGAGTCGTGCAGCATGTCGTCGGGGAGGCGGGAACCGAAGGAGCGCACGCTGGTCAGCAGGGCGTTGAGGCTGTTCGAGAACGTGACGTCGTCGCCGCTCTCGACGGCCTTCTCCACCTCGGCGTCGAGCCGGTTGAGCTCCGCGAGGTGCTCCTCGGGCACGTCCCACTGGCCCTCGGCCAGGATGCGCACGATCATGCCTGGCCCTCTTCCTTCTGGCGCTCCTCCAGCGACGGTGCGGTCGAGGTGGCGCCGTCGCCGCCCTCGATGGCGCTCTGCGGCGGGGCACTGCCGGCCTTGAGCGCGGCGAGCTCTGCCTCGACGTCGGAGTCCTTGGACATCGCCTCGAGCTCGCGGGCGATGTCGTCGCCCTGGCCGAGCGAGCTCGCGTCCTCGAGAGCGCCGGAGGCGATGAGCTCGTCGATGGCCCCTGCGCGCGCCTGCATCTGCGCGGTCTTGTCCTCAGCGCGCTGCACCGCCATGCCGACGTCGCCCATCTCCTCGGAGATGCCGGAGAAGGCCTCGTTGATCCGGGTCTGGGCCTCGGCGGCGGTGTAGGTCGCCTTGATGGTCTCCTTCTTGGTGCGGAAGGCCTCGACCTTCGCCTGCAGCCGCTGGGAGGCGAGGGTGAGCTTCTCCTCCTCCCCCTGGAGCTGGGCCTGCTGGGCACGCAGGTCGGTGATCTGGCCGGTGAGGCCGGACTTGCGGGTGAGGGCCTCGCGGGCGAGGTCCTCGCGGCCCATCGACAGCGCCTTCTGCGCCTGGTCGGTGAGCTTCTGCGACTGCTGCTCGAGCTGGTTGACCTGCAGCTCGACGCGCTTGCGGCTGGTCGCCACGTCCGCCACACCACGGCGTACCTTCGAGAGCATCTCGATCTGCCGCTGGTAGCTGTAGTCCAGCGTCTCCCGCGGGTCCTCGGCGCGGTCGAGCGCCTTGTTCGCCTTTGATCGGAAGATCAGGCTGATGCGCTTCATGAGGCTCATGGTGTGCGGGGCCCCCTTCTGTTGTGTGGCCGGCTCTGTGCGTCCACACTACGGTGCAACGGGCGGCGGAGGTAGGAGGTTCCCGCGGGTACTCTGGGGCCATCCAGGGGCGCGACAGACCCCGTCCGATCACGCAGAAGGCAGCCTTGTTCCGACGTACCAAGCCCGAAGAGACCACCCCGACCGCTGAACCGGCAAAGCCGGGAGGAAAGGGACGGCCGACCCCGACCCGGCGCGAGGCCGAGGCAGCAGCACGCGCGAAGGCCAAAGGCACCGCGGACAAGAAGACCGCCGCCAAGCTCCAGCGCCAGCGGCGGGCCGAGCAGCAGGCGAAGTTGCGCGAGGGCATGCGGACAGGCGACGAGCGCTACCTGCCGGCCCGCGACCAGGGCAAGGAGCGCCGGTTCATCCGCGACCGGGTCGACTCGCGGCTGTCCGCGGCGGAGTTCCTGCTGCCGCTGCTCGTCGCGATCATGGCCCTCAGCTACTCCGGCAACCCGACACTCACCCGCTACGGCCAGTCCCTGTGGCTCGTCACGATCCTGGTGGTCCTGGCGGACAGCATGCTCCTGATCTTCCGGATCAAGAAGGACCTCAGACGGCGCTTCCCCGACGAGTCGCACAAGGGCGCCACGTTCTACGCACTGCTGCGTGCCATGCAGCTGCGGTTCCTCCGGCTTCCCAAGCCGCAGGTCAAGCTGGGTCAGAAGCTGCCAGACCGCTACTGACGTCGACCGGGTCGCCGAGCGGCTCCTGCTCCCGCTCCTGCCTCCAGGCGGGGAGGTAGAGCGGAGCAGCGACGGCGAGCACGCCGGCAGCGACGTACATCGCGAGGCTCGCCGAGGTCTGGTCGGCCAGTGCTGTGAGGACAAGGACGCCCAGGGCACCGGCCGGCTGTGCGAGCATCGAGTTGAGCGAGACCACGGTCGCCCGGACCGGCCCCTCGACCTGCCGGTGGAGCAGCGTCATGTGTGCCGGGTTCGAGGCACCGTGGACGGCGTAGCAGGCGAGGTACGCCGCCACAACGCCCACCACACCGCCGAGCAGGCCCATGAACGCGACGGTGACGCCGTGCAGCACCCGGAGCAGCGCGGCCGTCGGCGCCATGCCGAGACGGCGGCCGAGCCAGGGCGTCGCCGCTGCACCGGCGGCGGACAGCAGCCAGGCGGCCGACCCTGCGGGCCCCGTGATCACGGCCGCTGCCTTCGTGTCGTCGAGGATCTCGGTCAGGCGCACCGGGAGCAGCCCCTCGTAGGCAATCGCCCCGAAGCCCCAGCACAGCTCCACCGCCACGATGGCGAGCAGCACTCGCGAGCGGCGGAGCAGGCGGAACCCCTCGGTCACCACCCGGGGTACGTCGAGCGCGGCGCGACCGGCTGCGCGCAGCCCCCCGCCGTGGGAGACCTCTGTCATGAGGGCGGCGACCGCGGCGAGCCCGGCGACCTGCACCAGGAGCGACACCAGGAGCGGGACAGCCAGCGCGGACACGCCCGCGACGTCGCCCAGCGCGATGAGGCCACCGCTGGCCAGTGCGCCGACCGAGATCGCCGTGCCGAGCGCCACACCGGCGGCGCTGAGCCCCCGGTCGATGCGCGCCCCCGGTGCGGCGGCCAGGCTCGCGTCGACGTACCACGCCTCCAGCGGCCCGCTGTCGAGCGCCCGGTAGACGCCCTGCAGGGCGTACGCGACCGCGAGGGCGGCCGGTGTGAAAGCGAAGAAGACCAGGGTCGTGGAGGCGATCCCCACCACGCCCGCCAGGAGCAGCACCCGCCGACGGCCGAGGGAGTCGGCGAGCCCGCCGGTGGGGAGCTCGAGCCCGAGGACGACGAAGCCCTGGAGCGACGCGGCCAGGCCGACCTCGCTGAGGGAGAGCCCACGGCTGAGCGGCAGCAGGACGATCAAGGGGATCATCAGCCCCACCGGGAGCCAGCGGATCGCGGTGAGGACGAGGAAGCGGCGTCGGACGGCGGACTCGCTCAGCACGGCCGTCATCGTCCGGCCCGCCGTCCGTGGTCCTCCGCCTGCGGGATGGCGTGCATGTAGAAGAGCACCCGACGCCGGTCGCCGTCGGCCTCGTCGGCGCCGCTCCGACTGGCTCCGAGCGTCCGGTAGCGCTCGAGCAGCGCATAGATCTCGCTCGACATCTCGCGGAGCTCGGCGGGGGTGAGCCGCAGGATGTAGTCCGAGGCGCCCGCCGCGTCGCGCCACTCGAGCGGCCAGTCGGCCGCCTCGGCGACCCATCGCTCCATGTGCTCGGTGAAGCTGCGGAAGTACTCCCCCTCGAGCCACTCGCGCGCGGCCTCGGCGTCAGGCTGCCCCACGAAGTCGCTCACGGACCAGGAGTGCATGTCGTGCGCGGCGCGCCACCAGCGTTCCCGGCCGCGGCCGTCGGCGGTCTCCTCGACGAGGCCGACCTCCGCGAGCTTGCGGAGGTGGTAGCTCGTGGCACCCGTGTTGGTGTCCAGCGCCCTGGCGAGGGTGGTGGCCGTGGCCGGACCGTCGGCGCGGAGCAGGCTCAGCAGGCGGGTGCGCAGCGGGTGGGCCAGGACCCGGAGCGCTCGCTCGTCGAGCCGGACCTTCTTCGGCTCCGTTGCCTGCAACGGCTGGGCGGCCGGCGTACCTGTGTCCATGCATACACAATAACTGTGCACAGAAGTTGTGCACAAGAGTTGTGCATGTTTGGACGAGCCCCGGGGGCGGTGCCTGCGCGAGGGACCGCGCCTGCGTGTGAGGGCGGCGCGCGGTGCTACTCCTTCGCGAGGTGCTCCTCGACGCGCTGCACCTTCGCCGCGAGCTGCCCGGTGTGGCCGGGGCGAATGTCGGCCTTGAGCACGAGGCCGACCCGCGGCGACGTCGCGGCCACCACGTCGACCGCCTGCTTCACGACCGCCATCACCTCGTCCCACTCCCCCTCGATGTTGGTGAACATCGCGTTGGTCTCACACGGCAGGCCGGAGGCGCGGACGACGCGCACCGCCTCCGCGACCGCCTCGCTGACGCCGCCGGTCTCGTCACCGCTGGTCGGACTGATGCTGAAGGCCACGATCATGATCCGAGGTCATACCACCCCGGTCGTCACCGCGATCGAGGCGCATGACGTTGCGCTCCGGTGGTTACGTTGAGAGACATGAGAACTCGCAATCTTGGCACCAGCGGTCTGAAGATCTCCGAGATCGCGTACGGCAACTGGCTGACCCACGGCTCCCAGGTCGAGGAGGAGGCCGCCCTCGCCTGCGTGCGGCAGGCGCTCGACGAGGGGATCACCACGTTCGACACCGCCGACGTCTACGCGAACACGGCGGCGGAGACGGTCCTCGGGAAGGCGCTGAAGGGCGAACGCCGTGAGGGGCTGGAGATCTTCACGAAGGTCTACTGGCCCACCGGCCCCGGCAAGCACAACGACCACGGACTGTCCCGCAAGCACATCATGGAGTCCATCAACGGCTCCTTGAAGCGCCTCCAGACCGACTACGTCGACCTCTACCAGGCGCACCGCTTCGACTACGAGACGCCGCTCGAGGAGACGATGGAGGCCTTCGCCGACGTCGTGAGGTCCGGCAAGGCGCACTACATCGGCGTCTCGGAGTGGACCGCCGACGAGATCCGCCGCGGCTACGAGCTCGCCCGCGAGCTGAAGATCCCGTTCGTCTCGAACCAGCCGCAGTACAACATGATCTGGCGCGTCATCGAGACCGAGGTCGTGCCGACGTCCGAGGAGCTCGGCATCGGCCAGGTCGTGTGGTCCCCCATCGCCCAGGGCGTGCTGACCGGGAAGTACAAGCCCGGCGAGCCGCATCCGGCCGGGTCCCGGGCGACCGACGAGAGCGGCGGCGCGGACATGATCTCGCGCTGGATGCAGGACGACGTCCTCGAGCGCGTGCAGCAGCTCGAGCCGATCGCCGCGGAGGCCGGTCTCTCGCTCGCCCAGCTCGCCGTCGCCTGGGTGCTCCAGAACCCGAACGTCTCCGCCGCGATCATCGGCGCCTCCCGTCCCGAGCAGGTCACCGAGAACGTGAAGGCGAGCGGGGTGACCCTGGAGGCCGACGCGCTGAAGCGGATCGACGAGATCCTCGACCCGATCATCGAGCGCGACCCGTCGAAGACGGTCTCCCCGCCCAAGCGCGACTTCGGCTGACCCCCAACGCGCATCAGTACGACGCCGGGGCCGGTCCTTCCTAGAAGGGCCGGCCTCGGGCGCGTACCCAGTGCTCGAGCAGCGGGTCGACGTAGCGCCACGGGCCCCATCCACCCGACGGTCTCGCGTCACGGGTCACGTGCTGGCCCTCGGCGGCGAGGTCGCGCAGCGCGGACTGCAGGGTCGCGCGCGAGGTCTCGAACCGACGTGCGGTGGTGGTGCCGGTGGGTGAGTCACCGTCGGCCAGCGCCGCGAGCACGGCCTTCTTCCCGCCCGAGAGCCCGTCCCACACGGCCTGGTGGGCC
>DASVBF010000158.1:0-3660 GCA_036375975.1 Nocardioidaceae bacterium | reverse complement strand
TTACGATCATGGTGCCCCCAACTACGAGGACACCATGTTCTTCCGCACCAAAACCTCCGGATCACGTTCCTACCTCCAGATCGTCGAGAACCGCTGGGAGGACGGACGCACCCGACAGCGGGTCCTCGCCACCCTCGGGCGACTCGATCAGCTCCAGCAGGACGGACAACTCGACGCCCTGCTGGCCTCGGGCGCACGACTCGCCCAGTCCGTCCTCCTGCTCTCCGCCCACGCCCAGGGACAACTCCCTTCCGTCACCACTCGTCGCATCGGACCCGCCCTGATCTTCGAGCGACTCTGGCAACAGACCGGCTGCCGGCACGCCATCGAGCGACTCTTGGGCGGGCGCCGCTTCGAGTGCCACGTCGAGCGGGCCATCTTCCTGACCGTGCTGCACCGCCTCTTCGATCCCGGCAGCGACCGGGCCGCCGATAAGTGGAGGTCGGACTACCAGATCGAGGGGTGCGACCCCCTGCAACTGCATCACCTCTACCGGGCCATGGCCTGGCTCGGCGAGGAGCTGCCCGAGGATCAGCAGAAGGACAAGACGCCGTTCGCCCGCCGGTGCACCAAGGACCGGATCGAGGAGGGCGTTTTCGAGCACCGCCGTGACCTCTTCAGCGGACTGCAACTGGTCTTCTTCGACACCACCTCGATCTACTTCGAGGGCGATGGCGGCGAGGACCTGGGCCAGCGGGGCCACAGCAAGGACCACCGCCCCGACCTCTACCAGATGGTCGTCGGGGCCGTGCTCGACGGGCAGGGGCGGCCGCTCTGCTGCGAACTCTGGCCCGGCAACACCACCGACGTGAAGACGCTGGTCCCCATCGTGGACCGGCTCCGCAGCCGGTTCGGGATCGGCCGAGTCTGCATCGTGGCCGATCGGGGCATGATCAGCCGGGAGACGATCGAGGCGCTGGAACAGGAGGAGCGGGGCTGGCTCTACATCCTGGGCGCCCGGATGCGGACGCAGAACGAGGTGCGGGACGAGGTCCTCGGCCGGGCCGGTCGCTATCGGGTCGTGCACCCGAAGCGGGCCGAGAGCAAGGCCCCTGCGCCCCTGGACGTCAAGGAGGTCTGGGTGGACGAGCGACGGTACATCGTCTGCCGCAACGAGGACGAGGCCCGCAAGGAGGCCGCCGATCGGGAGGCGCTCGTGGCGGCGCTGCGGGAGCAACTCCGCTCGGGCGACAAGTCGCTGGTCGGCAACCGGGGCTACCGCCGCTACCTGATCAACAGCGGCCCCGAGCATTTCCGGATCGACGAGGCGAAGCTGGCCGAGGAGGCCCGGTACGACGGCAAGTGGGTGTTGCGCACCAACACCGAGCTGGATGCCGCCGAGGTGGCGTTGCAGTTCAAGCGGCTGTGGATAGTGGAGCAGTGGTTCCGCTCGTGCAAGTCGCTGCTGCGGACCCGCCCGATCTACCACAAGCCTGGATTCCCACGGAGGGGAAACCGGCTAACAGAACGGCCTGTAGCGGATCG
The DNA here is from genome assembly GCA_036375975.1 of Nocardioidaceae bacterium. GTDB lineage: Bacteria > Actinomycetota > Actinomycetes > Propionibacteriales > Nocardioidaceae > Nocardioides_C. The sequence goes on along the minus strand of DASVBF010000158.1, from coordinate 2,175 downwards.
AATCTCCCCGAAGATTTCCTCTTCTGCTCCACTGCCTTGTTATCGCCAGCCAAGAATGATAGATACTATAGCCACGGTCTCATCCGAAATGACCGACGAATGCCTATGCGACCATCGAAAGCGAGTTCCCCCGGGGATTCCAGGGATTTCTCCCACTCACCGCTCGCATCGGCAGACACAAATGGTTCGGGATAACCCCGTGGCAACATGGCCGATAATTCCAGGGATCGTCTAACGATCGCTCGCCGGTTCACGGAACCCTCCAACCCCACCCATCGGCAGTACGAAGCCCTGCGGGCCTTCTTCGTCGAGGGGGTCCCCTCGGCTGAGGCGGCCGCTCGGTTCGGATACACCCCGGGGAGCTTCCGGGTCCTCGTCCATCAGTTCCGCAATCACCCCGGGCGCGATTTCTTCCTCCCGACCGCGCGTGAGGGGAGGCCCCCAGGCAAGCGGACACGGCTGAGAGGGAAGGTCATCGCGCTGCGGAAACAGAACCTCTCGGTCCACGACATCAGCCGCGCCCTCGCCCGCGACGGTGAGTCGCTCAGCCCGGCGGCGGTCGCCGCGATCCTCAAGGAAGAGGGCTTCGCCAAACTGCCGCGACGCCGCGACGACGAGCGGCCCGACCAACCTCGTCCCACCGTGGCCGATGTGGCGGATGTCCGCCAACTCGACCTGACGCCCCGGCGCTTCCGCACCAGGTTCGGCGGCCTGTTCCTGTTCCTCCCCTCCTTGGTCGCGGCCGACCTGGACGCCATCCTCGTGCGGGGCGGCTTCCCCGGGTCGAAGATGGTGCCCGCCGCCTGCGCCCTGCGGTCGCTGCTGGGGCTCAAGCTGTTCGGCAACGCGCGCCACAGTCACGTTATGAGTTCCGTGCTCGACGAGGGGCTGGCCCTCTTCGCCGGGCTGAACGTGGTCCCGAAGCGGTCGTTCCTGGCCGAATACAGTGGCCGCATCGAACCGGCCTGCTACCCGAAGCTGATGCGCGACTGGTTCGACGCGGCCAGCCGCCTGGGCCTGAAGTGGGGGACGTCGTTCGACCTTGACTTCCACACGATCCCCTTCCACGGCGACGACCCGCTGGTCGAGAAGCACTACGTCTCCAAGCGGAGCCGCCGGCAGAAGGGGGTGCTGGCGTTCCTGGCCCAGGACGCCGACACGCGCGTCTTCTGCTACGCCGACGGGGAACTGCGCAAGGAACGGCAGAATGACGAGGTCCTCCGCTTCGTCGACTTCTGGAAGCAGCGGACCGGCCGCCTGCCCGAGGAACTGATCTTCGACTCGAAGCTGACGACCTACGCCAACCTCAGCGAGCTGAACCGGATGGGGGTCCACTTCATCACGCTCCGGCGGCGGTCGAAGAAGCTCCTCGACGAGGTCGCCCGGACGCCGCCGTCGGCCTGGCGACGGATCGAGCTGGAGAGCGTCTCCCGCGCCTACCGGACGCCGCGCGTCCTGGACCGCCGCATCACGTTGCGCGATTACGACGGCCCGCTCCGCCAATTGACCATCGCCGAGTTGGGGCACGAGGACCCGACCCTGCTCGTGACGAACCAGCTGACCCGGTCCGCCTCCCACCTCATCGGTCGCTACGCCCAGCGGATGCTCATCGAGAACAACATCGAGGACGGGATCGACTTCTTCCATATGGACGCCCTGTCGTCGGCGGTGGCCCTGAAGGTCAACTGCGACCTGCAACTGACGCTGATGGCGAGCAGCCTCTATCGGCTCCTGGCCGTCCGCATCGGCAACGGGTACGCGTCGGTCAAGTCCCGCCACCTGTTCCGTGACTTCATCGACGCGTCGGCCGAGATCACGATCAGCGGGGATGAGGTCGTGGTGGCGTTCCAGAAGCGCGCCCACAACCCGTTGGTGGTCGCCGCCGGTTTCGCCGAGACGGACGCAGTCGTCCCCTGGCTGGGGGGCAAGCGATTGCGGCTCGTCTTCGGGTAGTCTCATCCCGGCACCTCTGCCGAGCGTGGAGTAAAGTCAGAAACTAACAATAAGGCATTGTCTTTTTTTGAATTGTATTGGCTGTTTTGTTAGCCGGTTTCCCCTCCGTGGGAATCCAGGCTAGTCGAGCGGGTGTCCGTAGACCCGACTAATTTTGCCGTGACACTCTACGATTCATCCGGCCGTTCGCTCTCTCGGCAGCGTCTCTCGGAGGGCGAGAAG
>DASVBF010000134.1:0-29598 GCA_036375975.1 Nocardioidaceae bacterium | reverse complement strand
CCGCCGACAGCCGAGACCGCTTGAGTCGAAGTCGTCGGTCAAGGACGCCTGAGACTGGCGATTCCGTGGCTGTCGCGCCGTTGCTATACCGAATCAGTTGTCGTGTGACTAGGCTCGTGCCGTCGGGCCAGGCGTCCGGCGAACCTCATCTCGACGTGTCCCGGTGACGACCGGCAGGAGCCCCGGGGCGGCAGACGAAAGGCACACGGATGGCTGAGACCTCGAAGCAGTTCCGCAACATCATCGGTGGGAAGGCGGTCGAGTCCACCTCGGGGAAGACCTACGACATCGTCAACCCCGCCACCGGCCAGGTCTACGCCACCGCTCCCGCCTCCGGTGCCGAGGATGTCGACCGGGCCATGAAGTCGGCGGAGGGGGCATTCGAGAGCTGGGGGGACACGACGCCGGGTGAGCGGCAGCTCGCGCTGCTCAAGATGGCTGACGCGCTCGAGGCGAGGGCGGCGGAGTTCGTCGCCGTCGAGTGCGAGAACACCGGCAAGCCCATCCACCTCACCGAGGAGGAGGAGCTGCCGCCGGCCGTCGACGAGCTGCGGTTCTTCGCCGGCGCAGCACGCATGCTCGAAGGCCGGTCGGCGGGCGAGTACATGAAGGGCTACACCTCGATGATCCGGCGGGAGCCGATCGGGGTTGTCGGTCAGGTCACGCCCTGGAACTACCCCCTGATGATGGCGATCTGGAAGATCGCGCCGGCCCTCGCCGCGGGCAACACGGTGGTGCTCAAGCCCTCCGACACCACCCCCGCCAGCACGACCTTGCTCGCCGAGCTGGCGCAGGAGTTCCTGCCGCCGGGTGTCCTCAACGTGGTCTGCGGTGACCGCGACACCGGTCGCGAGATCGTGAAGCACCCGACGGCCCAGATGGTGGCGATCACCGGGTCGGTGCGGGCCGGGATGGAGGTCGCGGGGTCGGCTGCCACCCAGCTCAAGCGGATCCACCTCGAGCTCGGCGGCAAGGCCCCGGTCGTGGTCTTCGACGACGCCGACGTCGAGGCGGCAGCCGAGGCGATCGCCATGGCGGGCTACTTCAACGGCGGCCAGGACTGCACAGCCGCCACCCGCGTGCTCGCGTCGCCCGGCGTCCACGACGACTTCCTGTCCGCGCTGACCGAGCAGGCCCGCAACACCAAGACCGGGATGCCCGACGACAAGGACGCCCTCTACGGCGCTCTCAACAACGAGAACCAGCTGGCGCGGGTCAGTGGCATGGTGGAGCGGATTCCGGACCATGCCCGGGTCGAGGTCGGCGGCTCGCGCCAGGGCGACCAGGGCTACTTCTACAGCCCGACCGTCCTCGCCGGCCTCCGGCAGGACGACGAGGCGATCCAGGAGGAGATCTTCGGGCCCGTCATCACGGTCCAGCGGTTCAGCGACGAGGGGGAGGCGCTCCGGTGGGCGAACGGCGTGAAGTACGGCCTGTCCTCGTCGGTGTGGACCAAGGACCACGCGCGGGCACTCCGGATGGCGAAGGGGCTCGACTTCGGCGTCGTGTGGATCAACACCCACATCCCGTTCGTGTCCGAGATGCCGCACGGCGGGTTCAAGTACTCCGGCCACGGCAAGGACCTCTCGTCCTACAGCCTCGAGGACTACACCAGGGTCAAGCACGTGATGTCCTACATCGGGGAGTGACCCGATGAAGATCCTCCTGGTCGGCGCCGGCGGCGTCGGTGCCGCGTTCACCGCGATCGCGCGTCGTCGCGACTTCTACGAGTCGATCGTCGTGGCCGACTACGACCTGGCCAGGGCGGAGAAGGCGGCCGCGGAAGACGACCGGTTCGTCCCGGCGCGGCTCGACGCGTCCCGTGCCGATGAGGTCGCACGCCTGGCCCGCGAGCACGACGCGACCCATGTGATGAACGCCGTCGACCCGCGGTTCGTGATGCCGATCTTCGACGGCGCGTTCGCGGCGGGCGCGGACTACCTCGACATGGCGATGAGCCTGTCGCGGCCACATCCGGAGCAGCCGTACTCCCGCACCGGCGTGAAGCTCGGGGACGAGCAGTTCGCGCAGTCGGAAGCGTGGGAGGCGGCGGGACGCCTCGCGCTCTGCGGCATTGGCGTCGAGCCTGGGCTCTCGGACGTGTTCGCGCGGTATGCCGCGGACCACCTGTTCTCCGAGATCGACGAGCTCGGCACGCGCGACGGGGCGAACCTCACCGTGGAGGGATACGACTTCGCGCCGTCCTTCTCGATCTGGACGACGATCGAGGAGTGCCTCAACCCGCCGGTGGTCTGGGAGAAGGACCGCGGCTGGTACACCACGGCGCCGTTCAGCGAGCCGGAGGTCTTCGACTTCCCTGACGGGATCGGCCCCGTGGAGTGCGTGAACGTGGAGCACGAGGAGGTGCTCCTCATGCCACGCTGGCTCGACGCGCGACGGGTCACCTTCAAGTACGGCCTGGGCAACGAGTTCATCGAGGTTCTCAAGACGCTTCACAAGCTCGGGCTCGATGGCACCGAGAAGGTCCGGGTCGGGGGAGTCGAGGTGTCCCCGCGGGACGTGGTGGCGGCCTGCCTGCCCGACCCGGCGACGCTGGGCGACCGGATGCGTGGCAAGACCTGCGCCGGCCTGCACGTCACCGGCACCGGCAAGGACGGCCGGCCGCGGTCGACGTACCTCTACCACGTCGTGGACAACGCGTGGTCGATGCGCGAGTACGGCCACCAGTGCGTGGTCTGGCAGACGGCGGTCAACCCGGTGGTGGCGCTCGAGCTCCTCGCGTCAGGCAGGTGGCGGGGCACCGGGGTGCTCGGGCCCGAGGCGTTCGACGCCGTGCCGTTCCTCGACCTGCTGGTGGAGTACGGCTCCCCGTGGGGTCGGAGGGACGGCTGACCTCTCGCCGGGGCTCGGGACCTGTGTCAGGACGCGCCGGTCATGAAGTCGGGAAGGACCATCCAGCCCAGGTCGACAGGCTCCTCGCGGGGCCGTGCCGCATTGCCACACAGCCAGTGCGGACGGGTGCCGGCCACCCAGGCGAGCCGGTAGCTGCGGTAGTTGCCTCCGGCAAGGTCGTTGCACTCGGCCGCAGCTGCAGCGTGGAGCGCCGGTGTGACGGCGGGCCCGTAGAAGTAGAACGCCACGCTTCCGAGCACGACGAGCGTCGAGGTGATGTGACTCATGCGCGACAACGACCGCCCGGTCTCGCCGACGAGCTTCACGCCCATGTCCGTCATCCCTCCCCGGTCAGCGCCCCCACGCCGGCTGACCGATCCCACCCCAAATGTAGCGGTCCAGCCTTCTCCGGATGGGAACTTGCCGCTATGCCCCGATTGGTCCTATTTCGTCCCCGCCGTGGCCTCGAACGCGGCGGTGACCACGTCGAACGCCTCGTCGAGCAGGTGGTCGGGCATGGACAGCGGCGGGAGGAACCGCAGCACGTTCCCATAGGTCCCGGCGGTCAGTGTCACCACACCATGGGCATGGCAGTACGCCGCGATCGAGCCGACGCGGACGGGATCAGGGGTTCGCCCGTCCGCGCCGACGATCTCGACCGCCATCATCGCCCCCCGGCCTCTGATGTCGGCAGCTTCTGGATGTCGCTGGGCGATGGCTGTGAGCCGCTCGTGAATGGTCGCGCCCAGTGCCCGGGCCCGGGTGACGAGGTCGTGCTTGCGCATGGCCTCGATAGCACCGATGGCGGCCGCACAGGCGACCGGGTTGCCGCCGTACGTCCCGCCGAGCCCCCCGACGTGAACTGCGTCCATGATCTCCGCCCGGCCGGTCACGCCGGCCAGCGGCATGCCGCCTGCGATGCCCTTCGCCGTCGTGACGAGGTCGGGTACGACGCCCTCGTGGTCGCACGCGAACCAGTCGCCGGTGCGGCAGAAGCCGGTCTGGATCTCGTCGGCCACGAAGACGATGCCGTGCTCCTCGGCCCAGGCACGAAGCCGGGGGAGGAACCCGTCGGCGGGTACGACGAAGCCACCCTCGCCCTGGATCGGCTCGATCACCAGACAGGCGAGGTTCGTGGCGCCGACCTGCTTGTCCAGGACGTCGATCGCGCGGTCCGCAGCCTCCTCGCCGGTGATCTCGACCGGCTCCCGGAACGGGTAGGAGACCGGTGCGCGGTAGACCTCGTTGGCGAAGGGGCCGAACCGGTGCTTGTACGGCATGTTCTTCGCCGTCATCGCCATGGTGAGGTTGGTCCGGCCGTGATAGGCGTGGTCGAAGACCGCCACGGCGTCCCGGCCGGTGTAGGAGCGGGCGATCTTCACGGCGTTCTCGACCGCCTCGGCCCCCGAGTTGAAAAGCGCCGACTTCTTGTCGTGCCGCCCGGGGGTCAGCTCGGCTAGCTGCTCGCACACGTCGACGTAACCGTCGTAGGGGGTGACCATGAAGCAGGTGTGCGTGAACGATGCAACCTGCTCCGCCACCCGTCGGGCCACCTCGGGCGCCGCGTTTCCCACGCTGGTGACCGCGATGCCGGAGCCGAGGTCGATCAGCGAGTTCCCGTCGGCATCGACGAGCACCCCGCCCCCGGCCGCCTCGATGAAGACCGGCAGGACCGTGCTGACGCCGCCGGCGACGTGGGCCTGCCGGCGGGCGAGCTTCGCGCGTGACACGGGACCGGGGACCTCGGTGACCAGCCTGCGCTCCTGAGGGAGGCCCGGGCCGCCGGAGCGCGTCGAGGAACCTGCATTGTCCATGGGCTACACCCTAGGGGGCATGGTCGGGGGATGGCTACGGATCGTGTTGCATGAACCCTTGTCTAGAGCGGAAACAGTCGTGGAGTACGCCTCCCGGATGTGGATTCCGTTGTCAAGACCGCGGCCGGCCGGGTCCGCCGGACACGCCTCGCCGTGGGGCTCGAGTCCAGGTGCGACCTCCCATCTGTCACCTGCTGTCGCCGATGGAAGGATTACGTGCATGAGCTCGCGCCGTGACGTCGTCATCCTGGGATCAACCGGCTCGATCGGGACTCAGGCGCTCGACCTGGTGCGGGCCAACCCCGACGCGTTCCGGGTGGTCGGGCTGACCGCAGGAGGTTCCAGCCCTGAGCTGTTCCAGGCCCAGTGCGGCGAGTTCGCCCCGGTGTTCCAAGGCCTGGGGGAGGACGCCTCGGTCCGGGCCGCGAGCATGTCGTGCGACGTCGTTCTCAACGGCATCACCGGCGCGGTCGGTCTGCGGCCGACTCTCGCCGCCCTCGACGCGGGCAACACCCTCGCGCTGGCGAACAAGGAGTCCCTGATCATCGGGGGCCCGGTCGTCACCTCCCGGGCGAAGCCGGGGCAGATCGTGCCCGTCGACAGCGAGCACAGTGCTCTGGCCCAGTGCCTGCGTTCGGGGCGGTCGGAGGAGGTCCGCCGTCTGGTCCTCACCGCGAGCGGTGGCCCCTTCCGAGGGCGGACCCGTCAGGAGCTCGTCGACGTGACTCCCGAACAGGCTCTCGCGCATCCGACCTGGTCGATGGGCCCCGTGGTCACGGTCAACTCGGCGACGCTGGTCAACAAGGGGCTCGAGGTGATCGAGGCGCACCTGCTGTTCGGGATTCCCTTCGGCGCGATCGACGTCGTCGTACACCCCACGTCGGTGGTGCACTCGATGGTGGAGTTCCACGACGGCTCCACCCTCGCCCAGGCGTCGCCTCCGTCGATGATGATCCCGATCGCGCTGGGCCTGGCCTGGCCCGATCGGATCGCCGACGCTGCTCCCGCCGTGGACTGGTCGAAGCCGGAGACGTGGGAGTTCTTCCCCCTCGACGACGAGGCGTTCCCCGCGGTGCGCCTCGCCAGGGAGGCAGGAGACCGGGGCGGCACCGCTCCGGCCGTCTACAACGCTGCCAACGAGGTCTGCGTCGATGCCTTCCTCGCCCGAGAGATGAGGTTCACCGAGATCGTCCCGGTGATCGACGCGGTTCTCAGGCAGCACGACGTACCCTCGTCTGCGAGGGACCTCTCCGTCGAGGACGTGCTGGCGGCCGACGCCTGGGCACGGACCACGACCCGCAACAAGCTGGAGCGCCGTCGATGACCGTGGTGATGTACGCCCTGGGCGTGCTGCTGTTCGTCGTCGGCGTCGCAGCATCGATCGGCCTCCACGAGGTCGGCCACATGGTGCCCGCGAAGAAGTTCGGCGTGAAGGTCACCCAGTACTTCATCGGGTTCGGCCGCACCGTCTGGTCACGTCGCAAGGGCGAGACGGAGTACGGCGTCAAGGCGGTCCCGCTGGGTGGCTACGTCAAGCTCGTGGGGATGCTCCCGCCCGCGTCCCAGGACGAGTACCTGCAGGGCGCCGGATCCTCCGATCGGGCCCCGGACGGACAGCTGCGCGTGCGCAAGAGCAACACCGGCATGTTCACCCAGCTCATCTCCGACGCCCGCGCCGCGGAGTACGAGCTGGTCGAGCCGGGCGACGAGGACCGCCTCTTCTACAAGCTGCCGTGGTGGAAGAAGGTCATCGTCATGGCCGGCGGGCCAACGGTCAACCTCGTGCTCGCCTTCCTGCTCTTCGGCGGCGTGTTCATGCTCCACGGCGTGCAGGAGGCGACCACGACGGTCGGAGGCGTGTCGGACTGCGTCATCGCCGCCACCGAGAAGAACGTCGACCGAACGTGCACCGACTCCGATCCGGTGTCACCCGCGAAGAAGGCCGGGCTGAAGCCGGGTGACCGGATCCTCTCCATCAACGGGGAGCAGATCGGGTCGTGGGCCGAGCTGACGCGCGTCGTCCGCGCCAACGAGGACGGCCAGGCCACGATCGTCTACGAGCGCGACGGGAGGCAGCGCACGGCCACCACGAACACCCTGGTGTCGGTGCGGCCGGACCTGAAGAACACCGACGAGTTCGTCAAGGTCGGCTTCCTCGGCATCGAGTCCCAGCCGGTCCTCGTCAAGAAGGGCCCTGGCTACGTCGTGGCCACCATGGGCACCTACACGTGGGAGACGGTCAAGGCGCTGGGCAGCCTGCCGGTCAAGCTGTGGGAGGTGGGCAAGGCGGCGCTCGGACTCGCGCCGCGGGCGCAGGACAGCCCGATGAGCGTCGTGGGTGCCGGCCGGGTCGCCGGCGAGGTCGCCTCGACCCATGGGGTCCCGGTCCAGGACAAGTTCGTCAGCCTCCTGATGCTGCTCGGCGGCATCAACCTCTTCGTGGGAATGTTCAACTTCGTCCCGCTGCTGCCGCTCGACGGCGGCCACATCGCCGGCGCGCTCTACGAAGCGCTACGCCGGGGGATCGCCCGCGTGCTGGGCCGCCCGGACCCGGGGTACTTCGACGTGGCCAAGCTGCTGCCCGTGGCCTACGTGATGGCCGGAGCAATCCTGGTGATGAGCGTGGTGCTCATCTACGCCGACATCGTCGCGCCGGTGCGTCTCGGGTAACGTCGTGACGCGGTGCAGGCTCATGAGATCCGCCGGAAGATCCTCCTTCCCGCCCGCCTCCGGGACCACGATGAGAACTGAGAGAGAAGGAACCGCCGAATGACCTCGGTCGACCTCGGAATGCCCGCCGCCCCGCCGCCGGTGCTCGCCGAACGTCGCAAGACACGCCAGATCAAGGTCGGCAAGGTCCTGGTCGGAGGCGACGCCCCGGTCTCGGTCCAGTCCATGACGACCACTCTCACGGCCGACGTCAACAGCACCCTCCAGCAGATCGCGGAGCTCACCGCCGCAGGCTGCGACATCGTGCGGGTCGCCTGCCCGTCCCAGGACGACGCCGACGCCCTGCCCGAGATTGCCCAGCACTCGCAGATCCCGGTCATCGCCGACATCCACTTCCAGCCCAAGTACGTCTTCGCCGCCATCGAGGCCGGCTGCGCCGCCGTACGCGTCAACCCGGGCAACATCCGCAAGTTCGACGACCAGGTCAAGGAGATCGCCCAGGCCGCGAAGGACCACGGCACCTCGCTGCGCATCGGCGTCAACGCCGGGTCGCTCGACAGGCGGCAGCTCGAGAAGTACGGCAAGGCGACCCCCGAGGCTCTTGTCGAGTCCGCGGTCTGGGAGGCGTCGCTGTTCGAGGAGCACGACTTCCACGACTTCAAGATCTCGGTCAAGCACAACGACCCGGTCGTGATGGTCCAGGCCTACGAGATGCTCGCCGCGCGCGGCGACTGGCCGCTGCACCTCGGGGTGACCGAGGCGGGGCCGGCGTTCCAGGGGACCATCAAGTCGGCGGTTGCCTTCGGGGCGCTGCTCTCGCGCGGGATCGGTGACACGATCCGGGTCTCCCTGTCCGCTCCACCGGTCGAGGAGGTCAAGGTCGGTCTGCAGATCCTGGAGTCCCTCAACCTCCGGCCGCGCCGCCTGGAGATCGTCTCCTGCCCCTCCTGTGGCCGCGCCCAGGTCGACGTCTACAAGCTCGCCGACGAGGTGACCGCCGGCCTGGAGGGCCTGGAGGTCCCCCTGCGCGTGGCCGTCATGGGCTGCGTCGTGAACGGCCCGGGCGAGGCCCGCGAGGCCGACCTCGGCGTCGCCTCCGGCAACGGCAAGGGTCAGATCTTCGTCAAGGGTGAGGTGATCAAGACCGTGCCCGAGTCGAAGATCGTGGAGACCCTGATCGAGGAGGCCATGCGCATAGCTGAGGAGATGGGCGAGCCCGTTGACGGAGACGGCGGCGCCCCCACGGTCACCGTCAGCTGAGCAGTTCGGCTCCAGTCTCGGTTGTCCAACCCCGACGTCCGGGCGCGCGCAAAGCGGCTCTCACCCGGGCGTGTCGTGACGTAGGCTCCCTCACGTGCTCCGAACCCAGCACGGCCTGCGCCTCCTCGGCCCTGCCGACGTGCCCGCGATGCAGGAGCTCGTTGCACGCGACCCGGTTGTCAACGTCTTCGTCGACTACCGGACCCGGATCACCCAGCTCGACCCCCGCTGGATGGGCGGGGAGATGTGGGGCTACCTCGAGGACGGCGAGCTGGTCTCGGCCTGTCACGCGGCTGCGAACCTGGTCCCGGTCAACGCCACTCCCGACGCGATCGCGGCATTCGCCGCACGCGGGATCCGGCAGCGCCGCCGCTGCTCGACAATCGTCGGGCCCGCCGAGGCCGTGGCCGACCTCTGGCAGCACCTTGCTCCCCACTGGTCGCGGCCAAGGGAGCGGCGCTGGCGCCAGCCGCACCTCGAGATCCGCAGACCCCCTCGTGTTCCCCCGGACCCGGAGGTACGCCGCACCACGCAGGCAGACCTGCCGACGCTCTATCCGGCGTGCGTCGCGATGTACACCGAGGAGGTCGGTGTCTCCCCGGAGGCGGGGGGCGGCGCAGACATGTACCGTGCGCGCGTCGCGCAGCTCATCGGCAAGGGCTGGTCGTTCGCCCGGATAGAGGGGGGCCGGGTCGTCTTCAAGGCCGAGGTCGCCGCGGTGTCGCCGTACGCCTGCCAGGTCCAAGGCGTCTACGTCGCCCCGGACCGCCGCGGGGAGGGCCTCGCGACGGCAGGCATGGCGGCGGTCGTCGACTTCGCGCTGCGGGAGGTCGCCCCCGTCGTGTCGCTCTACGTCAACGAGCACAACGTGGCCGCGAGGCGGGTCTACGACGCCGTGGGATTCGAGCAGACTGCGGTCTTCTCGACGATCATGTTCTGACGCTCAACGGCTCGCTGCTCGCACACCGGCGGTGCAGGTGGCTGGGGCTCAGTGTCGAGAGACCCAGTCGAGCCAGCTCACTGGCTCGGCGTCGTCCTCGATCTGGCCGACGATCTGCGCGGTCATCCAGTCGCGGAAGTCGCGCATCTCCGGAGGAGAGGCGAGAGTCAGCAGGCGCGCCTGCTCGCACAGCACGTCCGCGGCCCGCACGGCCTCGTCGAGCTTCCTCACCTCGTGGCTGAACTGACGCGGCATGGCCATCTCCACGTTCACGAACGCCTCACCGCGGGCCTGCGCGGCCTTCGCCTGTCGCCGACCCGCGTCCCTGGCGTGCGCCGGTGCGCGGAGGATCGCCTCGAGGCGGTGCCCGAGCTCGACCGAATCGTCGTCCTGGCCGACGTGGATCAGGGTCAGCTCGCGGACGAGCTCGTCGAGGTGCTGGTCCTGGCGCAGGCTGAGTCCCACCGGACATCCCGCCAGCGTCACGACCGTCCAACCGTCGGGCAGGCTCTCCTCAGAACTGTGAGCCGTCGGTGACTGCGGACCGTGGAGCGGGTGGGCAACAGGGGCAGCTCCGGGGGCCTCGGCGACGTCGAGGGCCGCGAGATCCGCCCAGACACGCTTTCCGTTCTCCAGCTCCTCGACGCCCCAGTCGGTCGCCAGAACCGACACGATCGCGAGCCCCCTGCCCGTGGTGGGCGCGTCGAGCAGCTCGTCGAGCTCCCCGAGGGAGTCCTCGTCGAGGCGCTCGTCGGGGGCTTCCCCGAGGCTGGGAAGCATCGTGCGGGGGGCGACCGCCGCGGCCGGCGTCGGCCCGTCGTCCTCGACCCAGAGCCGGACCGCCTGCTCCAGGTCGATCACACACACCTCGATGTAGGTGCTCGTGCCGTGGAGCGCGGCGTTGCCGGCCAGCTCGCTCACGCAGAGCGCGGCGTCGTCGACGAGCGCGTCGTGTCCCCATGCGCGTAGACCGTCCGCCACGAAGCGACGCGCACCCGGGACGCTGGCAGGCTCGGGCGCGAGACGGACGCGAAGCGCTCTCCTGTCACGGGCCGGGTAGTCATGCACGCGGACGATCATGCCAAATGCGGCGGCAATGGTCTGGTCGTTTCGCCCAGGACCGTGCCCGGAATCGATGTGCGGCCGATCGGACCGGCTGGGTAGCCTTGCCCGCATGAATCACCCCACGGAACCGCTCGCTTCGCTCACGCTTTCGCGGGGGCCCCGATGACCATGCGGATGTCGACTCTCTTCGTGCGCACGCTTCGGGAGGACCCGGCGGACGCCGAGGTGCCTAGCCACCGGCTGCTGGTGCGGGCCGGCTACATCCGTCGAGCGGCGCCGGGCATCTACAGCTGGCTCCCGCTGGGCCTGCGCGTGCTTCGCAATATCGAGACCGTCGTCCGCGAGGAGATGGACGCGATCGGTGCCCAGGAGCTGCAGTTCCCGGCGTTGCTTCCCCGTGAGCCGTACGAAGCCACGAACCGGTGGACGGAGTACGGCGACGGCATCTTCCGGCTGAAGGATCGGAAGGGTGGCGACTACCTCCTCGGCCCGACACACGAAGAGCTGTTCACGCTGGTCGTGAAGGACCTGTACTCCTCCTACAAGGACCTGCCGGTCTGGCTCTACCAGATCCAGACGAAGTACCGCGACGAGGCGCGCCCTCGGGCCGGTCTCCTGCGGGGCCGGGAGTTCGTGATGAAGGACTCCTACTCCTTCGACACGACGGACGAGGGGCTCGAGCGCTCCTACCAGGCCCACCGCCAGGCGTACGTCAAGACCTTCGACAGGCTCGGGTTCGAGTACGTCATCGTGAAGGCCACCTCGGGCGCCATGGGCGGCTCGAAGTCCGAGGAGTTCCTCGCGAAGGCCGACGTGGGCGAGGACACCTACGTGCGGTGCACCTCGTGCGAGTACGCCGCCAACGTCGAGGCGGTGGAGGTACCGGTCCCCGAGCCTGTGGCGTACGACGACGTGCCGGCCGCGCACGCGGAGGACACACCCGACACGCCCACGATCGAAACGCTCGTGGACCACCTCAACGAGCGGTTCCCCCGCGAGGACCGGGCCTGGAACGCCGGGGACACGCTCAAGAACGTCCTCGTCCTGCTCAAGCACCCCGACGGCACACGCGAGCCGCTCGCCATCGGAGTCCCGGGGGACCGCGAGGTGGACGCGAAGCGGCTCGAGGGGCAGCTCGAGCCGACCGAGGTCGAGCCGTTCGACGAGAAGGAGTTCGCCTCGCACCCGGCGCTCGTCAAGGGCTACATCGGGCCCGCCGTGCTCGGCGAGCAGAACGAGTCGAAGATCCGCTACCTCGTCGACCCCCGCGTCTCCGAGGGCACCCGCTGGGTCACGGGCGCGAACGTCGAGGGCCAGCACGTGATCGACCTCGTCGTCGGCCGCGACTTCAATCCCGACGGCACGATCGAGGCGGCGGAGGTGCGTGACGGCGACGCCTGCCCGAGCTGTGGCGGGACCTTGGAGACGGCCCGGGGTATCGAGATGGGCCACATCTTCCAGCTCGGCCGCAAGTACGCCGACGCCCTCGACCTCAAGGTCCTCGACGAGAACGGCAAGCTCGTCACCGTGACGATGGGCTCCTACGGCATCGGCGTCTCCCGGGCCGTGGCCGCGATCGCCGAGAACACCCACGACGAGCTCGGCCTCGTCTGGCCCCGCGAGGTCGCCCCGGCCGACGTACACCTCGTCGCCACGGGCAAGGACGCCGCGGTCTACGAGACCGCCGCGAGGCTCGCCGGCGACCTGGAGGCCCAGGGCCTCACGGTGCTGTACGACGACCGCCCGAAGGTCTCGCCGGGCGTGAAGTTCAAGGACGCCGAGCTGATCGGCGTGCCGACGATCGTGGTCGTGGGCAAGGGACTCGCCGACGGGGTCATCGAGGTCAAGGACCGGGCCTCCGGCGCTCGGGACAACGTGCCCGTCGACGAGGTCGTGGAGCACCTGGTCGGGGTCGTGCGTGGCTGACCTGGAGCCCAGAGCCACGTCCGGAACACGCCAGGGACCGCGACCCCCACGAGCCCCGGTGCGCGCGGTCATCTTCGACTGGGGCGGCACGCTCACGCCCTGGCACGCGATCGACTTCGCAGCGGAGGCCGAGGCCCTGGCAGCCGCAGCGGTGGACGGTGACCACACCGCGGCCGAACAGCTTCGGGAGGCGATCGGCGCGGTGTGGATGCGGTCGCGCGACCACCACACGAGCGCGACGATCGCGGACGTGTTCGCCCATGCCGGTCTGTCGCACGAGGAGGAGCTGCTCACGGCCTACCGCGAGTTCTGGGAGCCGCACACGGCCACCGATCCCGACGTGCCCGAGCTGTTCGAGAGACTCCGCGCGGACGGCCTCCGGGTCGGGGTGCTCTCGAACACCGTGTGGCCACGCGAGTGGCACGAGGAGTTCTTCCGTCGCGACGCCGTGCTGGACCTCATCGACGGCGCGGTCTACACGAGCGAGGTCCCCTGGACCAAGCCCGCACCGGAGGCGTTCCTGGCGGCTGCGGAGGCGGTGGGTGTCACGGACCCGGCGTCGTGCGTCTTCGTCGGCGACCGGCTCTTCGATGACATCTGGGGTGCCTCCAACGTCGGGATGCGCACGATTCTCGTGCCGCACAGCGACATCCCGGCGGAGCAGGTCGGCCACAGCGTCGGCGAGCCGGACGAGGTGGCACACAGGCTGCGCGAGGTCCACCGGATCGTCTCCGGCTGGCGCTGACCGCGCCGGTCGGTCTCAGAGCTCGCCGATCCCGGGGAACGCCTCGGGTTCGCCGCCGAACCCGAGCAGGCGCACCGCTGCGTCCTGCAGCGCTTCCAAAGCCCACTGGCGGTTCGCCTGGGAGGTGCTCCCGATCATGTCGGCGTAGAGGGCGGCACACCGCTCCTCGACCCGAAGTGCCGCCCGCTGCAGCTGGGCGGGCGTGGTCGCCGGGTTGGGAAGCTCGTAGCTCACCTTCGCGGCGACGGGGTCGGCGCCCGCGGCGCGCACCATCGCGTCGAGCTGGTCGCGACGCCCGCGGTGCAGGGTGTAGGCCTCGCTGAGCCGCTGGTACAGGTCGGGCTCGGACGAGGACGAGACCCGGCCACCGAGCACGCCGTACAGGTACACCGCCGCGTGCTCGCCGGCAAGCGTTCCCTGCAGCGCCTCCTCGGGCGTCACGACGTCCCTCCAGTGCCGCCGGCGGACACGAGGGCCGCGGCACTCTGGGCGGCCGCGGCGGCCATGCTCCCGAGCAGTCGCGCGAACGCTCCGCTCTCGGCACGGAAGGCCTGCCGCTTCGTCACGGTCGCGAGCTGCTGCTCCGCCTCGACGACCTTGGCGAGGGCCCGGGCCCGGCTGCGCGGCACCGCGTGACGGCCACCGCGCGACCTCGGGCTGGTCGTCGGGGACGGTGACACAGAGACGCCTTTCGGCACGGCATCGGCGAGCAGGTCGGCGTGTGCCTGGTGGGTCGCGACCACCGGCGCGAGCTGTGCGGAGAGGTCGCGATGCCGCTTCCCGGTCGCATCGAGAAGGTCGAGCATCTCCTGCTGGCTGGCAAGGGCTTCGGCAGCAACGGCCACGTCGGGGTCCACGGAGGCGACGACGGGACTCGGCTGGGCCTTCGGTCGCGGCGGCTGCCCGTCCTCGGTGCAGCCCGCGAGCGCAGTGCCTGCCGCAGCGGCGAGAGCCGCGAGGACGACACGTCTGCTCACGCCGGCGCTCGGGTCTGGGGAGGGGGGTGGCACGAGACCCGACTCTATCGCCGTGGCGGGAGCCGACCGGCGCAGGCCGATCGACACGCTCCGGAGGGCCTCCCCCGGAGCGCTGCCCGCAACCGGCCGAGGATCCGTCCGCTATGGTGGCTGGCACAGGCGAGGGAGGCCCTGCGGGGTGTCCCGTGCGCCCGTGCAGGACCGACAACAGCACAGCTGGGAGGAAGCCCGTGTCCACGGATCAGCTCCGGAGCCGACTCACTGAGGTGCTGAGCGGGCCTCTCGCGGCCCAGGGCCTGGACGTCGAGGCGATCGAGCTCACCCCCGCGGGCCGGAGGCGACTGCTCCGTGTCGCCGTCGACAAGGACGGCGGGGTCACCATGGACGACGTCGCCGACGCCACCAAGGCCGTCTCCCAGCTGCTCGACGAGTCCGACGTCCTGGGGGAGAGCCCTTACACCCTCGAGGTCACCTCGCCCGGCACCGACCGGCCGCTCACACTGCCTCGGCACTGGCGACGCAACCAGTCGCGCCTGGTGAAGGTCACCACCAAGGACGGCAAGACGGTCACGGGCAGGGTTCTCACCAGCGACGACCACGGAGCGACCCTCGACGTCGACGGCAGACAGCGCGTCGTGCCCTACGACGAGGTGTCCAAAGCCCGGATCCAGATCGAGTTCAACCGGAAGGAGAGCTGAGCCAATGGACATCGACATGATGGTGCTCCGCTCGCTCGAGCGCGAGAAGGAGATCTCCTTCGAGGTGCTCGTGGAGGCCATCGAGCAGGCTCTGCTCATCGCCTACCACAAGACGCCCGGCGCCCAGGCGAAGGCGCGGGTCGAGCTCGACCGCAAGACGGGCCACGTGACGGTCTACGCCGCCGAGACCGACGAGGAGGGCAACGTCGTCGGGGAGTACGACGACACGCCGGCAGGTTTCGGTCGGATCGCTGCCACGACGGCCAAGCAGATCATCCTCCAGCGGCTCCGCGACGCCGAGGACGAGATGAGGTTCGGCGAGTTCTCCGGCAAGGAGGGGGACGTCATCTCCGGCATCATCCAGCAGGGCCGGGACCCGCAGGACGTGCTCGTGGACCTCGGCAAGCTCGAGGCGCACCTTCCGCTGGTGGAACGGGTGCCCGGCGAGCGCTACGACCACGGCACGCGCATCAAGTGCCTGGTGGTCAGCGTCCGCAAGGGCATGCGGGGGCCGCAGGTGACGCTCTCGCGCTCGCACCCCAACCTCGTCAAGAAGCTCTTCGCGCTGGAGGTCCCCGAGATCGCCGACGGCACGGTGGAGATCTGCGCGATCGCCCGGGAGGCCGGCCACCGCACGAAGATCGCCGTGCGCTCCACCCTGCCCGGGGTCAATGCAAAGGGCGCCTGTATCGGCCCCATGGGCCAACGGGTCCGCAACGTGATGCACGAGCTGCACGGCGAGAAGATCGACATCGTGGACTGGTCGGACGACCCCGCCGAGCTGGTGGCCCACGCCCTCTCACCCGCTCGGGTCACCAGCGTGGAGGTCGTGGACCGCGAGGCACGCTCGGCCCGGGTCGTCGTCCCCGACTTCCAGCTGTCGCTTGCCATCGGCAAGGAAGGCCAGAATGCCCGGCTCGCGGCGCGGTTGACCGGGTGGCGCATCGACATCCGCTCCGACGAGGCGCCGGCCGCGCCGGCAGCGAGCGGCGCAGGGGAACAAGGCTGAGGCCGATTCTGTTTGCGACTACGTAACCGCTAGACTCGTCTGCGGTGGCTCGCGAACAAGGCGCTGATTCATGCACGCACGCTCCTGTGCGGACCTGTATCGGCTGTCGGGTCCGGGCCCCCAAGCAAGAACTGCTGCGCGTGGTCGCCCGCGGTTCGGGCGACGGTCTCGCCGTGGTTCCGGATCCGGAGGCAAGGGCAGCGGGCCGGGGCGCCTATCTTCACCCCACGCTCGCCTGTCTCGAGCTGGCCAGTCGCCGCCGGGCGTTCGTCCGGGCCCTTCGGGTCCGTGGCGGACTCGGTGAGTCCTCGCTGCGGGAGTACCTGCAGCGTGCAGCAGATCCATCCGTGTTGACCGACAGAAAATGGAGCAGCAGCTCATGAGCACTCGATGAGTACCTCGCGATGAGCATGCACACCAGCTAACGGTCCGGCCGGAAAGAGGCTCGGACCAGAAGGAGAAGCGTGGCAAAGGTCCGAGTCCACGAGCTCGCCAAAGAGTTCGGAGTAGAGAGCAAGGTCGTCCTGGCCAAGCTCGGAGAGATGGGGGAGTTCGTCAAGTCGGCGTCGTCGACTGTCGAGCCTCCTGTCGTCAAGCGGTTCACCGACAAGTTCGGTGACGAGCTGAAGACTGCCTCGGAGAAGAAGGCAGCGAAGAAGGCCACGAAGGCCCCGGCCAAGAAGGCCGCCCCCGCCAAGGCCGCCGAGGCCGAGCCGGCAGCGCCCGCCGCCGAGTCGGCCCCTGCGCCGGCACCGGCCGAGGCTCCCGCGCCCGCTCCGGCGGAGGCCGTCTCGCCGGTGGAGACGGAGGCGCCTGCCCCGGCCGAGGCCGAGACGCCGTTCAGCGAGCCGTCCGCACCGAGCACGGCGCCAGGCCCCCGTCCCGGCCCGCGGCCCGGTCCGAAGAAGGCCCCCGCTGCGGCACCGGCTCCGGCCCCCGAGCGCCCGGCTGCCGGGAAGCCCCAAGCGCCCGCAGCCCGACAGGCGCCGTCTCCCGCGGCTCCGCGTCCCGGTGCGCCGCGGCAGGGCGCACGCCCGGGTGCGCCGCGTCCGGGCAACAACCCCTTCTCCTCCACCCAGGGCATGGGCCGTCGTCCCGCCACGCCGCGCGGCGGCGAACAGGCCGGCGGCGACAACCGTCCGCCGCGTCCGCCCGCCGCTCGTGACGGTGGCGGCCCGGGCCGCGCAGGCATGCCGCGTCCGAACCCCGCGATGATGCCCAAGTCGCCTGCCGCGTTCGGTGGCGGTCCTGGCGCTCGTCAGGGTGGCGGCCCCGGCCGCGGTGGTCCGGGTGGGCCCGGCCGTGGTGCGCCGGGTCGCGGTGGCGGCGCTCCCGCCCGCGGCGGCGCCGGCGCTCCGGGTCGTCCTGGTGGCGGCGGCTTCGGCCCCGGCGGCGGTGGTCGTCCCGGTGGCGGCCGGCCAGGTCAGCGTGGGCAGACGCAGGGCGCCTTCGGGCGTCCGGGCGGGCCCTCACGTCGTGGTCGCAAGTCCAAGCGGGCGCGTCGCCAAGAGTACGAACAGATGCAGGCCCCGACGATCGGCGGCGTGCGCGTCCGCAAGGGTGACGGCGAGACCGTCCGTCTCCCGCGTGGCGCCTCGCTGACCGACTTCGCCGAGAGGATCGGCGTCGACGCCGCTGCGCTGGTGCAGATGCTGTTCTCACTCGGCGAGATGGTCACCGCGACCGAGTCGGTCAACGACGAGACGTTCGAGCTGCTTGGTGAGGAGCTCAACTACAACGTCCAGGTCGTCTCTCCCGAGGACGAGGACCGCGAGCTGCTCGAGTCCTTCGACCTCGAGTTCGGCGAGGACGTGGGCAACGAGGAGGACCTCGAGGCCCGCCCGCCGGTCGTCACGGTCATGGGTCACGTCGACCACGGAAAGACCAAGCTCCTCGACGCGCTGCGCAAGGCGAACGTCGTCGCCAAGGAGGCCGGTGGCATCACCCAGCACATCGGTGCCTACCAGGTGGCCACCGAGGTCGACGGCGAGGAACGACGGATCACCTTCATCGACACCCCGGGTCACGAGGCGTTCACCGCCATGCGTGCTCGTGGTGCGCAGGCCACCGACATCGCGGTGCTCGTGGTGGCGGCGGACGACGGTGTGATGCCGCAGACGGTGGAGGCGTTGAACCACGCCAAGGCCGCGGGGGTCCCCGTCGTGGTCGCCGTCAACAAGATCGACAAGCCGGAGGCCGACCCGCAGAAGGTGCGCGGCCAGCTCACCGAGTACGGCCTCGTTCCCGAGGAGTACGGCGGCGACACCATGTTCGTCGACGTCTCGGCGAAGTCCGAGCTCAACCTGGAGGGGCTGCTCGAGGCGATCGTTCTCACCGCGGACGCGTCCCTGGACCTGCGGGCCAACCCCGACCAGGACGCCCAGGGCCTCGTGGTGGAGGCGCACCTCGACCGCGGTCGCGGTCCGGTCGCCACGGTGCTCGTCCAGCGCGGAACCCTCCGCGTCGGCGAGTCGATCGTTGCCGGTCCCGCCTACGGCCGTGTCCGGGCGATGCTCGACGAGTACGGCAACAACGTCGAGGCGGCCGACCCGTCACGTCCGGTGATGGTCCTCGGTCTGACCGCCGTCCCCGGCGCAGGCCAGAACTTCATCGTCGTCTCCGATGACCGGATGGCTCGACAGATCGCCGAGAAGCGTGAGTCGCGTGAGCGCGCGGCCATGCAGGCCAAGCGCCGCGTCCGCCGTACGCTCGAGGACTTCATGGCGTCCATGGAGAAGGGCGAGAGCCAGGAGCTCAACCTGATCCTGAAGGGCGACGTGTCCGGCTCGGTCGAGGCTCTCGAGGACTCGCTGGCCAAGATCGACGTCGGCGACGAGGTCAGCATCCGGGTCATCGACCGTGGTGTCGGTGCGATCACCGAGACCAACGTCGATCTGGCTGCCGCCTCCGACGCCATCATCATCGGCTTCAACGTCCGGCCGCAGGGCAAGGCGACGGAGATGGCTGAGAAGGAAGGCGTCGAGATCCGGTACTACTCGGTCATCTACCAGGCGATCGAGGAGATCGAGGCAGCGCTCAAGGGCATGCTCAAGCCGGAGTTCGAGGAGGTCTCGCTCGGCCAGGCCGAGATCCGCGAGATCTTCCGCTCCAGCAAGATCGGCAACATCGCCGGCTGCATGGTCACCAAGGGCGTCGTCCGCCGCAACGCCAAGGCACGCCTGCTGCGCGACGGCAACGTGGTGGCCGACAGCCTCGACCTGGCGTCGCTGCGCCGCGAGAAGGACGACGTGGCCGAGGTCCGCGAGGGCTTCGAGTGCGGTCTCGTCCTGCGTGGTTACAACGACATCAAGCAGGGCGACATCGTGGAGTCCTTCGAGATGAGGGAGATCCCGAGGAGCTGATGCTCTGTGGCCCCGGCTTCTCTCGGAAGCCGGGGCCGCCGGCCCTCCCGGACGGGGACGGCGAGGCAACCAGCCTCGCTCGTCCCTCGCTCGGCGGCCAGGCCCATCCACGCCTCGCCGCTCCCGCCCGTCCGGGCCGTCGGGTGCCTACCGACCCAGCCTTCCGCGCCCACCGGGGGTGGCCAGCGAGCCGCATCCCTCTCGAGGCACGGCATCTGCACCAACGGAATGACCAGGAGAACGGAACTCATGAGCTCGCCCCGCGTCCGCAAGGTCGCCGACCGCATCCAGGTGATCGTGGCCGAGATGCTCGAGCGACGGATCAAGGACCCGCGACTCGGGTTCGTCACGGTGACCGACGTCCGGGTCACCGGAGACACCCAGAACGCCACGATCTTCTACACCGTCCTCGGCGAGGGCGAGGACCTGTCGAGCACGGCCGCTGCGCTCAACTCGGCGAAGGGCATCCTCCGGTCCGAGGTGGGCCGCCAGCTCGGGATGCGTCACGTGCCGACCCTCGAGTTCGTGCACGACGCGCTCCCGGACAGCGCCCGCCATCTGGACGAGCTGCTCGCGAAGGCGCGCGAGTCCGACGCTCGGGTGGCCGAGGCCGCGGCGGGAGCGACGTACGCCGGCGAGGCGGACCCGTACCGCAAGCCACAGGAGCCCGACGAGCTCGAGGACGAGTGAGCACACCCGCACCGAAGGCGACACCGGCGGGGCTGGTGGTCGTCGACAAGCCCGCAGGGATGACGTCGCACGACGTGGTGGCCCACGTCCGCAGGTTGGCCGGGACCCGCAAGGTGGGCCACGCCGGCACGCTCGACCCGATGGCGACGGGCGTCCTGCTCGTCGGGGTGAACCGTGCCACGCGGCTGCTGGGTCACCTGATGCTGACGGAGAAGGCGTACGACGCCGTGGTCCGTCTCGGGGTCACGACGACCACAGACGACGCCGAGGGCGGGGTCGTCGCCGAGGTATCGGCCGCCCGGCTCGACGACCAGGAGATCAGGAACGCCTGCGCCAGGTTCGTCGGCGACATCGAGCAGGTCCCCTCGTCGGTCTCGGCGATCAAGGTCGATGGGCAGCGCGCGTATGCGCGGGTTCGGGCGGGGGAGACCGTCGAGCTCAAGGCACGACCTGTCACCGTCCACGAGATCGACGTCGGGAAGACCGACCGCCACGGCGGCGTGGTCGACGTGGAGATCTCGGTGCGCTGCTCGAGCGGGACGTACATCCGCGCGCTGGCCCGCGACGTGGGCGCCGCCCTCGGCGTCGGGGGACACCTCACCGCCCTCCGCCGTACCGCGGTGGGACCGTTCGCCCTCGACGACGCCCGGACCCTGGAGGAGCTGACCGAGGACTTCGCCGTGCTCCCCATCGCGGAGGTAGCACGTAGGTGCTTCCCGTCGTACGACGTGGACGACCAGGAGGCAGCCGCCGTCGCGGTCGGCCGCAAGCTGCCGGTGGACCTCGGTGCCCCTGGCCCGGTGGCGCTGTTCGACCCGTCGGGGGCGTTCCTCGCCCTGTACGAGCAACGTGGTGAGGCCGCCGTGCCGGTGGCGGTGTTCGCCGCCTGACCTGCTGGCCCGCCCGAGCCGTGTGGCAGCATTTCGACGTACCTGCTCAGATCCGTCCGCGAACAGGAGTGGTGGCCCCGTGCGTATCTGGCGCTCGCTCGACGCCGTCCCCGCCGACCTCGGCCGCACCGTGGTCACCATCGGCAACTTCGACGGCGTGCACCTCGGCCACCAGCACGTGGTCCGTCGGGCGCGCGAGGTGGCCGCTGAGCTCGGCATCCCCGACGTCGTGGCGGTCACCTTCGACCCCCACCCGATCGCGGTGCTGCGGCCTGAGCACGCTCCCCCCACGCTCACCACAGTCGAGACGCGCGTGCGCCTGCTCGACGACGCGGGTGTGGACGACGTGCTCGTCATCCCCTTCAGCCGCGAGCTCGCCGAGTGGTCGCCGGAGCGCTTCATCGACGAGATCCTGGTCGACGCCCTCCATGTGAAGGCAGTCGTCGTGGGTGCGAACTTCCGGTTCGGGAAGAGGGCTGCGGGCGACGTCGTCACGCTCCGTGAAGCAGGAGAGAAGCGCGACTTCGCGACCGTCGGCATCGCCCTGGACGGCGGGCCACAGGTCTGGTCGTCGACGTACGTCCGCAACTGCCTCTCGGCTGGAGACGTCGAGGGCGCTGCCGAGGCTCTGGGACGCCCGTTCACCGTGCGCGGAGAGGTGGTCCGCGGCGACCACCGTGGCCGGGAGCTCGGCTATCCGACCGCGAACGTGCCGACCACCGGGATGGCCGCGGCGCCGGCCGACGGGGTGTACGCCGGGTGGCTGCGCCGGCTCGAGAACGGCGACGACCTGCTGCCCGCCGCGATCAGCGTCGGCACGAACCCCACGTTCGAGGGCGACCGCGAGCGCAGGGTGGAGTCGTACGTGCTGGACCGCGACGACCTCGACCTGTACGGCGAGGAGGTCGAGGTCTCCTTCGTGGCCCGGTTGCGCGGGATGAGGCGGTTCGACTCGGTCGGGGAGCTCGTCGAGACGATGGCCGACGACGTACGACGGGCACGAGAGGTCCTGACCGAGCCGGGGGCCGTGTGAGCAGCCGCGAGACGAGGCCGGTCGACGGCGGGGAGACGGTCGCCGCAGCCGAGGCGTGGTTCATGCACCGTGGCCTGCCGTACTTCGTGGACTCCGAGCGCGTCGCCGTACGTCAGGGGCTCAGGCCGCGGCGGTTCGTCCCCGCCATGGTGGCCTCGGCGGTGGCCGCCGGCGTGCTCGGTGTGCTCCTCGGCCGGCTCACCGAGGACGCCTCCCTCGGCGTCGGCACCGCCTTGACGTTCGCGGGCATCGGCGCCGCTCTCTACGGGCTCACCGCTCTGCGGGCCTGGCCGATCGCTCGCTGGGCGGTGGTGCGGACGCTGAAGAGCCTGGGTCTCGTCTTCCCGCTCGTCACACGGGCGCTGCCGCTGCTGCTGCTCTTCATCACCTTCCTGTTCATCAACACCGAGGTGTGGCAGGTGGCCTCCGAGCTCGACGGGGGCGTGATGTGGCTGACCGTCATGACGTTCACCGTGATGGCCGTCGGATTCCTGCTCGTGCGGCTTCCCGAGGAGCTGGACCGGGTGGACGACGAGGTCGAGGCGGGGCGCCTGGTCGCGGCCTGCAAAGGCACCCCTCTCGAGGCAGCGGCCAGGGAGCTTGCCGATTCCGGACAGCACGTGCACCAGGACGCCGAGGTCCGCGGGTTCCAGAAGGCCAACCTGATCCTGGTGCTCCTCGTCTCGCAGCTGGTCCAGGTCGTCCTGCTCGCCGCGTCGGTCCTGGTGTTCTTCCTGGTCTTCGGGGCGGTCGCCATGGCCGACCCGGTCGTCGAGTCATGGATCGGCCGCCCCCCGACCGATCTGGCCGGCGGCCTGCTGAGCGTGGAGCTGGTGCAGGTCTCGCTCTTCCTGGCCGCCTTCTCGGGCCTCTACTTCACGGTGTACGCCGTCACCGACGAGACCTACCGCACCCAGTTCTTCACCTCGATCACCGACGAGCTCGAGCGGGCTGTCGGAGCACGGACGGTCTACCACTTCCTCGTGTCGGGACCCCGCACGGCGGATCCTGCCTGACCGTCGGTCGTCGCAAAAACGACGGCAGCACCGGGGGCCGTTGGCCGCTCCGACCAGCACGCACAAGAGGCGGCCCCGGTGATCCGGAACCGCCTCCTGCGTCCAGGGCCGGTCAGGCGTCGAGGTCCTGCTCGACGAGGGCGGCGATCTTGTCGACTGCGCTCTGGTCCTCGCTGGCGACCTCCACGGTGGCGCCCTTCGCGGCGCCGAGGGTCATGATCAGCAGGGCCGAGCTCGCGTCGACCGGCTCGCCGCCGGGCACGGCGAGGGTGACCTCGGTGTCGAGCTCACCGGCTGCCTCGGAGATGATGCCGGCGGGGCGGGCGTGGAGGCCGACGGCCGAGCCGACGACGACGGACTTGGTGGGCATGTGCTTCTCCTTGTTCGCTATTCGTTCCGGATGGTTTCGTCGGCAGTCAGGCGATCGACTCGGCGATCTCTTCGAGCTCCTCGAGCTCTTCCTTGCTCTCGGTGAAAGTCTTCAGCAGCACGACACTCGTTGCGGCCACCAGCACGCCCGCGACCAGCGCTACCAGGAACCAGATGACATGGCCCACAGCGAAGAGCACGAAGATGCCGCCGTGCGGCGCGCGTAGGGTCACGTGGCCGAGCATCGAGAGCGCCCCCGTCACCGCACTGCCGAGCATGATCGAGGGGATCACGCGCAGCGGGTCGGCTGCCGCGAACGGGATGGCGCCTTCGGTGATGAACGAGGCGCCGAGCAACCAGGCCGCCTTGCCGTTCTCCCGCTCCGGCTCGGTGAACAGCTGCGGACGTACGGTGGTGGCGAGGGCGAGTGAAAGTGGCGGCACCATGCCCGCCAGCATCACCGCGGCCATGATCTGCAGCTGCGGCGCGTCGCCCGTAGCCGCAGCGGCGGCGCCCAGGCCAGTCGTCGCGAACAGGTAGGCGGTCTTGTTGAGCGGGCCGCCCATGTCGAAGGCCATCATCAGGCCCAGCAGGATGCCGAGCAGGACCGCAGACCCACCACTCATGCTGTTGAGGCCGTCGAGGAGCACCCTCTGGAGTGCGGAGAGAGGCTTGGCGAGGAAGACCACCATCACCAGGCCCGAGATCATCGTGGCCCCGAGCGGAATGACGACCACCGGCATCAGGCCGCGGAACCAGGTCGGCACCTTGCGAGTCGCGATCCAGTGCGCCGTGAGACCGGCGATGACGCCCCCGACGATGCCGCCGAGGAAGCCCGCGTTGAGGGTTATGTTGGCGATCGCCCCCATGACGAAGCCGGGCGCGATGCCGGGCCGGTCGGCGATGGCGTACGCGATGTAGCCGGCGAGCGCGGGGACCAGGAAGGTGAAGGCGATGCCACCGATGGACAGCAGCACCGCGCCGAGGTAGGCGCCGAGGCCGCCCCATGCGTGGTCGAGCCCGAGAGCTGCCGTGTCGGGCAGGTTGAAGATGGTGTTGTCGGACACGATCGTCTTCGCCTTGTCGTCCAAGGCGATCTCGAAACCGCCGATGAGGAAGGACAGGGCGATGAGAAGACCACCTGCGGCCACGAACGGGATCATGTAGGAGACGCCGGTCATCAGCACTCGCCGGACCTTCAGACCCCACGACTCTTCCCCGCCGGTGTGGGTGCGGGCGCCGGCGCCCGCGCCGCCTCCGGAGCCCTCCACCCGAGGCGCAGCAGGGTCGACGGCGTAGGCCAGGGCCTGAGCGATCATGCCGTCGGCATCGTCGATGCCGCGCTTGACACCGGCTGCGACGAGGGGCTTCCCGGCGAAGCGGCCGCGGTCCTTGACCCCGACGTCGGCCGCGAAGACCACGGCATCGGCCTCGTTGATCACGCTCTGGGGCAGCGGGGTGGAGCCCGCCGAACCCTGGGTCTCGACGTTGATCTCGACCCCGGCGCGGGCTGCCGCCGCCTCGAGCGACTCGGCCGCCATGTAGGTGTGCGCGATACCGGTCGGGCACGAGGTCACCGCGACGATGCGCCGGCGGGGGGCCGCGGTTGCCTCCGTTGCTTCAGATGCGCTGGTGGAGGCAGCGGCCGGCGCCGCGACAGCAGCCGGCTTCGTCTCCGCCGGGGCGGCACCAGGGGTGGGGATCTCGACCACCTCGCCGATGATGTCCACGACCTCCTCCGGGGTGGTGGCAGCCCTCAGCGAGTTGGTGAAGTCCTTCTTGACCAAGGACCGCGCGAGCTGGGTGAGCACCTGGAGGTGGGTGGCGTCGCCTCCGGCCGGTGCGGCGATCAGGAAGGCGAGGTCGGCCGGGCCGTCCTTGGCGCCGAAGTCCGTAGCGGGGGCGAGCCGGGCAAACGCCAGCGTGGGTACGTCGACGTGCTCGGTGCGGCAGTGCGGGATCGCGATGCCGCCGGGCATCCCGGTCGCGGACGTGGCCTCGCGAGCCAACGCGTCCTGGGCCAGACCCTCGGCGTTGTCACTGCGTCCCGATTCGGCCACGATGCCGGCGAGCGCGCGGATGACGTCGTGCTTGTCGCTGCCCAGCGCGGCGTCGAGCCGCACCAGGTCACGTGTGATCAGTTCCGACATGTTCCCTCAATCTTTCGTGAGTTCGAGCGCGCGGACATCCACGAGCTCGGGGCTTGTGTGGTCGGGGCTGGGAATCGTGGTGCCGGGGAGTCCGGCGGCGGCGCTGCCATAGGCCACGGCGAGCCGGAGGCGCTCCGCGGGCGGCTCTCCACGGAGGTCTCCGAGGAGGTAGCCGAAGAGGCTGGAGTCCCCGGCGCCGACCGTGCTGACCACCGTGGTCGGTGGCGGCGTCGCCACCCAGGCACCTCCGGCGGTGACGAGCACGGCCCCGTTCGCGCCGAGCGTGACCAGGACCGCGCCCACGCCCTGGCTGACGAGCAGGCCCGCAGCACGCGCCGCGGCCAACGGGTCGCCCTCGACCTCGTCCGGGTCCTCGCCCGTGAGCGAGGCGAGCTCCTCGCCGTTGGGCTTCATCAGGTCCGGAGCGGCCCCGCCGCGTGCCACCTGGTCGGCGAGAGCACGCAGTGGGTCGCCGGAGGTGTCGACAGCCACCAGGGCCGTCGTACCGGCCAGGTCGTCGACCAGCTCGGCGTACCAGCCTGCGGGTGCGCCCGGCGGCAGGGATCCGGCGAGGACCACCCAGTGCGCGTGCTGTGCCCGGAGATGGAGGGCGTCCTCGAGCCGGTCGAGCGCAGCCTGGTCGACCTCCGTGCCGGGTGAGTTGACCTTCGTGGTGGTCCCGTCGGGCTCGGTGATCGTGAGGTTGACCCGCACGGGCCCGACCGGACGTTCGGGGCGGCAGTCGATGCCGTCGCGGAGCAGCTCGAGGACGTACGGGTCCTCCTTGTCGGCGGGCAGCACCGCGATGGTGGGCACGCCGGCGGCCACGGCCGCGCGCGAGATGTTGACACCCTTGCCGCCGGACTGCGAGGTGACCGACTCGGCGCGGATGACAGCCCCGCGCTCGAGTCGTGAGCTCAACGCCACGGTGCGGTCGACGCTTGGGTTGGGGGTGAGCGTGACGATCATGCGATCACCACGTCGATGCCGTAGTCCTCGAAGGCCTTGTGGTCCCCGTCGGAGATCCCGTCGTCAGTCACCAGCACGTCGATGTCACCGAGCTCGGCGAATCGGACGTTGTGCTCGGCACCGATCTTGGTCGAGTCGGCGAGGACGACGACGCGGCGGCCCGCCGCCACCATGGCCTTCTTGGCCGCGGCCTCGGAGTGGTCCGGGGTGCTCAGGCCGTGGTCGAGGGAGACCCCGTTGGTGCCGACGAAGGCGACGTCGAGACGGAGCCGCGCCAGAGCGGCCACCGTGTCATCGCCGACCGCCGCGTGCGTGGTGGTTCTCACCCGGCCCGGCAGCAGGTGCAGCTCCACCCCCGCGAGCCCTGCGAGTCGGTTCGCGATCGGGACGGCGTTGGTCACGACGGTGAGCCTCCGGTCCATGGGGAGATGCGTCGCGAGGCGTGAGGTCGTCGTCCCGGCATCCAGGAGCACGCTTCCACCGGAGCACGGAAGCAGCTCGATCGCAGCCTGGGCGATCCGGTCCTTCTCCGGTGCATGCGCCCGGTCCCGGTCGGTCACAGCGGTCTCGAGGAAGCTCAGCGCCTCGGCCGGAACGGCGCCCCCGTGGACTCTGCGGACGAGACCGCCCTGCTCGAGGGCCGAGAGGTCTCGGCGCACCGTCTCCGTGGTGACCGTGAACGCATCGGCGAGCTCGTTGACGGAGAGTCGCCCGCGTTGGGTGATGAGGGCTGCCATGGCCTGGCGGCGTTCTTCGGCGTACAAGCCGCCTCCTGTGTTTCCGTTGGGAATCAATCTTTGTATCTGTTGTTTTACGCCCGAACGTGTTGACTGTCAAGGGGGTGTCGGGCTTATCGTGGGGACATGACGCTTGAGACCGCTCTCCGAGGCACCCCCGTAGTTCCTGGCATTGCGTACGGTTCCGTGATTGTCGCGTCGGCCCGGATATCGCAGCGCGCCATCGACGCCTTCGAGGCGCTCGGCCTCGACGAGGAGGCGGCGGTTGCGGCGTTCGACGGTGCTGTGACCCTGGTTTCCGACCGACTCACCGGGCGTGCCGAGAAGGCGAGCGGCTCGGCGGCGGAGGTGCTGACGGCCAACGCCGGCATGGCGCGCGACAAGGGGCTGCGCTCCGCCGTCGTCAAGCGCATCAAGGCAGGCGACTCGCTCCTGACCGCGCTCCATGCCGGGGTCGACCAGTTCGTCACCCTCTTCAACCAGATGGGCGGGCTCATGGCAGAGCGTGTCACCGATCTGCGTGACATCGAGAAGCGCCTGACGGCGACCCTCGTGGGTGAGTCCGAACCCGGTGTGCCGACGCCCGAGCAGCCGTCGGTCCTGATCGCCGAAGACCTGGCGCCCGCTGACACTGCCCTCCTCGACCCGTCTCAGGTGGTCGCCCTCGCGACCGAGAGAGGCGGGCCCACCAGCCACACCGCCATCATCGCCCGGCAGCTCGGCATCCCGTGTGTGGTCGCAGTGGCGGGGCTCATGCAGGTCCAGCCGGGCACTCCCGTGCTCGTCGACGGGACCACGGGCGAGATCCAGCTGTCGCCGGATCACGAGCGCGCGACCAGGGAGGTCGCGGCCGCAGCCGCCGCCCGCGCGGCCCTGGAGACCTGGACCGGGCCCGGGGCGACCAGTGACGGCACTCGCGTGAAGATCCTGGCCAATGTCGCCGACGGCCAGTCCGCCCGCGCGGCCTCGGAGACTCCCGTCGAGGGCGTGGGGCTCTTCCGCACCGAGCTGTGCTTCCTGAACCGAAAGGACGAGCCGAGCGTCGAGGAGCAGGCCGAGGTGTACGCCGAGGTGCTCGCCGCGTTCGGGTCCGACCGGACCGTCGTGGTGCGAACGCTCGACGCCGGCTCCGACAAGCCGATCGCGTTCGCCACTCTCGAGGGAGAGGAGAACCCCGCCCTCGGCGTGCGAGGGCTTCGCCTCTCCATCGGCAACCCCGGCCTGCTCGAGAGACAGCTGGAGGCGATCGCCGCAGCGGCACTCAAGACCTCGACGCAGCCCTGGGTGATGGCGCCGATGGTCGCCACCGTCCAGGAGGGCCGGGACTTCGCGGAGATGGTCCACGCCCACGGCCTCCGGGCCGGGGTGATGATCGAGATCCCGAGCGCAGCGCTGCAGGCGCACAAGCTCCTCGAGCACGTCGACTTCCTGTCGATCGGCACGAACGACCTCACGCAGTACACGATGGCCGCCGATCGGATGGCCAGCGGTCTCGCACACCTGACCGACGCCTGGCAGCCCGCGGTGCTCGCGCTCATCGCGATCAGTGCCGAGGCGGGCAAGCAGGCGGGCAAGCCGGTCGGTGTCTGCGGCGAGGCGGCGGCCGACCCGGCCCTGGCCGCTGCGATGGTCGGCATGGGCGTGACGTCCCTGTCGATGGCGTCTGCCGCCGTCCGGAGCGTCGGTGCCCAGCTGGCCGGGGTCTCCATGGACATGTGCGAGCACGCGGCCGAGGCGGCTGTGGCCGCGCTCGATCCGATGGCAGCACGGGAGGCCGTGCGCGAGGTGCTCGCCGCGGGCTGAGCGGCTCGTCCGTCGCACGGGACCCGCAGGAGCCCGGCCCCGGTTCGCCTGCCCCGGACGGGCGGCGCTGCCGACCCTGTGCGTGTCGGTCTACGAGGTGGGAACCGCGGTGTCGCTCTCGGCGACCTCGCTCGAGGCCGTCGCCTGCCCCTGGGCGGCCGCCGCCGCTACGGTGACGGGGACTCCGTTCAGCACCGCGTTGCCGCTGGCCTCGTCGAGGACCGCCGGGTCGGTCAGGTCGTTGATCGACGGACCCGGCACACGCGATGCCAGGGACAGCCGGACACCCTCGCGGTTGTGCCCGTAGCCGTGGGGCAGGCTCACCACGCCCGGCATGACGTCGTCGGTGGCCTGCACCTCGGCCTGGACAGAGCCGACGCGGGAGGTCACGGTGACCGTCGTACCGTCGGCGAGGCCGCGGTCGGCGAGATCCTCCGGATGCATGAGCAGGTGGTGGCGGGGCCGGCCCTTCGTCAGGCGCGCGGTGTTGTGCATCCAGGAGTTGCAGTCGCGCTGGTGACGCCGGCCGATCAGGAGGAGCTCACCGTCACCGGGCACGGCGGCCCCGGCCGCCTCGAGGCGGGGCAGGTCGTCGAGCAGCACCGGAGGGGCGGCGTGGACG
>DASVBF010000269.1:0-109768 GCA_036375975.1 Nocardioidaceae bacterium | reverse complement strand
GACGCGGCCGAGATCGCCGAACTGGTCGAGCCGGGCGGCTGCGCGGTCACCGCGGTGCTGGAGCACACCTGGTCGGCCACGCTGGCCGAGGCCGCCGAGGCCGCACGGGGGCAGGTCGTGGCGGTCGCCCGGATCGGCCCGGTACCCGAGGACCCGTCGGCCCTGGACGAACTGATCGGCCTGACCCGGGCCGGCTGAGCGCCGCCTGGGCCGGCCCGGGCCCCGGCCGAGGCGTCCCATCGCCGGGCTCCGGGCCGCGGTCGCGGAGAACTGTCGGTGGGCCCGGATACAGTGGGCTGCTGGCGTCACCGCGCCCGCGGTCGACCCTCCGTACCTGATCATCACTGTGCGACCGTCATCGTGCGCCGCCTCCCCACCCCGGAGGACGGCGCGGATGCACGACCGGCTCCCGGAATGCGACCCTGGGGGAGCGGCGCGGCGCACCGGCCGGTCGGGTGGGCGGAGTGACCGGGGTACGGGCACGCCGCTGCCGCTGAACACCGAGGGACCCCCGGGCACGGGTGTTCCTCACGTCACCCAAGAGGGCGGGCCGTGGCCGATCGACTGATCATCCGTGGGGCGCGGGAGCACAACCTGCGCGACGTCAGCCTGGATCTGCCCCGGGACGCGATGATCGTTTTCACCGGGCTCTCCGGCTCCGGCAAGTCGAGCCTCGCCTTCGACACGATCTTCGCCGAGGGCCAGCGTCGCTATGTCGAGTCGCTCTCGGCGTACGCCCGGCAGTTCCTCGGGCAGATGGACAAGCCCGACGTGGACTTCATCGAAGGCCTGTCTCCGGCGGTCTCGATCGACCAGAAGTCGACGTCGAAGAACCCCCGGTCCACGGTGGGCACGATCACCGAGGTCTACGACTACCTTCGTCTCCTCTACGCACGCGCGGGCCGGCCGCACTGCCCCAAGTGCGGCCGCCCGATCGCCCGCCAGACTCCGCAGCAGATCGTCGACCGCGTCCTCGAGCTGGAGGAGGGCAGCCGGTTCCAGGTGCTCGCCCCGGTCATTCGTGGCCGCAAGGGTGAGTACGTCGAGCTCTTCCGACAGCTTCAGACACAGGGCTTCTCGCGCGTCCGGGTCAACGGCGAGACCCACCTGCTCACGGACCCTCCGAAGCTGGACAAGCAGAAGAAGCACACGATCGAGGTCGTCGTCGACCGTCTCGCGGTGAAGGAGTCCGCGAAGCGCCGGCTCACCGACTCGGTGGAGACAGCGCTGGGCCTCTCCAGCGGCCTGGTCACGCTCGACTTCGTCGACCTCCCGGCCGACCACGAGCACCGCGAGCGCACCTTCTCCGAGCACCTCGCCTGTCTGTACGACGACCTGTCGTTCGAGGAGCTCGAGCCCCGCTCCTTCTCCTTCAACTCGCCGTTCGGGGCCTGTCCCGACTGTCACGGTCTCGGCACGCGCATGGAGGTCGACCCGGAGCTGGTGGTCTCCGACCCGTCCGCCACGCTCGGTGAGGGCGCGATCGGGCCCTGGTCGGGAGCCCACGTCTTCGACTACGTCACCCGCCTGCTCGGCGCGCTGGGTGAGGAGCTCGGCTTCGACCTCAACACCCCGTGGGAGAAGCTGCCGGCCAAGGGCAGGAAGGCCATCCTCGACGGCCACGCCACCAAGGTGCACGTGCGCCACCGCAACCGCTACGGCCGCGAACGCTCGTACTACACCTCCTTCGAGGGCGTCCGGCCCTACATCGAGCGGCGGCATCGTGAGGCGGAGTCCGACACAAGCCGCGAACGGTTCGAGGGGTTCATGCGCGAGGTGCCCTGCCCGACCTGCAAGGGCAGTCGGCTCAAGCCGGTCTCGGTCGCGGTCACCATCGGCGGCAAGAACATCGCCGAGGTCACGGCGCTGCCGATCAACGAGGCAGCGGAGTTCCTCCGGTCCCTGGACCTCACCGCCCGCGAGCGTCAGATCGCCGAGCGGGTGCTCAAGGAGATCCAGGAGCGACTCAACTTCCTGCTCGACGTGGGTCTCGACTACCTCTCGCTTGACCGGCCGTCGGGTTCGCTCTCCGGCGGTGAGGCGCAGCGGATCCGGCTGGCCACCCAGATCGGTGCAGGCCTCGTCGGGGTGCTCTACGTCCTCGACGAGCCGTCGATCGGCCTGCACCAGCGCGACAACCACCGGCTCATCGAGACGCTCGTGCGGCTGCGCGACCTCGGCAACACGCTGATCGTGGTCGAGCACGACGAGGACACCATCCGCACCGCGGACTGGGTGGTCGACATCGGGCCGGGCGCCGGCGAGCACGGCGGGCAGGTCGTCGTGTCCGGGACGGTGGAGGAGCTCCTCAACCATGCGGACTCGCAGACCGGGCTCTACCTCTCGCGCCGCAAGGAGATCCCCGTCCCCGACGTGCGCCGGCCCCGGACCCCTGGCCGGGAGCTCAAGGTCGTGGGCGCCAAGGAGCACAACCTACGCAACGTCGACGTGAGCTTCCCGCTCGGCATGTTCGTCGCCGTCACGGGCGTCTCCGGGTCCGGCAAGTCGACGCTGGTCAACGACATCCTGTACACCTCGCTGGCGAAGCAGATCTACAACGCTCGCACCGTTCCCGGCCGGCACAAGCGGATCGAAGGCACCGCCCACGTCGACAAGGTCATCCACGTCGACCAGTCCCCGATCGGCCGGACCCCGCGGTCCAACCCAGCCACCTACACCGGTGTATTCGACCACGTCCGGAAGCTCTTCGCCTCGACCCCGGAGGCGAAGATGCGGGGCTACCTCCAGGGCCGGTTCTCCTTCAACGTCAAGGGCGGTCGCTGCGAGGCGTGCTCGGGCGACGGCACGATCAAGATCGAGATGAACTTCCTGCCGGACGTCTACGTGCCCTGCGAGGTCTGCCACGGCGCCCGCTATAACCGCGAGACGCTCGAGGTGCACTACAAGGGCAAGACCATCGCCGAGGTGCTCGACATGCCGATCGAGGAGGCGGTCGAGTTCTTCGAGGCGATCCCGGCGATCTCGCGACACCTCCGCACGCTCGTCGACGTCGGGCTCGGCTACGTCCGCCTCGGGCAGCCGGCACCGACCCTGTCCGGCGGTGAGGCCCAGCGGGTGAAGCTCGCCGCCGAGCTCCAGAAGCGGTCGACCGGGCGCACGGTCTACGTGCTCGACGAGCCCACGACGGGCCTCCACTTCGAGGACATCCGCAAGCTCCTGCTGGTGCTCGGCCGCCTCGTCGACCAGGGCAACACCGTGCTCGTCATCGAGCACAACCTCGACGTGATCAAGACCGCGGACTGGCTGGTCGACATGGGACCGGAGGGGGGAAGCCGCGGCGGCATCGTGGTCGCCGAAGGCACCCCGGAGGAGGTTGCGGGCAACCCCGACTCGTACACCGGCCAGTTCCTGGCCCCGATGCTCGAGGGTCCCTCGGCGACGCTCGCCGCTGCGGGCGGCGGGAGAGGGCGGACGCGGAGCAAGAAGGCGTAGGCCACCCGAGACGACTTGCCGGCGCCGACCGCCTGAAACGCTCCTGAGTCGGCTCAGGAGTTCCGGCGCCCGTAGCAGCCACGTCACGCGGGTCGGCGATGCCCCGGGCCCCCGCCGAAGGGCGAGCAAGTGGTCGATCGGCTGCCATCCCCAATTTTGGTCAATCCCCAGTCTTGGGCAAGCGGGCCGGGTTCATGCGACGTAGCGTGCAGCGCAAAGGGGGGCCGTCTTCGGCCTGCCAGCCCTGCGCTCGGGAAGTCGAGGCGATGAAGATGCGAGGGACACAGTTTCGGAAGGCAGCAGCAGTCGTTATCGCTGTCGCCATGGGTGTGACGACGGCTTTGACCATCGCATCTCCCCAGGCCAGGGCCGCCACCGGGGACATCGGCTACGCCGACCAGACCTACACCGGTGTATCGAAGCCGCCCACCTCGGACAAGCCCCAGAGCAAGCTGTGGTTCAACGACGGGCTCTGGTGGGCCACCATGTGGGACTCCGCCAGCCTGACCTGGCACATCTTCCGTCTCGACCGGCAGACCGAGAAGTGGGTGGACACCGGCACTCAGGTCGACGACCGGAAGCAGTCCCTGCCGGACGCTCTCTGGGATGGGAACAAGCTCTACGTCGCCTCCCAGTGGGCCACCGTGAGCACGAACGACGCGCCGTACGTCTCGGTGAGCGGACGGCCGGCACGGCTGTACCGCTTCTCCTATGACTCCGCGAGCAAGACGTACAGTCGCGACACCGGCTTCCCGGTCAACATCAACAACTACTCCAGCGAGTCCCTCACGCTCGACAAGGACTCGACCGGAGAGCTGTGGGCGACCTGGACCCAGGTCAGTGGCTCCTCGACCACGGGGTACGTCGGCAAGGTCTACGTCAACTCCTCCCAGGGCAGCGACAGTGTCTGGGGAACGCCTCAGGTTCTGCCCGTGACGGGCGCTGCCTCTGCGTCCCCCGACGACATCTCGGCAGTTGTGGCATTTGCGCGCAGCAAGATCGGCGTGATGTGGAGCAACGAGGCCGACGACACGATGTACTGGGCGGTGCACAACGACGGTGCTCCTGACACCAGCTGGCAGGGCAGCGTTGCTCTCCGAGGGCCGAAGCAGTCCGACGACCACATGAACCTCAAGACGATCCAGGCCGACCAGGCCGGCCGCGTCTACGCCGCGGTGAAGACAAGTCTGGACGAGCTGGCAGGTTCCACGTCGTCCGACCCGCAGATCAGGCTGCTGGCGTTCAAGCCCGGGACCGGTTCCTGGTCCAGCACGACGTTCGGCACCTTGGCCGACTGTCACACCCGCCCGATCGTGATGCTGGACGAGGAGAACTCCGAGGTCCACGTCTTCGCGACCGGCCCATCGTCGTCCACCGGCTGCCCCTTTTCCGGCGCGCCCGGGACGATCTACGAGAAGGTCGCCCCGATGGCCAACCCGGTCTTCTCTGCGGGCCGGGGGACACCCGTGATCCGTGACGCGGCCAACGCCAACATGAACAACGCGACGTCGACCAAGCAGAGCGTCAACAGCCGTACGGGGCTCGTGGTCCTGGCCAGCAACACCTCGACGTCTCGCTACTGGCACGCGGACCTGGGGCTGGCGCAGAAGAGCACCACGGTCGCACCTACGGCATCGTTCACCGCCTCGCCGACCTCCGGTTCGGCGCCGCTGGACGTGAGCTTCACCGACACCTCCTCGGGGAGCCCGACGTCCTGGTCATGGGACTTCGGTGACGGGGGCACGTCGACAGCGCAGAGCCCGACGCACACCTACAGCACGGCCGGGACGTACACCGTGAAGCTGACCGCGTCGAACAGTGCCGGGGCCGACAGCACGACGTCCACGATCACCGTCGGCTCGGCGCCGGGCACCTCGGACTACCGGTCCCTCGTGCTGGGCGACAACCCCGTCGGCTACTGGCGGCTGGCCGACACCGACACCAACGTCGCTGCCGAGGTCGGGCCGAACGGGACGGCGAGGGGCGGAGTGACGTCTACCACAGGCGTTCTGGCCGACAACGCCGCTCGGGCGCTCAACGGCAGCACCGGGTACCTCGCCATCCCTGACGCGGCCGCTCTGGACCCCACTGGTGACCTAAGTGTGGAAGCGTGGGCCAAGCCGACCGCCGTGCAGACCGGGAGGGTCGTCCAGAAGAGCGGCAGCGTGTGGCAGTACCGCCTCGGCATGACGTCGACCGGACAGTGGCGCGGTGCGGTCTACGTGGGCACCAGGACCTACGAGGTGAGTGACCCGGCCGCTGGCCAGCTCGGCGTTTGGACGCACCTCGTCATGACGCGCAGCGACGGAACCCTCTCCCTGTACGTCAACGGGAAGCTCGTCGACACCGCTGCGATGACAGGCGCGAACAATGTGAGCACGGGCACTCTTGCGATCGGACGCGCCGGCAGCTCCGGCAGCTCCTACTTCCCGGGCAACGTCGACGAGGTGGCCGTCTACGACCACGCCCTCGCGCCTTCGGCGGTGAGCAGCCACTTCTGGGCCGCGACGCCGTAGGCGCCCGCCCGAGGAGCCCGACCACCCCGGGTTGCGTGCTTTGCCTGGCGGTAGCGTTGCTCTGCACCGTTGTCGCAGCGCGGAGGAAGCCATGGCTGAGCAAGACCGGGAGATGACTCGTCGCGTGGTGATGCGCGGTGCCGCCCTGACCGCGGTCGCGGCGCCTCTGCTCGCCGCGTGCGGCTCCGGCGGCGACACGACCGATTCGGCAGGTTCCGGGTCGGACGGAGCCGGCGCGGCCAAGTCTTCGTCCGGTGGCTCGGCCTCGGGCTCGGCCAAGGCGACGGTCGCCACCTCCGCCGTACCCGTGGACGGGGGCAAGATCCTCGCCGAGGAACAGGTGGTGGTCACCCAGCCCGCCCAGGGCGACTTCAAGGCGTTCAGCGCGGTTTGCACCCATCAGGGCTGCACCGTCCAGAGCGTCACGGAAGGCAAGATCATGTGCCCGTGCCACGGCAGCCAGTTCTCCATCAAGGACGGCTCGGTGGTCCAGGGCCCGGCGACGCAGCCCCTGCCCTCGTACGCCTGCGACGTCCAGGGCGGCACCGTGACGGTGAGCTGACTGTCCGTTTCGCGACGTAGGGTTTGAGTCGTGGCAGACCCGTCGACCTACCGCCCCGCACCGGGCTCGATCCCGACCTCGCCGGGGGTCTACCGCTTCCGCGACGCGAACCGCCGCGTCGTGTACGTCGGGAAGGCCAAGAACCTCCGCGCAAGGCTCTCGTCGTACTTCCAGGACATCGCCAACCTCCACCCGCGCACCGCGACGATGGTCACCAGCGCCGCGTCGGTCGAGTGGACCGTGGTCAACACCGAGGTCGAGGCGCTGCAGCTGGAGTACTCCTGGATCAAGGAGTTCGACCCCCGTTTCAACGTCAAGTACCGCGACGACAAGTCCTACCCCTGGCTGGCCGTGACCCTGAACGAGGAGTTCCCCCGAGTGATGGTGGGCCGCGGCGCGAAGAGGAAGGGCGTGCGCTACTTCGGCCCGTACTCCCACGCGTGGGCCATCCGCGAGACCGTCGACCTGCTGCTGCGGGTCTTCCCGATGCGCTCGTGCTCCAACGGTGTGTTCAAGCGCTCGCAGCAGGTCGGCCGGCCCTGCCTCCTCGGCTACATCGACAAGTGCTCTGCCCCGTGCGTCGGGGACGTGACCGCCGAGCAGCACCGCGAGATCGTCGAGGACTTCTGCGACTTCATGGCCGGGAACACCACCGGGTTCGTGAAGCGGCTCGAGAAGGAGATGTACGCCGCGTCGGCGGAGATGGACTTCGAGCGGGCCGCTCGTCTCCGCGACGACATCGGGGCGCTGAGACGAGCGATGGAGAAGCAGCAGGTCGTGCTCGGCGACGGCACCGACACCGACGTGGTCGCGTTCGCCGAGGACCCGCTCGAGGTGGCCGTGCAGATCTTCTACGTCCGAGGCGGGCGGATCCGTGGTCAGCGCGGATGGGTCGCCGACAAGACCGAGGACGTCGACACCGGGGAGCTCGTCGAGCGCTTCCTGCTCCAGCTGTACGACGGTGAGGCCGGTGACGCGATCCCGCGGGAGGTGCTCGTGCCGGCTCTGCCCGACGACGCGGACGTGCTGGAGCAGTGGTTGTGCGAGCTCCGGGGGGCGCGGGTCGCGGTGAAGGTCCCGCAGCGCGGGGACAAGAAGGCGCTGCACGAGACCGTCGGCCGCAACGCCCAGCAGGCTCTCGCCCTGCACAAGACCAAGCGTGCCAGCGACCTGACCACGAGAAGCCGGGCGCTCGAGGAGATCCAGCAGGCGCTCCGGCTGCCGACGGCCCCGCTGCGGATCGAGTGCTACGACGTCTCGAACCTCCAGGGCACCGAGGTGGTCGCCTCCATGGTCGTGTTCGAGGACGGGCTCGCCCGCAAGGGCGAGTACCGCCGCTTCGTCATCCGGGGCGTCGAGGGGCAGAACGACGTCGCGTCGATGCACGAGGTCATCACTAGGCGGTTCCGTCGTCTCCTCGACGACCGGGCGCAGGAGCTCGACCTAGGCGGCGGCGCCGAGGAGGGCCCGGAAGGGCCGCTGCTGGTCGACCCCGACACCGGCAGGCCCCGCAAGTTCTCCTACGCCCCGGGTCTCGTCGTGGTCGACGGCGGTCCGCCTCAGGTCGCGGCGGCCCAGCGCGCCCTCGACGAGCTCGGCATCGACGACGTGCCGGTGTGCGGGCTCGCCAAGCGCCTCGAGGAGGTCTGGCTCCCGGGCCAGGAGGACCCGGTGATCCTGCCGCGCACGAGCGAGGGCCTGTATCTGCTCCAGCGCGTGCGCGACGAGGCTCATCGGTTCGCGATCACCCATCATCGGTCCCGGCGCTCGAAGAGCATGGTCGAGAGCACCCTCGACAGCGTTCCCGGGCTGGGCGAGGTCCGGCGCAAGACCCTGCTGCGGCACTTCGGCTCGTTGAAGAAGCTCCGGGCTGCCACAGTGGAGGACATCGCCGCCGTCCCGGGCTTCGGGCGGAGGACCGCCGAGGCCGTGGTCGCGGCGCTCGGAGAGGCACAGGGCAGACCTACGGTGTCCGTGAACACCGCGACCGGAGAGATCGAGGAGGCCTGATGGGCGCGACACCGGACCAACGCGGAGAGCTGGTGGTCGTCACGGGCATGACCGGTGCGGGACGCAGCACGGCTGCGAAGGAGCTGGAGGACCTCGGCTTCTTCGTCGTCGACAACCTTCCGCCGCAGCTGGTCCCCGACGTGGTCAGGCTCGTCGACGAGAGCCAGGGAGAGCTGCAGCCGATCGCCGTGGTGGTCGACGTCCGCTCGGGATCCTTCTTCGGGTCGCTGCAGGAGATCCTGGCCCAGGGCAAGACCGGTCGGCGCACCACGCTGCTGTTCCTCGAGGCTGTCGACGAGGTGCTGGTCCGACGCCAGGAGGCCGCGCGGCGACCCCACCCGCTCCAGGAGGGCGGCCGCCTGCTCGACGGCCTCCGGCGCGAGCGTGCCGTGATCGCGTCGCTGCGCGGTGACGCCGACGTCGTGATCGACACGTCGAACCTCAATGTCCACCAGCTGACCGACAAGGTCGCGGAGGCCTTCGGCACCGAGCACGCCACGTCGTTGAAGGCCACGGTCGTGAGCTTCGGCTTCAAGTACGGCATCCCCGTCGACGCCGACCTGGTGGCGGACATGCGGTTCCTGCCGAACCCACACTGGGTCCCCGAGCTGCGCCACCTCTCCGGTCGAGATCGCGAGGTGGCCGACTACGTCAAGGACCGTCCGGAGGCGAAGGACTTCATCGAGAAGTACCTCGGACTCATCGAGACCGTCGCCGAGGGCTACCTACGCGAGGGGAAGCGCTTCATGACCATCGCCGTCGGCTGCACGGGCGGGAAGCACCGCAGTGTGGCCATGACCGAGGAGATCGCCGCGCGGATGCGCGAGCGGGGACTCGACGCGAAGCCGATGCACCGTGACCTTGGACGCGAATGAGCTGAGGGGCCCCGACGTCGCGCCGCTGCGCGCGGTGGCGCTCGGGGGTGGACACGGGCTGTCGGCGTCGCTGGCCGCGCTGCGCCGGGTGGTGGAGCACGTCACGGCGGTGGTGACCGTCGCGGACAACGGAGGCTCGTCGGGGCGGCTCCGCGAGGAGTTCGGGGTGCTCCCGCCCGGTGACCTCCGGCAGGCGCTCGCCGCGCTGTGCGGTGACGACGACTGGGGCCAGACCTGGGCGAGGGTGCTCCAGCACAGGTTCTCCAGCACCGGCCCGATGCACGACCACGCCGTCGGCAACCTGCTGATCGTGGCCCTGTGGGAGCTCCTCGGCGACCACGTCGACGGGCTCGCTTGGGTCGCCCGGCTGCTGGGGGCCCAAGGAACCGTCCTCCCGATGTCGGTCTCACCCATCGACATCACCGCGACCGTCCAGGGCGTCGACCCGGGCAAGCCGGAGGAGCTGACGACCGTGTGCGGCCAGGTCGAGGTGGCCTCCACAGCAGGTCAGGTGCTCTCGGTCGACCTGACGCCGGCGAATCCTCCGGCCTGCCAGCAGGCGCTGCACGCCGTGGCCGAGTCGGACTGGATCGTGCTGGGCCCTGGGTCCTGGTTCACGAGCGTGATCCCGCACCTCCTCGTGCCGGACCTCCGGGAGGCGGTCGTCACCGCGCCCGCGCGCCGTGCCGTGACGCTGAACCTCGAGCCACAGACGGGGGAGACCGACGGCTACTCGCCGGAGGAGCACCTCGAGGTGCTCGCGACCTATGCTCCCGACCTGAAGCTCGACGTCGTCCTCGTGGACGAGCGCACCGTGACCGACCAGCGCGCCCTGCGCAGAGAGGCCGCTTCCTTCGGAGCCGAGCTCGTGGTCGCGGACGTCGGGGCGGGGGACGGCAGCCCGCGTCACGATCCGGTGAAGTTGGCCAATGCCTATACGTCCTTTATGTACCCGTCATAGGGTTGCGGCGTCCGGGTGAGAAGGCTGGCACGGGGGCCACACCGGGGCCCCTGGATGCTGTTGCCGTCGCTCTCGACAGGCCGTGTCGGCCATCAGGTCGACCGGCCGACGCTCGCCGTTGTCACCCGGGCAGCCGAGCATTCGTGGAAGGGGCGCATAAGTGGCAGGATCGGACACATGGCGATGACGGCACAGGTCAAGGCAGAGCTGGCCAGCACCCCGGTGACCAAGTCGTGCTGCCGGAAGTCCGAGGTCTCCTCGATGCTCCGGTTCGCCGGGGGGCTCCACATCGTCAGCGGCCGCATCGTCGTCGAGGCCGAGCTCGACACCGGGGCTGCGGCGCGCCGGCTGCGCAAGGACATCGCGGAGATCTACGGCCATTCCTCCGACGTCGTGATGGTCTCCGGCAACGGCATCCGCAAGGGCAGCAGGTACGTCGTCCGCGTCGTGCGTGACGGCGAGGCCCTCGCGCGACAGACGGGCCTCCTCGACGGCCGCGGTCGTCCGGTCCGGGGTCTCCCGCCGCAGGTGGTCTCCGGCGCCGGATGCGACGCGGTCGCCGCGTGGCGAGGAGCGTTCCTGGCCCACGGGTCGCTCACCGAGCCGGGCCGTTCGTCCGCGCTCGAGGTGACCTGCCCGGGACCCGAAGCGGCCCTCGCGCTCGTCGGTGCTGCCCGGCGCCTCGGCATCGCGGCCAAGGCTCGCGAGGTGCGCGGCGTGGACCGGGTCGTCATCCGCGACGGCGACGCCATCGGAGCGCTGCTCACCCGGCTCGGCGCCCACGAGTCCTTGATGGCCTGGGAGGAGCGGCGGATGCGCCGTGAGGTCAGGGCCACCGCGAACCGCCTCGCGAACTTCGACGACGCCAATCTGCGCCGTTCGGCCCGGGCCGCTGTGGCCGCCGGTGCTCGTGTCGAGCGGGCGCTCGAGATCCTCGCCGACGAGGTCCCCGACCACCTCAAGATGGCCGGCGACCTGCGGCTGGAGCACAAGCAGGCTTCGCTCGAGGAGCTCGGGCAGCTGCACCAGCCGCCCCTGACCAAGGACGCCATCGCCGGCCGGATCAGGCGTCTGCTGGCCATGGCGGACAAGCGCGCACAGGAGCTGGGCATCCCCGACACCGAGGCCAGCCTGACCCCGGAGATGCTCGCCGAGCAGCAGTGAGACCTCCCCGCCCATCGGGACCTTCGGTTACCGGCACGTAGGCCGGATGACCTTTTCGAGTGGTCGGAGACAGACGGTAGGGTCGAACTCGTGGCGCCCGCACCGGGGGCGCCCTCCGAACTGAATGCTGAGCTAAGGGGAGTGTCCTCCGTGACTGTTCGCGTAGGTATCAATGGCTTCGGCCGCATCGGCCGCAACTTCTTCCGAGCGGTCCAGGCGTCCGGCGCCGACATCGAGATCGTCGCCGCCAACGACCTCGGCGACGTGAAGACGATGGCCCACCTGCTGAAGTACGACTCGATCCTGGGCCGGTACCCGGAGGATGTCTCGGTGACCGACGAAGGCATCAAGGTCGGCGAGAGAGTGCTGAAGATCCTGGCCGAGCGGGACCCGGCGCAGCTGCCCTGGAAGGACCTCGGAGTCGACGTCGTCGTCGAGTCGACCGGATTCTTCACCGACGCCACCAAGGCGAAGGGCCACATCGACGCCGGTGCGAAGAAGGTCATCATCTCCGCCCCGGCGAAGAACGAGGACATCACCGTGGTCATGGGTGTCAACCACACCGACTACGACCCGGCGCAGCACAACGTCATCTCGAACGCGTCCTGCACCACGAACTGCCTCGCTCCCATGGCCAAGGCGCTCAACGACGAGTTCGGCATCGTCAAGGGGCTGATGACGACCATCCACGCATACACCCAGGACCAGAACCTCCAAGACGCACCGCACAAGGACCTGCGTCGCGCCCGTGCCGCCGCCCTCAACATGGTGCCCACCTCCACCGGCGCTGCGAAGGCCATCGGCCTGGTGCTGCCCGAGCTCAAGGGCAAGCTCGACGGCTTCGCGATGCGTGTCCCGCTGCCGACCGGATCGGCGACGGACCTCACGTTCGAGGCAGGCCGCGAGACCACGGCGGAGGAGGTCAACGCCGCCCTCAAGGCGGCAGCGGAGGGACCGCTCAAGGGCTACCTC
The DNA here is from genome assembly GCA_036375975.1 of Nocardioidaceae bacterium. Lineage (GTDB taxonomy): Bacteria > Actinomycetota > Actinomycetes > Propionibacteriales > Nocardioidaceae > Nocardioides_C. The sequence continues at coordinate 97,255 of DASVBF010000269.1, read as the reverse complement.
ACCTACACGGAGGACCCGATCGTCTCCACCGACATCGTGACCGACCCGAGCTCGTGCATCTTCGATGCCGGCATGACCAAGGTGATCGGCAACCAGGTCAAGGTGATCGGCTGGTACGACAACGAGTGGGGCTACTCCAACCGGCTCGCCGACCTGATCACGTACGTCGGCGAGAGCCTCTGACCTGATGAGGCAGATCGACGACCTCGGAGACCTCCGGGGGAAGCGAGTCCTGGTCCGCTCCGACCTCAACGTGCCGCTCGACGGTGACGTGATCACCGACGACGGTCGGATCAGGGCGAGCGTGCCCACCATCTCCAAGCTGGCCGGGAAGGGTGCGCGCGTCGTCGTGACCGCGCACCTCGGCCGACCCAAGGGGGCCCCGGACCCGAAGTACTCACTCGCACCCGTGGCCCGGCGGCTCGGTGAGCTCCTCGGCCAGGACGTGGGGTTCGCCACGGACACGGTCGGGGACAGCGCCCGCGCGACCGTGGACGCGCTCGAGGCCGGTGAGGTCGCCGTGCTCGAGAACGTCCGGTTCAACGAGGGTGAGACCAGCAAGGACGACGCGGTCCGCGGCGCCTTCGCCGACCAGCTCGCGGCGCTCGCCGACGTCTTCGTGAGCGACGGGTTCGGCGTCGTCCACCGCAAGCAGGCGTCGGTGTACGACGTGGCGCAGCGGCTTCCGCACGCCATGGGCGACCTCGTCGCCGCCGAGATCGACGTGCTGCGGCGGCTGACCGAGAATCCCGAGCGCCCCTACGTCGTCGTGCTCGGGGGCTCCAAGGTCTCCGACAAGCTCGGTGTGATCGACAACCTGCTCGGGAAGGCCGACCGTCTCCTGATCGGGGGCGGCATGGTGTTCACCTTCCTCAAGGCGCAGGGCCACGAGGTGGGCAGGAGCCTGCTTGAGGAGGACCAGGTCGAGACCTGTCGGGAGTACCTCCGCCGCGCTGATGACTCGGGGGTGCAGATCATGCTCCCCACGGACATCCGGGTCGGCGAGGAGTTCCCGAAGGACGCGACAGCCACCGCGACCGTCGTACCCGCGGACGCGATCCCGGCCGACTCCATCGGGCTGGACATCGGGCCCGAGTCCGGCAAGGCCTTCGCTGCTGCGTTGGCCGATGCCCGGACTGTGTTCTGGAACGGTCCGATGGGCGTCTTCGAGTTCGCCCCGTTCGCCGGGGGGACCCGCGACGTCGCCGAGGCCCTCACGCGCGTCGACGGCCTCTCCGTCGTCGGGGGCGGTGACTCCGCGGCCGCGGTGCGCACGCTCGGCTTCGACGAGTCGGCCTTCGGGCACATCTCGACCGGCGGCGGCGCGAGCCTCGAGTATCTCGAGGGCAAGAACCTCCCCGGTGTCGACGTACTCTCCTGACCGCTGACCCAGACCTCGACCCAGACAAGGACCACCGTGGCTCAGACCAAGGGCACCCGTGTGCCGCTCATGGCCGGCAACTGGAAGATGAACCTCAACCACCAGGAAGCGGTGGTGCTGGTCCAGAAGCTGGCCTGGACCCTGTCGGACAAGAAGCACGACTTCGCCCGGGTCGAGGTGGCCGTGCTTCCGCCGTTCACCGACATCCGCTCGGTGCAGACCCTCGTGGACGGTGACCGGCTGAAGATCAAGTACGGCGCTCAGGACGTGTCGCAGCACGACGGCGGCGCCTACACCGGCGAGATCTCCGCCGGCATGCTCGCGAAGCTCGGCTGCTCCTACGTCGTGGTGGGCCACTCAGAGCGTCGGCAGTACCACGAGGAGTCCGACGAGCTGGTCAACGCGAAGGCGAAAAGGGCGATCGCGGCCGGCATGACACCGATCGTGTGCGTAGGCGAGGGTCTCGACGTGCGCAAGGAGGGCAGCCACGTCGCTTACACCCTCGCGCAGCTGGAGGGCTCCCTGGCCGGCCTCACCGCCGAGCAGGTGGCGGACCTCGTGATCGCCTACGAGCCGGTGTGGGCCATCGGCACCGGCGAGGTGGCTACTCCCGACGACGCGCAGGAGGTCTGCGCCGCGATCCGGGAGTCGGTCGGGAAGACGTTCAGCGGCGAGGCAGCAGCCAAGGTCCGGATCCTCTACGGCGGCTCCGTGAAGGCGGCCAACGTCGCGGGCATCATGGAGAAGGCGGACGTCGACGGCTGCCTCGTCGGCGGCGCGAGCCTCCAGGCGGACGAGTTCGGGGGGATCTGCCGCTTTTATGACATGCCTGTGATCTGACACTCTCGGCGTGAGTTAGGCTTTTCCACCGTGACCATCGTCTTCACCGTTCTGCTCATCCTGTCGAGCCTGCTGCTCGTCCTGCTGGTCCTGCTGCACAAGGGCCGAGGAGGCGGCATGTCCGACATGTTCGGTGGCGGGGTGTCCAGCGGCCTCGGCGGCTCGTCAGTGGCCGAGCGCAACCTGGACCGGATCACCATCGGCGCCGGCATCATCTGGTTCGCCTGCGTCGTCGCCCTGGGACTACTGCTCAAGAGCGGCGCCTGACCGGCATCCGCAACGACGACGAGGAGTACTAAGCGTGGCTGGTGGAGGAAGCGCCATTCGTGGCAGCCGTGTCGGTGCGGGGCCTATGGGGGAGGCGGAGCGGGGTGAGGCCGCTCCCCGGCAGCGCGTCGTCTACTTCTGTGCCCATGCACACCAGTCGGTAGTGACCTTCGCCGTCGATGCGCAGATCCCCGACTCGTGGGACTGCCCTCGGTGCGGTCTCCCGGCCAGCCTGGACTCCGAGAACCCGCCGCCCCCGCCCAAGATCGAGCCGTACAAGACCCACCTGGCCTACGTGAAGGAGCGTCGCTCCGACAAGGAGGCGGCGGAGATCCTCGACGAGGCCATCCAGACACTGCGCGAGCGCCGCAAGCGCGGCGAGGTCATCTTCTAGGGCTCCGGCTCGAGGGCCGCAGCTGCGACGCCGCCTCTGCGTCGACCAGGAACAGCGTCCGTCGCCTGCCCTTGGGTCCGGCGGCCGGCACGTCGCGCACATCAGCGCCGGATACCGCGTTCCGCACCGCCTCGGCCTTCCCGACTCCGGAGGCCATGAACCACACCTCCTCCGCCTGCTGCAGCAGTGGCATCGTCAGGGAGATCCGGGTAGGCGGCGGCTTGGGGGAGTCGCGGACGCCGACGGCCAGCCCTGTCGCGTCGAGCCCCTCGTGGTGAGGGAACAGCGACGCGCAGTGGCCGTCGGGGCCGATGCCCAGCATGAGCACGTCGAACCGCGGGAACGGGCCCAGTACGCGGCGGAGCTCCTCGGCGTAGGCGTCGGCCGCGGCATCGACGTCGGCGCCGTACGGGCCGTCAGAGGCCGGCATCTCGTGCACGCGTGCGCGCTCGACGGGGAGGTCTGACAAGAAGGCCTCTCGCGCATGCAGGGCGTTGCGCTGGGGGTCCTTCTCGGGCACGAACCTCTCGTCACCGAACCAGAGCTCCGTGCGCGACCAGTCGACCTCACGGCGCTCCGGAACGTCGAGCAGCGCCCGGTGCATCTGATCGGCGATCGTCCCGCCGGTGAGAACCACCGAGGGCACCCTGCCGCCGTGCTGGAGCTCTACCAGACGGCGGACCAGGCGCCGCGCGACGGAGGCGGCGAGATCCTCGGCGCGATCCGAGACCACGACCTCGGGCGCCCCCCCGGGGTGACCCCCGTCGGACGTCATGCCGACGGGGCCGACTTCGCGTGGCGGCGCGACATCCGCTTCACCGTCTGCGCGTAGACGTCGTCCGGATCGAGATGGCGCAGCTCCTCCGCCAGCAGCTCGGCGATGTCTCGGCGCTTGAGGGCGACGGGCCGGTCAGGCTCCCCGGGGACCATGAACGTGGCGAGCTTGCCGTCGAGCCGGACCAGCGAGATGGGACCGCTCTTGGTCTCGAGCTCCACCGTGGTGATCCCCGGCCCGTCGGACGTCTTCCGGTCGACGTCGACGCGAAGACGATCTGCCAGCCAGGCGGAGAGCAGGTCTGCGCTGGGGCTGATCCGCTCGGCGGCGACGGTCGCCTTGAGCACCTTGGCGGGGTGCTGGTCGAGGGCCGCGGCGAGGAGCGCTCGCCAGTGCGTGATGCGAGTCCAGGCCAGGTCGCTGTTGCCCGGTGAGTAGTGGTGACACTGCGTGAGCATGGCCTTCGCCTTGTTGCGCGGCACCGCGGCCGCGTCGGTGATCCGACGGCGCGCGAGCCGCCCGAGGGGGTCCTCGGCCGGGTCGTCGGGGGCGTGCTCGGGCCACCAGACCACGACGGGCGAGTCCGGAAGCAGCAGCGGGAGGACCACCGACGCCGGATGCTTGGTCACCTCGCCGTGGAGCCGGATCATCGCCGACTCTCCTGCCCATCCCGAGCCGATGCCGACAACCGCGTCCACCCGTGCGGTCCCTCGCCCGTCGCCGACGATCACGCCGAGCACCCGCGCCGGGTGCTCCCGGGAGGCGAGGCGGGCGGCCTCCATGGCGGCCGGCGCACCGTCCTCGTGGACGACGAAGACCAGCGTCATCACCATGCCCATGGCGGGACTTCCCGCCTGGCGGCGAAGCCGGACGAACTCCGCGGCGATGGCGCTCGCGGTGGTGTCGACGAGCTCGATCATCGGGTGGCTCCATCAGTGGCGGCGAGGTCGTCGTGAGCCGGTGCGTGCGCTGGGGTCATGGCCGCCTCCAGGCCCGCCCGTCCCGGGCGATCATGCGCTCCGCGGACTCCGGACCCCACGTGCCCGACTCGTAGGTGTCGGGCTGGCCGTGCTTCGCCCAGTACTCGATGATCGGGTCGAGGATCTTCCACGACAGCTCGACCTCCTCGTGCCGGGGGAAGAGCGGCTCCTCGCCGAGAAGTACGTCGAGGATGAGACGTTCGTAGGCCTCCGGGCTCGACTCCGTGAAGGAGCCGCCATACGCGAAGTCCATGGTGACGTCACGGATCTCCATGGACGTGCCGGGCACCTTGGAGCCGAATCTCATCGTGACGCCCTCGTCCGGTTGCACGCGGATCACGAGGGCGTTCTGGGTCAGCTCCTCGGTGGCGGTGTCGCTGAACGGCAGGTGCGGCGCCCGCTTGAAGACCACCGCGACCTCGGTGACGCGGCGGCCGAGCCGCTTTCCGGCACGGAGGTAGAACGGCACCCCGGCCCAGCGCCTGGAGCCGATGTGGAGCTTGATCGCTGCGTAGGTCTCGGTGCGCGACTCCTGCGGGATGTCCTGCTCCTGCTTGTAGCCGGCCACCTTGACCCCGCCCGACCAGCCCTCGGTGTACTGCCCGCGAGCGGTGGCGAGGTCGAGGCGGCGAGGCAGCTCGACGGACTCGAGCACCTTCTGCTTCTCGACCCGCAGGTTTCTCGCGTCGAAGGACGTCGGCTCCTCCATGGCTGTGAGAGCCATCAGCTGGAGCAGGTGGTTCTGGATCACGTCCCGGGCGGCGCCGATGCCGTCGTAGTAGCCCGCGCGGCCGCCGATGCCGATGTCCTCGGCCATCGTGATCTGCACGTGGTCGACGTAGTTGGCGTTCCAGATCGGCTCGAACAGGGTGTTCGAGAATCGCATCGCCAGGATGTTCTGGACGGTCTCCTTGCCCAGGTAGTGGTCGATGCGGAAGACAGACCCGGAGGGGAAGACCTCGGAGATGATCCCGTTGAGCTCGCGCGCCGTCTCGAGGTCGGAGCCGAACGGCTTCTCCACGACGACCCGGCGCCAGGAGTCCTGGCTGGGCTCGGCGAGCCCGTGCTCCTTGAGCTGGCCGATGACGTCGGCGAAGAACCGCGGGGGGATGGAGAGGTAGAACGCGTGGTTGCCGCCGGTGCCGCGCTCGCGATCGAGCTCCTCGATCGTCTTCTTCAGGGTCTCGAACGCGTTGTCGTCGTTGAAGTCGCCCGGCACGAAGCGGATGCCCTCGGCGAGCTGGCGCCACACCTCCTCACGGAAGGCCGTGCGGGAGTAGGAGCGGACCGAGTCGTGCACGATCTGTGCGAAGTCCTGGTCGGCCCAGTCACGGCGGGCGAACCCGACGACCGAGAAGCCGGGCGGCAGGAGCCCCCTGTTGGCGAGGTCGTAGACCGCCGGCATCAGCTTCTTGCGCGACAGGTCGCCGGTCACGCCGAAGATCACGAGGCCGCAGGGGCCGGCGATCTTGGGAAGACGCCGGTCCTGGGGGTCGCGGAGCGGGTTGGTCACGCGAGTGCCTCGCGCAGCAGACGACGCCCGTCCGGAGCGGTCAGGTGGAGCCGCAGGACCGGTCGGCCGTGGTCGGCGAGCACCTGGGCGTCGCCGGCGGCCTGCGCGGCGACGAGGGTGCCGAAGCTGAACTCGCGCCCGGACACGGCCAGGTCCTCATGTGGTTCGTCGGTGATCTGGAGGAACACCCCGACGGCGGGGCCGCCCTTGTGGAACTGACCGGTCGAGTGCAGGAACCGGGGCCCCCAGCCGAAGGTGACGGGCCGCTTCGTCCGCACGGCGAGCGAGCGCCGCACGTCGGCAAGCTCGGGGTGGGCGAACCGGTCGAGGTAGGCCATCACCGCGACGTAGCCACGGCCCTGGTCGAGTTGCCCCAGCAACGCATCGACGGCGGACCTGAGGTCATGGGCGCCGTCCAGCCAGGACCGGTCGCCGGGAGCACGGACCTCGACCGGGCCGTCGACGAGCACGACCGGCTCCGGCTCGGGGGCGCCTTCGAGCAGCGATCGGGCCGCCTTCTTCGCGCTCTCGACGTCGGGCTGGTCGAACGGGTCGATGCCGAGGACGTGGCCGGCCACCGCGGTAGCCACCTCCCACAGCAGGAGCTGGGCGCCGAGGCTGCCGCCGACCCAGATGTCTGAACCGCCGCCTCCGATGTGCTCGTCGATCGTGTCCACGTCTCCGGTGAGCCTGACCACGGTCCCGTCCTGGGGCGGAAGCGCCACCTCGGGTGCCGCGGTGTTCTCCACGACGACAGGGAGCAGGCCGGTGCCGTCCTTGCCCGTGCTCTCCGCGACCAGCTGCTCGGCCCAGTCGGGAAAACCGACAAGGCCGGAACCGTCCTCGACGAGGATCATCTTGTCCCGCAGCGGCTCGCTTCCCGCGAGGGCCGCCCCGAGCCGGAGTCCGGGGTTCGCGTCGTCGTCCTCGGCAAGCAGGTCTGCCACCGCGTCGGCCTCGTCGAGGAGGGCCTCGACGTCCGCGCCCGCGAGACCGCTCGGCACGAGGCCGAAGGCCGTGAGCGCGGAGTACCGTCCGCCCACGTTCGGGTCGGCGTTGATCACGCGGTAGCCCGCATCGCGGGACTGCTGGTCGAGAGGGCTTCCCGGGTCGGTGACCACCACGATGTGCCGGGTCTTGTCGAGGCCGGCGGCCTCGAAGGCGGCCTCGAACGCACGCCGCTGGGAGTCGGTCTCGACCGTGGAGCCCGACTTGCTCGATACGACGGCCACGGTGCTCTCCAGACGGTCACCGATCGCGGAGCGCACCTGGTCCGGGTGGGAGGAGTCCACCACCGTGAGCTCGACGCCGTGGGTCGCGCAGACGACCTCCGGTGCCAGGGACGACCCGCCCATGCCGCAGAGAGCGACGTGGGTAATGCCCTCCTCCTCGAGCTCACTGCGCAGTGCCGCGATGGCGCCCACGAGGGGTCGGGAGGTCCGGTAGAGGTCGACCCAGCCCAGCCGGACCGACGCCTCGGCCTCGGCCGACTCACCCCAGAGAGTGGAGTCCTTGGCGAAGAGCCGGCTCGCGAACCGGTCGCTCACCAGCTTCGGAACCCACCGGGTGATGGACTCCGCGGCGGCACCAGTGGCCGCGACCTCCAGCGCGTCGCTCACTTGGCCGTCCCCGCCAGGCTCGCGCGGACCGTGTCGAGGAGCTCCTTCCAGGACGCGACGAACTTGTCGACGCCCTCGCGCTCCAGGGTCGCGATCACATCGTCGTAGTGGACTCCGGCGGCCTCCAGCCGGTCCATGACTTCTCGCGCGTCGTCGTACATCGTGGTGATCATGTCGCCGCGCACCTCGCCGTGGTCCGCGAACGCCTCGAGTGTCTTCTCCGGCATCGTGTTGACGGTGTTCGGCACGACGAGCTCGGTGACGTACATCGTGTCGGGGTAGGCCGGGTTCTTCACGCCGGTGGATGCCCACAGCGGCCGCTGCTCATGAGCACCCCGCTCCTTCAGCGCCCTGAACCGGTCACTGCTGAAGAACTCCTCGAACCTGTGGTACGCCAAGCGGGCGTTCGCGATGCCGGCCTTGCCCTTGAGGTCCTCGACCCCTTCGACGCCTGCGGCATCGAGACGCTTGTCCACCTCGGTGTCCACGCGAGAGACGAAGAACGAGGCCACCGAGTGGATGCTCGAGACGTCATGGCCGTTGGCCGCGGCGCGCTCGAGGCCCTCGACGTACGCGTTCATCACCCCCTGGTAGCGCTCGAGGCCGAAGATCAGCGTGACGTTGACGTTGATCCCCTCGCCCAGGACCGTCGAGATGGCCGGCATGCCCTCGGTCGTCGCGGGGATCTTCACCAGCAGGTTCGGACGCTCCACCGCCATCCAGAGGCTGCGGGCCGCAGCGATGGTCGCCTCAGTGTCGAAGGCGAGCGTCGGCGGGACCTCGATCGACACCCTGCCGTCGACCCCGCCGGTCTCGGTCCAGGTCTCCATCATGACGTCGCAGGCGCGGCGTACGTCGTCGGTCGTCATCTCGAAGGCGGCCTCGTCGACGCTGGTGCCGAGCGCCGCGAGCCGGCGCACTTGCTCGTCGTACCGCTCCCCGTTGGCCAGAGCCGCCGCGAAGATCGTGGGATTCGTCGTGACCCCCACCACCGACCGGTGCTTGACCAGGTCCGTGAGGTTGCCGGTCTCCAGGCGTTCCCGCGACAGGTCGTCGAGCCAGATGGAGACGCCTGCCTCCGCCAGTGCCTTGAGTCGATCGGACATGCGTTCCTCCTGGTGATGAGGCTGTCTTAGGTGGTGGTCCCTGGACGGTGCGTTCTCGACACGGCTGACGACCCTCCTGGCGTTACCCGGCCACCGCGCGGATACTCTCCTCCGCCGCGAGCACCACGGCCTCGGCGGTGATGCCGAACTGCCGGAAGATGGTGGCGTAGTCGGCCGAAGCGCCGAAGTGCTCCAGCGACACGATGCGTCCGTGGTCGCCGACCACGTCTCGCCAGCCCTGGGCCACGCCGGCCTCGACGCTTACGCGTGCCTTCACCATCGGGGGGATCACGCTGTCACGGTAAGCCTGGTCCTGGGAGTCGAACCACTCCCGGCACGGCATCGACACCACGCGGGCCCGGACACCCTTCTCGGCCAGGGCCGTGCGGGCCGCAACGGCGAGCTGGACCTCCGAGCCGGTGCCGATCAGGACCACGTCCGGCATCCCTCCTTCGGCGTCGAGCAGCACGTAGCCGCCCTTGCTCACACCGTCTGTTGTACCCCAGTGCGCACCATCGGCCTGGCGGCCGCGCGGGAACACCGGGACGTTCTGCCGGGTGAGGGCCAGCCCGGCCGGTCGGTCGGTGTGCTCGAGGACGGCCTTCCAGGCGGCGGTCGTCTCGTTGGCGTCGGCCGGGCGAACGACGTCGAGGCCGGGGATCGCGCGGAGCGCTGCGAGGTGCTCAACCGGTTGGTGCGTGGGGCCGTCCTCGCCGAGGCCGATCGAGTCATGCGTCCAGACATAGATCACAGGCAGCTTCATGAGGGCCGCGAGCCGGACCGCCGGGCGCATGTAGTCGGAGAAGACCAGGAAGGTCCCGCCGTAGACGCGCGTCCCGCCGTGGAGGGTGATGCCGTTCATGATCGAGCCCATGGCGTGCTCGCGGATGCCGAAGTGGAGCACCCGGCCGTACTTGTCGCCGGAGAAGTCGACGGTCTGCCACTCCTGCGGGATGAACGACGGCTGCCCCTTCGGGGTGGTGTTGTTCGACTCGGCGAGGTCGGCCGACCCGCCCCACAGCTCGGGGAGCTTCGGCGCGATAGCCGAGAGGACGCCTCCGGACGCCTTGCGCGTCGCGACGCCCTTGGGGTCGGCGTCGAAGGTGGGGAGGGCGTCGTCCCAGCCCGGCGGGAGGTGGCGGGTCTGCATCCGGTCGAGCAGCGCCTTGCGCTCGGGGTTCGCCTCGGCCCAGGTGTCGAAGGCCTCCTCCCACGCGGCCTCGATCTCCTTGCCCCGCCCGACGAGGTTCCGGGTGTGGGTGATGACCTCGTCGCTCACCTCGAACGTCTGGGCCGGGTCGAAGCCGAGGATCTTCTTGGTGGCCGCGACCTCTTCCTCGCCCAGAGCGGAGCCGTGCGAGGCCCCGGTGTCCTGTGCGTTGGGCGCCGGCCAGGCGATGACCGTCTTGAGGACGATCATGCTGGGCTTGTCGGTGACCTGCTCCGCGGCCTCGAGCGCGGCCCAGAGGGCCTCGACGTCCTCGACGTACTCCTTGCCGCCGTTGGTCCAGTCGAGCCGCTGCACGTGCCAGCCATAGGCCTCGTAGCGCTTCGCGACGTCCTCGCTGAACGCGATGTCCGTGTCGCCCTCGATGGAGATGTCGTTGTCGTCGTAGATGAGCGTGAGGTTGCCGAGCTGCTGGTGACCCGCGATCGAGGACGCCTCGCCACTCACGCCCTCCTCGAGGTCGCCGTCGCTGCAGATGGCGTAGACGTGGTGGTCGAAGACGCTCTGACCCTCAGCGGCGTCCGGATCGAGGAGCCCGCGCTCCCGTCGGGCGGCCATCGCCATGCCGACCGCGTTGGCGACTCCCTGGCCCAGGGGCCCCGTCGTCGTCTCGACGCCTGCGGTGTGGCCGTGCTCGGGGTGGCCGGGGGTCTTGCTACCCCAGGTGCGAAGCGCCTTCAGGTCCTCCAGCTCGAGGCCGAAGCCACCGAGGTAGAGCTGCGTGTAGAGGGTGATGCTGCTGTGGCCCGCGGAGAGGACGAAGCGGTCCCGGGCGACCCACGTCGGGTCGGACGGGTTGTGACGCATCCGCTTCTGGAAGAGCATGTAGGCCACGGGCGCGAGGGCCATCGCCGTACCAGGGTGGCCGTTGCCGACCTTCTGCACGGCGTCCATGGCGAGGACCCGCGCCGTGTCGACCGCCCGGCTGTCCAGGTCGGTCCATTCCAGGGGGCTACGGGCAGTGGTCACGTGCGGAGGTTTCCTCTCGGCTGCGTCTGGCTCTTCCTGCCGAGCCTACTAACGCCCGGTGAGCAGATGCACACCCTCCCGGTGTTGCCCGATGAACCACGGCAGGCGCACGGCGACTAGACTCACCGCTAGCCTGAGACGCTTCCCTGTAATCGTTGAACTCGAGGTTTTCGTGACGGCCGTCGACCCCCACGTCTCTGCGCGGACGCCGGAGACGGCCCGTGCGACAGCTCGTGACGTCGTCGCGGCGTACGTCGGCCTGATGAAGCCCCGGGTGATCGAGCTCCTGCTGCTCACCACCGTCCCGGTCATGTTCTTCGCGGCGAAGGGAGTCCCTGAGCTCTGGCTCGTGGTGGCGACCGTCATCGGCGGGACCCTGTCCGCCGGCAGCGCGAGTGCCCTCAACTGCGTCTACGACCGCGACATCGACGAGCAGATGCGGCGGACGCGACGACGTGCGCTCCCCAGGCACATCGTGAGTCCGGGCGCGGCCACGGTGTTCGGAGTCACCCTGGCCGTGGTGTCGACGCTCGTGCTGGGGCTCTTCGTCAACTGGCTGTCGGCCTGGCTGGCTCTGACCGCCAACGCGTTCTACGTTCTCGTCTACACGATGGTCCTGAAGCGGCGCACCACCCAGAACATCGTCTGGGGCGGACTCGCGGGATGCTTCCCCGCCCTGATCGGCTGGACCGCCGTGACGAACCAGCTCGCCTGGGCGCCGGTGATCCTCTTCCTGGTCGTGTTCTTCTGGACCCCACCGCACACCTGGGCGCTCGCGCTGCGCTATCGGGAGGACTACGCCAAGGTCGACGTGCCGATGCTCCCCGTCGTGGCGCCGGCGCGGTCGGTGGCACGGCAGATCGTCGTGTACTCCTACGTGATGGTCGCCACCTCGATTCTCCTGTGGCCCGTGGCCGGCACCGGCTGGTTCTACCCGGCCGCTGCCGCGGCGCTCGGCGTGATGTTCCTGGTCGAGGGACACCTGATGCTCGCCCGGGCCTCCCGCAGCGACAACCTCAGCGACGTGAAGCCGATGCGCCTGTTCCACTGGTCCAACATGTACCTCTCACTGCTCTTCGTGGCCGTCGCGGTCGACCCGCTGCTCCACTTCTGAGCCGACGGCACATGCGTCCGACGCCCGCCGAGCTCGAGGCGGCCCGCGACCGGACCATTCCGGACGTGATCGCACCCGACCTGGCGGTTCTGTTCAGCGGGATCAACCCGGGGCTCTGGTCGGCCGCCACCGGCCTGCACTTCGCGCGCCCCGGGAACCGCTTCTGGCCCACCCTGCACAGGTCCCGCTTCACCTCCAGAAGGCTGCGACCCGACGAGGAGTGGGAGCTGCTCGACCTGGGACTCGGCATCACGAACGTCGCTCCGCGCGCCACCGCCCGGGCCGACGAGCTCACCCACGAGGAACTCGTCCAGGGTGCCAAGGCGCTGCGCGAGAAGGTCGAGCGGCTGACCCCGACATGGCTGGCCGTCGTGGGGATCGGTGCCTACCGCACCGGGTTCGCACGGCCCAGGGCCGTCGTCGGGCCACAGGACGAGACCGTGGGGGAGACCCGGGTGTGGGTGCTGCCGAACCCGAGCGGTCTCAACGCGCACTGGCCCGCCGCGGCGCTCGCCGAGGAGTTCGCGCGGCTGCGCGACGCCGCGGGGCTTCCCGACCGCTCCTGAGGCGGGTCCGTCCGTCCGAGCGGTGGGGCTAGCGGACGGGTGTACCCACCGAGACGGACACCTCGGCACGCTCCCGCACGCCGACGAGCAGCCACGCCAGCGCCGCGGCGACCAAGGCGGAGCCGAGCAGGTGGAGCCCCACGACGAGGACCGGCAGGCCGGTGAAGTACTGCACGAAGCCGACCAGCCCCTGGGCAATCTCCAGGCCGAGCAACGTACCCGCCGCGCGGGTCGCGCGGTCGGGGGCACCGACAGCACGCAAGGTGAAGAGCGATCCGATGGTGAGCCCGAGCAGGAGGAACACGAAGTCCGTGTGGAGCTGGCTCAGCGCCGCGGGGTCCAAGCCGTTGCGGGGCGAGTCGACGTCCCCCGCGTGGGGTCCGCTGCCCGTGACCACCGTGCCGAGGTAGAGGACAGCCCAACCAATGACGAACGTGCCTCTCACCAGCCACACGGACGGGGACGGCACCGTGAGAACGGGTGGCCCGTCAGGCTCGCGCAGTCGCCGCAGCAGGATGACAGCCACCTGGATCATGGCCATCGAGACCAGCAGATGGAAGGCGACGACCCAGGGGTTGAGGTCGGTCAGCACGGTGACCCCGCCCACGACGGCCTGCGCCGGGACGCCGAGAGCCAGGACGAAGGCGAGACGTACGACGGACCGCCGACCGAGCTTCCAGGCCGAAACGAGTGTGGCGATCGCCACCGCGGCGAGGAGGAAGGTCACCATCCGGTTGCCGAACTCGATCGCGCCATGGATGCCGAGCGCGCCGTGCGGGGTGAACGACTGGTCGGTGCATCGCGGCCAGGTGGGGCAGCCCAGGCCGGAGCCGGTGAGCCTCACGACGCCTCCGGTCACGACGATCAGGATGTTGACGGCGAGGCTCGCGACGGCCAGCGGCTGCATCCAGCGGTCCGCCCAGCCCGAGGCGCGAGGGGGAGACGGCGGGATCTTCAGGGTCATTCCCACGTGAACGTCCTCGAGGTCAGCACCGTCCCAGCAGCGGTCCACACCGCCAGCACGAGCAGGGGTACGACGGGCACGGTGCCGTCCATGAGCGCGGCACGGAGCCCGTTGCCCAGGGCGCCGGAGGGCAGGAGCGCGACCACGGACCCACCTGCGCCGTAGCTCGACGACGGGATGACCACCGCGCCTCCGGCCATGAGCAGGAGGTAGATGAGGTTGGCCGCTGCCAGCGTCGCCTCGGCGCGCAGCGCCCCCGCCAGGAAGAGTCCGAGCGAGGCGAAGGCGGCAGTTCCGAGCAGCACGACGAGCAGCCCCGCGACCACACCGACCGCACCGGGGGAGGGCGACCAGCCGAGCAGCGTGGCCACGATGCCGATGACGACGATCTGCAGAGCCTCCACGAGGAGGAGCGCGCCGACCTTGCCCATCAGCAGGCCCGAGCGGGGCAGGGGGGAGGCCCCGAGACGTTTGAGGACGCCGTACCTGCGCTCGAAGCCGGTCGTGATCGCCAGCGAGGTGAAGCTCGTCGACATGACGGCGAGCGCGAGCACGCCCGGCGTGAGCGTGTCGACGACTCCGGCCGGGAAGCGCAGTCCGATGTGGTCGGAGGCCAGGACGCCGCCGACCAGGACGATGACCGGGATGACGATTGCGAGCAGGAGCTGCTCGCCGTTGCGGAGCAGGAGCTTGGTCTCCATCCGGGTCTGCGCGACGACCTGGGCGGACAGTGGCGCGGCGCCCGGCCGCGGTGTGAAGGTTCCGGTCGACGTGGTCATGGGGTGAGCTCCCGCCCGGTCAGCTGGAGGAAGACGTCCTCGAGCGTGCGCTGCCCCAGCGACATGGACTCCGGCAGCACGCCGTGGGTCTCGCACCACGCCGACACCGTCGCGAGCGTCGAGGCGTCGGCCGGCCCGGTGATGAGCAGGCTCTGGTCGTTGATGGCATGCACCTGGGTGGTCGGCCCCAGCGCGGCCTGCAGCGACTCGGGTGCGGTCGGGGGGAACGGTTCGGTGACGACGAGGCGGATGGTGCTCTCGCCGGCACCGCGGGTGAGCTCGAACGGCGACCCGGATGCGATGAGCCGGCCGTGGTCGATCACGTGGATGGTGTCGGCGAGACGCTCCGCTTCGTCCATGTAGTGGGTGGTCAGGACGATCGTCACGCCGTCGCCTCGCATCTCCTCCAGGAGCTCCCACGTCGCGCGGCGCGCCTGCGGGTCCATGCCCGCGGTCGGCTCGTCGACGAAGACCAGCTCGGGCCGGCCCACGACGGCCATCGCCAGGGCGAGGCGCTGCTGCTGGCCTCCGGAGAGCCGCCGGTATGGCGTGCGTCCGCACGACCCGAGCCCCAGCCGGTCGACGAGCATGTCGACGTTCAGCGGGTGGGCATGCAGGGACGCCATGTGCCGGAGCATCTCGACGGCCCGCACCCCGGACCAGGCGCCGCCGTTCTGGAGCATCACGCCGATCCGGGGCAGGAGCTGTCGTCGCTGAGCCTGAGGATCCATCCCGAGCACGCGCACGGAGCCCTGCTGGGGCCGGCGGTAGCCCTCGCAGGTCTCCAGGGTCGTGGTCTTGCCCGCGCCGTTGGGTCCGAGGACGGCCGTGATGCTGTTCCGGACGACCCCGAGCGAGAGCTTGTCCACGGCGACGGTGTCGCCGTACCTCATGGTGAGGCCGTCGACGACCACGGCCGGCTCGTCGTCGGCCCCGGGCGCGGTAGGGGGTCCCTGGGCGGGGCCCGGAGGAGGCGGGGGCACGCCGCGATTCTAGGTTTGTGATCCGGGTTACCGGAGACCGGGTGAGCGAGGTGACCCCCGCCCGGCGCGGGTTAGGGCACCCTTATTTGAAACGAGTCCCTTAATAACGGCACACTGTTGTTGTGGAAATCGACGCCCCAACTCGTGACATGGCCGTGGAGGCCGCACGCAGTGGGGACGCGCCGACACGTGAGCGGGTGGCTCGGTCGATTCTCGAGAACGGACCCAGTACCGCCGCGGCGCTCGCGGACCGGCTCGACCTCACTCCGGCAGCCGTACGCCGGCACCTGGACCACCTGGTGGACGAGGGGGCCGTGGAGGCGCGCGAGCCGCGTCCCAACGGCGCTCGTGGCCGCGGCCGACCCGCGAAGGTCTTCGTCTTGACTGAGGTCGGCCGGGACCGCTTCGACCAGCAGTACGACGACCTCGCCGCGCAGGCGTTGCGCTTCCTCGCCGAGACGGGAGGAGAGGCAGCAGTCAAGGAGTTCGCCCGTCGCCGGGTCGCGACCCTGGAAAGCGACTACGCGAAGGTGGTCGAGCTGAAACCCGAGCTGACCGCGGCCGAAGCGGTGGCGGAGGCGCTGACCCAGGGCGGCTACGCTGCGTCGGTCCGTGAGGGCCCCGTGGGTGAGCAGCTGTGCCAGCAGCACTGCCCGGTGGCACACGTCGCCCACGAGTTCCCCCAGCTGTGCGAGGCCGAGACAGAGGCCATCAGCCACATTCTCGGCCGCCACGTGCAGCGCCTGGCCACGATCGCCCACGGCGACGGGGTCTGCACCACCTGCATCCCCGCCGCCGGCACCGGCCGCCCCAGCACACAGTCCCCCGCACGTCTGTCTCGTCACACGAGAGGTTGAGGATCACATGACCACCATCGACCAGCGCAACCCCGAGCTCGAGGGCCTCGGCCGCTACGAGTTCGGCTGGGCCGACAGCGACGACGCCGGCGCCATCGCGAAGCGTGGCCTCAACGAGGACGTCGTGCGTGACATCTCCTCGAAGAAGAGCGAGCCGCAATGGATGCTCGACCTGCGTCTGAAGGGCCTCAAGCTCTTCCACCGCAAGCCGATGCCGACCTGGGGTGCCGAGCTCGACGCCATCGACTTCGACAACATCAAGTACTTCGTGAGATCCACCGAGAAGCAGGCGACCACCTGGGACGACCTGCCCGAGGACATCAAGAACACCTACGACAAGCTGGGCATCCCCGAGGCGGAGAAGCAGCGTCTGGTCGCGGGCGTCGCCGCGCAGTACGAGTCCGAGGTGGTCTACCACAAGATCCGTGAGGACCTCGAGGAGCAGGGTGTCATCTTCGTCGACACCGACACGGGCCTGAAGGAGCACGAGGACCTCTTCAAGGAGTACTTCGGCACCGTCATCCCGGTCGGCGACAACAAGTTCGCCGCGCTGAACACCTCGGTGTGGTCCGGCGGCTCGTTCATCTACGTGCCGAAGGGTGTCCACGTGGACATCCCGCTGCAGGCCTACTTCCGGATCAACACCGAGAACATGGGCCAGTTCGAGCGGACCCTGATCATCGTCGACGAGGACGCCTATGTGCACTACGTCGAGGGCTGCACCGCGCCGATCTACAGCTCGGACTCCCTGCACTCCGCGGTCGTCGAGATCATCGTGAAGAAGGGTGGCCGCTGCCGCTACACGACCATCCAGAACTGGTCGAACAACGTGTACAACCTGGTCACCAAGCGCGCGACCTGTGAGGCCGGCGCGACCATGGAGTGGGTCGACGGCAACATCGGCTCGAAGGTCACGATGAAGTACCCCGCCGTCTACCTCATGGGCGAGCACGCCAAGGGCGAGACCCTGTCGATCGCCTTCGCGGGTGAGGGCCAGCACCAGGACGCCGGCGCGAAGATGGTGCACGCCGCGCCGAACACCTCGAGCTCGATCATCTCCAAGTCGGTGGCGCGCGGCGGCGGCCGTACGTCGTACCGCGGGCTGGTGCAGGTCAACGAGGGCGCTGACCACTCCGCGAGCGTGGTGAAGTGCGACGCGCTGCTCGTCGACCAGATCAGCCGGTCCGACACCTACCCGTACGTCGACGTCCGGGAGGACGACGTCTCCATGGCCCACGAGGCGACAGTCTCGAAGGTCAGCGAGGACCAGCTCTTCTACCTGATGAGCCGGGGCATGGAGGAGGACGAGGCCATGGCGATGATCGTGCGCGGCTTCGTGGAGCCGATCGCGAAGGAGCTGCCCATGGAGTACGCCCTGGAGCTGAACCGCCTCATCGAGCTGCAGATGGAGGGGGCTGTCGGGTGACCCTCGGGGGCTTCGGCGGACTGCGCGACGGCGGCGGCGAGGCGAAACCAGCCTCGCCGCCCCACCGCTCCGCCCGCCTCTACACCAACACCACCCGGACCGAGCTGACTGGAAAGTGAACGCCGAACTGTGACAGCAACTGACACGCCGAACGTCGCGAGTGCGCTGGAGACCAAGGTCGCCAGCCACCTGCACCCGGAGGGGTCCTTCGACGTCGAGTTCTTCGAGGTGCCCACCGGCCGAGAGGAGATCTGGCGCTTCACGCCGCTCAAGCGGCTGCGCGACCTGCACAAGGACGCCGACCTGTCCGGTCGCACCTTCAGCGTCGACGCGCAGGTCCCGGACGGTGTTCGGCTCGAACACCTGCCGGCAGGAAACCCGGTCAAGGGGAGCAGCGGATACGTCCCGAACGACCGGGTGAGTGCCCGCGCCTGGAACGCCGCCGACGAGACGGTCGCCGTCACCGTCCCAGCCGACACCGAGGTCGCAGACGCGGTGATCCTCACCGTGACCGGCTCCGGGCTCGAAGGCGCCTCCGCCGCGCACACGGTGGTCGTCGCGGAACCGCACAGCAAGGCCACCGTCGTCGTCAGCTTCGAGGGCTCCGCCACGGTCGCCGACAACATCGAGATCATCGTGGGCGACGGCGCACAGCTGACCTTCGTCGCGGTCGAGGACTGGGCCGACAACGCGGTGCACCACACCCACCACCACGCGAAGGTCGGGCGCGACGCGACGTTCCGGCACGTGGCGGTCTCCTTCGGCGGCGACGTCGTGCGGATGAACACCTCCGTGGCGTACGACGGTCCCGGCGGCGACGCCGAGCTGCTCGGGCTGTACTTCGCCGACGCCGGCCAGCACCTCGAGCACCGGCTGTTCGTGGACCACAACGCTCCGCGCACCCGCAGCAACGTCGACTACAAGGGCGCGCTGCAGGGCCAGGGGGCGCGCGCGGTGTGGATCGGGGACGTCCTGATCCGCAAGGTCGCCGAGGGCATCGAGACCTACGAGTCCAACCGCAACCTCGTGCTGACCGACGGCTGCCAGGCCGACTCGGTCCCCAACCTCGAGATCGAGACCGGCGAGATCGAGGGCGCGGGTCACGCGTCCACGACGGGAAGGTTCGACGACCAGCAGCTGTTCTACCTGCAGTCGCGGGGCATCGAAGCCGCGGAGGCCAAGCGCCTCGTGGTGCACGGCTTCTTCGCCGACATCGTGAAGAAGATCGGCGTCCCGCAGATCGAGGAGCGGCTGCTCGAGACGATCGAGGCAGAGCTCGAGAAGAACGTCACCCCCGGGAGGAGCCCCCAGCTTGCAGGCTCCACCCCCCAGACCCCGCGGGAGGAGACGGCATGAGCTTCGTGCGAGTCTGCGGCGTCGACGACGTCCAGCCCGAGTCCGCTGTGTCGGTCTCGGTGGGTGGCGTGGCCGTCGCGGTGGTCCGGGACGGCGACGAGTGGTATGCCATCTATGACGAGTGCTCGCACGCCGCGATCCCGCTGTCGGAGGGCGAGGTGGAGGGCGACCAGATCGAGTGCTGGCTCCACGGCTCGATGTTCGACCTGCGGACCGGCAAGCCGACCAACCTGCCGGCGACGGAGCCGGTGGCGATCTACCCCGTGAAGGTCGAGGGCGACGACGTCCTCGTCGACGTACACGCGCCCTACTGAACCCGCGTGGGAATCCTCCCACGACACAGCCACAGACCTGAAGACACCACGAGACGATTGGACGAAGACACAATGCCCACGCTGGAGATCCGCGACCTGCACGTCAGCGTCGACACCGAGAACGGCCCGAAGGAGATCCTCAAGGGCGTCGACCTGACCATCAAGGACGGCGAGACCCACGCGATCATGGGCCCCAACGGCTCGGGCAAGTCGACGCTGGCCTACTCGATCGCGGGTCACCCGAAGTACACCGTGACCGGCGGCTCGGTGACCCTCGACGGCGTCGACGTGCTGACCATGAGCGTCGACGAGCGCGCTCGCGCCGGTCTCTTCCTCGCGATGCAGTACCCCGTCGAAGTCCCTGGCGTCTCCGTCGCCAACTTCCTGCGCACCGCGAAGACCGCGATCGACGGCCAGGCCCCGAAGCTGCGCACCTGGATCAAGGACGTCAACACCGCCATGGAGCGGGTCTCCATGGACACCGCCATGGCTCAGCGCAACGTCAACGAGGGCTTCTCGGGCGGTGAGAAGAAGCGCCATGAGATCGTGCAGCTCGAGCTGCTGAACCCGAAGGTGGCGGTGCTCGACGAGACCGACTCCGGCCTCGACATCGACGCGCTCAAGATCGTGTCCGAGGGCGTCAACCGGTTCCGCGAGCAGGGCGACCGCGGCGTCCTGCTGATCACGCACTACACGCGCATCCTGCGCTACATCAAGCCCGACTTCGTGCACGTGTTCGTCAACGGCCGGATCGCCGAGGAGGGCGGTCCGGATCTGGCCGAGCAGCTCGAGGCCGAGGGTTACGACAAGTACGTCAAGGCAGGTGCAACGGCCTGATGACCTCTTCCGCCGCCGTCTCCACGGACCGGGAGTTCCCGGGCCTGCTGGACGGTCTCGACCTGATCCGGGCGGACTTCCCGATCCTGTCGCGCACCCTCGCGGACGGGATGCCGTTGGTCTACCTCGACAGCGCGAACACCTCGCAGAAGCCGCAGGTGGTCATCGACGCGATGGTCGACCACCTCGAGCGTCACAACGCCAACATCGCCCGCGCCATGCACCAGCTCGGTGCGGAGGCGACGACCGCGTTCGAGGAGTCCCGCGACAAGGTGGCGGCGTTCATCGGCGCGCCGTCGCGCGACGAGGTGATCTACACCAAGAACGCCTCCGAGGCGCTCAACCTCGTGGCCAACACGCTGGCCTGGGCCCGGGGGCCGCTCGAGATCGGCGAGGGCGACGAGGTCGTCATCACCGAGATGGAGCACCACTCCAACATCGTGCCGTGGCAGCTGCTCACCGAGCGCAAGGGCGCCACGCTGCGGTGGTTCGGGCTGACCGACGACGGCCACCTCGACCTGTCGAACCTGGACGACCTGATCACCGAGCGCACCAAGGTGGTCTCCCTGACCTGGGTGTCCAACATGCTCGGCACCGTCAACCCCGTCCGGAAGATCGCCGACCGGGCCCACGAGGTCGGCGCCCTCGTCGTCGTCGACGCCTCGCAGGCGGTGCCGCAGATGCCGGTCGACGTCGTCGCCTCGGGTGCGGACTTCCTGGCCTTCACCGGCCACAAGGTGGTCGGACCCACGGGCATCGGGGTGCTGTGGGGCAGGAGGGCCGTGCTCGAGCAGCTGCCGCCGTTCCTCGGCGGCGGCGAGATGATCGCCACGGTGTCGATGGAGCGGTCGACGTACGCCGGCATCCCGCACAAGTTCGAGGCCGGGACGCCGCCGATCGTCGAGGCCGTGGGGCTCGGTGTCGCGATCGACTACCTCTCCGCGATCGGCATGGAGAACGTTCGTGCCCACGAGGAGGCGATCACCCGCTATGCGCTGGAGGGCCTGTCGTCGATCCCCCGTTTGACCGTGCTGGGGCCGACCGCCGTCGAGCACCGCGGCGGAGCGATCTCCTTCGAGATCGAGGGCCTCCATCCCCACGACGTGAGCCAGGTCCTCGACTCCCGGGGCATCGCCGTCCGGGCGGGCCACCACTGTGCGAAGCCGGCCCACAAGAGGTACGGCGTGCAGAGCTCGACCCGTGCGTCGTCGTACCTGTACACCACGCCGGCCGAGATCGACGTCCTGATCGAGGGGTTGGAGTACACCAAGAAGTACTTCCGGGTGGACTGAGCATGACCCAGGACCTTGACGCGCTGTACCAGGAAATCATCCTGGACCACTACAAGAACCCGCTGAACGCCGGTCTCCGCGAGCCGTACGAAGCCGAGGTGCACCACGTCAACCCGACGTGCGGCGACGAGATCACGCTGCGGGTCCATCTGTCCGGCACCGGCGAGAACGCCGTCGTCGAGGACATCTCGTACGACGCCGAGGGCTGCTCGATCAGCCAGGCCGCGACCTCGGTGATGACCGACCTCCTCATCGGGAAGTCGGTCGCCGAGGCGATGGCCGTGCAGGAGGACTTCCAGACCCTGATGCAGGGACGCGGGACCGTCGAGCCCGACGAGGAGGTGCTGGAGGACGGCATCGCCTTCGCGGGAGTGGCGAAGTTTCCGGCCCGCGTGAAGTGCGCACTACTGTCGTGGATGGCGTGGAAGGACGCGACATCCCGGGTCCTCGGGACCGAAGCGAAGGAGCGAGCATGACCGACCACACGGACACCAGCGACCTGCCCGACGTCGACCTCGAGGCCGCCGCAGGGGCCTCAGCGGTGACCACCGAGGACGTCACGGAGGCGATGAAGGACGTCGTCGACCCCGAGCTCGGCATCAACGTGGTCGACCTTGGCCTCGTGTACGGCGTCCATCTCGAAGAAGGCAACAACGCCGTCATCGACATGACGCTCACGTCGGCCGCATGCCCGCTGACCGACGTGATCACCGACCAGACCGAGCAGGCGCTCGAAGGCCTCGTCAACGACGTGCACATCAACTGGGTATGGATGCCGCCGTGGGGCCCGGACAAGATCACCGACGACGGCCGCGAGATGCTGCGCGCCCTAGGCTTCAACGTCTGAGGTGAGCGACGCCCGCACGGTGCTCGTGCCTGCCGAGCGCCTCGTGCGGTGGTTCGAGAACTTCGGGACCCGCCACGGAGTCCCGGACCTGGCAGTCGATGAGGGCCGCCTCGTCGCGACTGCTCCCGACGGAGCGGTCGCCGAGGCGGCCCTGTCGTTCAACCGGGCCTACGACGGCCCGCCGACCGTCGAGGGGCTGCGGGAGGCTGCCTCGGCTGACGTCCGCTGGGGCGTCCTCCTGGTCCGCAAGGGTGGGTTCGCCGTGGCTGCCGGGACGTCGCCGGCCCCGGCCGTCAGCAAGGTGGGGCAGCGGCACGTGCAGGGCCGCACGAAGGCCGGCGGGCAGAGCCAGCAGCGGTTCGCCCGGCGACGAGACAACCAGGCACGGCAGGCCTACGAGGCCGCGGCCGATCACGCGCACCGGATCCTCGTCCAGCAGTCCGGGGGAGTCGAGGCGCTCGTGTGCGGGGGAGACCGCGCTGCGGTCGAGGCGGTGCTGGCCGACCCGCGGCTCGTGCCCCTCGCGGCGGCGCGCACCGGCCCCTGGCTGGCGGTTCCGGATCCACGCCGGGGCGTCCTGGAGCAGGCGGTCGTCGACGCCTGGTCGGTGGTGGTCACGGTCACGGGTCAGGGCTGAGGTCGGCGCCGGCGGTCGGCTCTTCTCTGTCTATCCGGGTTGAGGCCCACGCCGACGACTCGCGTCGGCCGGTGGGGCAGGACCATCGTGGCTCCTCCCCGACCACAGACGAAGTTGGGTGAAACCCGAACAGTCGGGCATCTCGTGTGGTTCTCTCAGAACAGGACAGTTCGCGCGTCCACCCGCCGGACACCAGACCCCCACACCGCACCCAGCCGCAGGTACGAGGCCGCGCCCGCCGCAGCCGACTCCGGCGGTGTCATCAAGGAGATCGCATGCCTCGTCCTAGCCTGCGCAGCCGACTCGGCGTTCTCGCCGCAGTCGCCACGGCCACGCTGACCGCGCTCACTGCCGGCACGGCGACCGGCGCCACCACGGCCACCGGCACCACCACGCCGACCGGCGGTGACTACGGGCCGCCGTACGTGTACACGACCGCGCTGATCAACAACAACCCGCTCAACGCCGAGCCACTGCCCAAGACCGCCTGGATCACCCGGACCGCGCTCGGTTACCTGTACCGTGCCGGCGGTCAGGACAGCCACCTCACCCTGACCCGGGTGACCGGCGGGCTGCGGTTCCGCGACACCCGCACCGCGAAGCTGAAGCCGCTGCCGGACTCCTGCAAGCGGCGGAGGGTCGACGTCGGCATCGCTGTGGTGTGCCGGATCCCCGCCACGGTCAGCGTCAGCGCGCCACTGCTGGTCGAGGTGTGGCCTCGGGTCGGTGACGACTTCGTCGACGGGTCCACGCTCCCGGCGAGCATCGACATGACCGTGCTGGCCGACACGGGCAACGACGTCGCCTACCTCGGTGCCGGTGACGACTTCTTCAACGGTCACACCGGCCACGACCGGGTCCGCGGCGGCGCGGGCAGCGACTGGATCCGTGTCGGCGACGACGCCGACACCGTTCGGTCGGGCTCGGGTGACGACCGGATCGTCGGCATGGACGGCGGCGACAGGATCAACGGCGGCGACGGCGTCGACCGGCTGGAGGGGATGGACGGCAACGACGTACTGGACGGCGGCGCCGGCGGCGACTACCTGCTGTGCAGCACCGGCGCCGACACCGCCCAGGCCGACCAGTCCGACACGCTACGGGACTGCGAGACCGTGAACCGCAACTGAACCGGCCGCCGGCACCTCCCGGTCCGGACGACGAAAGCGGGAGACCCCCGGCTAGTCGTCGACGCCGCGCGCCACGAGGGCGTCCCCGAGGTCGTCGGCATGGCGGAGTGATCGCACGATCAGCGGCACCGCGAACGCTCGAGGACTGGCGGTGAGGCCCCGCGCACGCTGGGCGTCCCGGACCTCCTCGGCCAGGGCGACCACCACGGGCACCGAACGGATCCCCAGCGCCAGGAGGAGCCCGACGCGTTCGGGTTGCACGCCGACGCGCCGCAGCGGTCGGAGCGCGCCGACCACCGCCTCCACCATGTCCGTCGTGCGGGTGGTGAGGGTGACCAGCGCCGCGAGCAGCACCAGGGACCCGATCACGCCGACGAAGACGACCGCTCGCTCCCACCCGTTGACGACCACGTGGAAGGCGGCGAGAGGGCCGACGACCCACAGCAGCGGCCGGAGCTGGCGTAGGGCGAGCCTGAGGGAGAACCCGGCGACGAGGTAGCAGGCGAGCGCCGCCACGAACGCCGTGGCGACCTGCCAGGCCTGGTCCAGGAAGATCGAGCCCGCGCCCGCGAGGAGCAGGACGAGGAGCTTCGTGCCGGCCGGCAGCCGGTGCAGCGGCGAGTCCCCGGGGGCGTACAGGCCGAGCGAGCTCATCCGAGGACCTCCCGCGCCATCAGGTCTCGGTAGTACCTCACCGCGTCGTCCGGACTCCCGTCGTACACGATCCTGGTGTCATCGAAGACGAGCACCCGCTCGAAGCCCTCGAGGAGGTCGAGGTGGTGGGTGACCAGGATCACCTGCTGGCGTAGGTCGCGCACCACCCGCTGCACGACCGCGGCGTTGCGCAGGTCGAGCAGGGTGGTGGGCTCGTCGAGGACGAGCACATCCGGGTCCGTGACCAGGACCGAGCACAGTGCCAGGAGCTGCTTCTGGCCGCCCGAGAGCAGATGGGCCGGGTGGTCGCGATGGCTCCCAAGACCGTACGCCTCGAGCATCTGGTGGACCCGAGCGCTGACCTCGGCCTTGCCGACGCCCCGGCGGCGCAGGCCGAACGCCACGTCCTCGGCCACGGTCGGCATCACGATCTGCGCGTCGGGATCGGTGAAGCAGAACCCGACGCGCCTGCGGACCTCGCGGCCGTCCTTGCGGGGGTCCAGGCCGTCGACCCGCACGGAGCCCTCGCCGGGCACGACGAGCCCGTTCAGGAGCCGGACGAAGGTCGACTTGCCGGAGCCGTTGGCGCCGATGACGCCGATGCGCTGCTCCGAGAGGGTGACCGAGACCTCGCGCAGCACGACCCGCCGGTTCGCGCCGTCGCCGTAGGCGTGGGTCACCCCGCGTACGTCGATCAGGGGCATGGCGTTCGGCCTTGGGCACGAGGAGGCAGGACGTACCGATCTTCGCACGCCGTGGCCGCCCGGGCCCCGGAGCGTCCGGGGCCCGGTCCATCGGCTCAGGTCTGTCGTCGTGCCGGCGCGATCTTGGCCAGAGCGAGGCCGGCGAAGATCAACGTCAACGCCGCGACGAGGAGCCCGACGGCAGTCGAGACGCTGAACGCGAGGCCGGTCGCGGGCAGGCCTGCGACGGCAGCGGGACTCGATGGTCCTGCATACATGCTTGTCACCTCCCCTCCGCGGTCGCGTGATGCCAGACCTCGGGGCGGCGGAAGAGGGTCTCGACAGCGGCGCGGACCATCACGGTCTGGAGGAACAGGTCGTAGGCCCACTCCAGGACCATGAGGGCAGCAAGGCTCCGGCAGCGCCAGCCCATACGCCACACCGTGACGATGCGCTCGGTAAGGAAGACCGCGCCAACACCCATCCAGAACGCCGAGAACCGGAGCCCGAAGCTGCTGATCCACCAGGCGGCGTACGACAGGTACAACCCCATCGCCACCATGCCGACGAGCATCACGAGCTGCTGCCACAGGTAGGGCGCGGTGAAGCGGTTCGCTCCGTAGGTGCGGAGGTTCGCCATCGCACCCCGTTGCCAGCGCACTCGCTGCCGGAAGAGCGCCGGAAGGGTCGGCATCACCTCGGTGACGACACTGCAGGCGGCCGGAGAGGAGACCCGGTAGCCCAGTGCCTTGACGGCCAGCGTGATCTCCATGTCCTCGGTGAGCGCGCGGCTGTCGTAGACGTCACCACGGACGCCTGGCAGGACGCTCCCGCGCGCAGCTGCGACGAGGCGGAGGACCGGCGCGCGGTGCAGCGTCGCGGTTCCGGTGAGGACCCAGACCTTCTGGCTGCGGTCGAGCTCACGGGCATACCGGGCGAACTCCATCCGCTGCAGGTCGCCCAGGAGTCCGCACCCGGTCTCACCCAGGAAGACTCCGCCGACCGCGCCCATGTTCGGGTTCTCGAACTCCGCCAGCGCAGCTGCCAGGAATCTCGGGCCCAGGACGGAGTCCGCGTCGCAGACCAGCACCAGTGCCCGGTCGTCGAGAGTCGGCAGGAGCCGCTCGAGCGCCTGGTTGAGGGCGCCGGCCTTGCGGTGGACGTTGCCCCGGGTGGTCCACACCTCGGCCCCGTGGCGTCCGGCGACGGCCTCCGTGTCGTCGCTGCAGTTGTCGGCGACCACGATCACCCGGTCGGGCCTGCAGGTCTGCTTCCGAAGGCTGCCCACCGCCGCACCGATGGCCGCCGCCTCGTCGTGGGCCGGGATCAGCGCCACCACGTGCCCCCGGTCGACGTGACGGCCACCAGGCGGCCGGTGCTCGTGCCGGCGTCCCGCCCGTTGTCGGCGGTGTCGCGGCCACGTGCCCGCGCGTCGTAGCGGTCGCATCGAACCCCCCAGGCGAATGCGACATCGGAGTCGTGCCCCCCACGTCCGATATCCGTTGGTCTGAGTATCCGGCTCCGCCTTGCCGCAGTCAGGAGCTCCTGAGCCATTTGTCCGTGGCCGACGGGCCCTCTGGCTCCGGGAGACGCCTCGTTCGACGTCAGGACTTCGTCCGGTTCGAGCAGGTTGCGACCGACATCGGATAGACCGGTCGGGCTACCCCCGGCGACGGAACGGACCAGATCGGGCAGTGCGGACGCTTTCGTTCGGCCGGCAAGGCCGTGTCCCTCAGAAGGAGGACAGCTCGACCACCATCGCGACGCCCTGGCCACCGCCCACGGCGATCCCAGCCAGCCCGTAGCGGCCGCGGCCCTCGCGCACGAGCTGGCTGAACAGGCGCACGACGAGCACAGCTCCCGACGCTCCCCATGGGTGTCCCAGCGCCAGCGCGCCGCCCTGCGGGCACACCCGGGCCGGGTCGAGCCCCAGATCGTCGCAGCAGGCGAGGACCTGTCCGGCGAAGGCTTCGTTCAGCTCGACGACATCGACGTCGTCGAGTCCGAGCCCGGCGCGGTCGAGGGCGGTCCTGACCGCGGGCACGAGGCCGATGCCAGGACGGTTCGGGTCCACCCCCGCCGTCGCGGTGGCGAGCACCCGCAGCCCGGGAAGCCGCAGGCGGCGGTGCGTCGTGCCGTCCATGAGCGCAACGAGGGCGGCGCCGTCGTTCAGACCGCAGGCGTTGCCGGCGGTGACCGTGCCGTCCGGGCGGAACGTCGGCCGAAGACGCGCGAGACGTTCGGCGGTGAGCCCGGGGCGTGGCCGCTCGTCACGGGCCACACCCGCGACCGCGACGATCTCGTCGTCGAAGCCCCCCGCCCGCTGCGTGTCGAAGGTGCGCCGATGCGACCGCGCGGCGTAGACGTCCTGGCGCTCCCGCGTCACGCCGCGCTCCTCGGCGAGGAGGTCCGCTGCGAGTCCCATGTCGGGGTCCCCGACATGGGACGGGGCGAAGGGCGCGCGTTCGTAGCGCTCTGGGTCGCGCCCGTCGGCCGGTGGCCAGAACCGCCAAGGAGCAGCAGAGACCGACTCGGTGCCGCCGGCGAGGACCAGACCGGGGGCGTCCCGAACGAGTGCTGCGCCGGTGGTGATCGCGGCCAAACCGCTGCCGCACTGTCGGTCGACCGTCAGGGCGGGGATGTGGACGGGCAGGCCGGCCGCCAGGGCCGCGACCCGGGCCACGTTCCCCCCGGGGCCCATGCAGTTGCCGAGAACCACCTCGGTCACCGGCACGTCGGGGAGCGCTCGGGCCAGCCTGCTCAGCAGCGGGGCCGCGAGCCCTGCGGCGTCCACGCCGGCCAGCGACCTCCCCGCGGTCCCGATGGGCGTGCGCAGGGCGGCTACGACCACCGGCTGCTCGTCAGACGACGGCACGCGCACCCTCCGTGGACTCGATCATGCGCCTGAGACTCTGCCGATCGAGCTTGCCGGCGGGGGTCACGGGCAGCTCGGCCACCTCGAACCACCGGCGGGGCCGCTGGGCGGGCTCGAGGACCTCCCGGGCGGCATCTCGAAGCTTCCGCACGAAGCGCACGTCCGTCACCACGCCGCAGAGGACCTCTCCGAGGTCCGGATGCGCGAGGCCAAGCACCGCCAGGGTGTGCCCGGTCGCATGCTCCAGCGCTGCTTCCACCTCGGGTGTGAGCACGGTCGCCCCGGCCGTCACGACGGTCTCGTCGCCGCGGCCGCCGACCTGCAACACCCCGCCGACCAGACGGCCGCGGTCGCCGACCGTGACGAAGCCGTCCTCCCGCCGGGACAGCGGGCCGTGCGGGCCGTCGTACCGGAGGCAGACGTAGGGGGAGCGGACCCAGACCACCCCGTCGCGGCAGTCGACCTCCACGCCGGGGAAGGGCACGAGGTCCCCGGCGTGGGATCCCCACGCGACGAAGGAGAGCTCGGCTGCGCCGTAGTAGTGGCTGACCCGAGCCGCTCCGCCGGCCACGGCGGCCTCCTGCAGCTGTCGCCCGAGGCGGTCCCCGGCGACGAGCACGTGGACGCCGGAC
Organism: Nocardioidaceae bacterium; assembly: GCA_036375975.1. GTDB lineage: Bacteria > Actinomycetota > Actinomycetes > Propionibacteriales > Nocardioidaceae > Nocardioides_C. Next base: position 68,237 of record DASVBF010000269.1, on the reverse strand, counting down.
AGGTCGACCCCGTGGGCCACGGCCCGGGAGAGGCCGGAGGGGGTGAGCACCGCGTGCGTCGCGGCCTCGGGCGAGGCCGACACCTCGGCGCCGAGGTGAGCCGCGTGCACGGCAGCGAAGAGGTTCATCGTGGCCGAGAGCGGTCCCGGCACCCAGACGCGCGAGCCGCAGTCCATGCTGAGCAGCCGAGTGACGTGCTCGAACGAGTCGAACCACGAGGTCGTCGAACGCACCACCGACCGCGGACGCCCCGAAGTGCCGGAGGTTCGCAGCGCGAGCAGCCCCCCGTGCTGGTGGGTGCTCAGGACCGCGGCCACCGGGTCGGCGGCCGCCGCCACGTCGACCACCGGCTCAGACAGCCGCGGGCTCCTCCGCGTGCTCCCGCCGAGCCGGGATGAGTCCGGGGTAGGCCGCATGCACGCCGCGCGCGATGAGAGCGGCGAGGACCACCTTGACGAGGTCGCCGGGGATGAAGATCCAGGTCGACACGGTGGCGGCCCAGATGGACATGCCCGCCACCGCGGCGATGCCCGCGATGCCTGCGGCGTAGAGCAGCACGATGCCACCGACGAAGTTGGCGACGAGACCCCAGTGCAGGTTGTACGGCGCGCCGAACCTCTCGGTCAGCCAGCCGATGACGAACGCCGCGATCGGCCAGGCGACGAGGAACCCGACCGACGTTGTGACGAACACGCCGAGGCCGCCCCGGCCACCCGAAAGCAGGGGAAGACCCACGGCCACGAGCGCGAGGAAGAGCACGAGCGCCGCGAACCCCCGCCGGCCCCCGAGGATCGATCCGGCGAGCATGACGCCCAGGGACTGGGCCGTGATGGGCACACTGAAGCCGGGCGGCGTGAAGGCGGGTACGACCGCGAGCGCGGCGACGAAGCCTGCGAAGACCGCGATGAGGGCGGCGTCGCGCGCAGGGCTGGAGGGACGGGACGAGGACACGGGGGTGCCTTTCTTACGGACTCAAGATGGCACCTGAGTCTAGGAGAGGCCGGAGCGGCGGAAGCACCGGTCCAGACCCCGGGACGTCAGAGCCTGCTAGCGGCGAAGGTGTCGCACGCGCGGAGCGTGCCTTGCTGCCAGCCGGTCGTGAACCACCGCATCCGCTCCCCGGCCGATCCGTGGGTCCAGGCGTCGGGGTTCACGCGCCCGGACGTCTTCTGCTGGATGCGGTCGTCACCCACGGCCTGCGCGGCGTTCAGGGCCTCCTGCACGTCCTGGCGGGTCAGGTTCTGGATGAACACCTCGCCATGGGCGTCCCTCGCCTCGGTGGCGTGCTTGGCCCACATGCCCGCGTAGCAGTCGGCCTGGAGCTCTAGCCGCACGGCGTCGCTTCCGGCGCCCTGCTGCGTGCGGACGCGCCCCATGGTGCCCAGGAGGTTCTGGATGTGATGGCCGTACTCGTGCGCCAGGACGTAGGCCTCCGTGAAGTCGGTGGCCTGCCCGCCCAGCCGACGCTCGAGCATGTCCTTGAAGAAGGTCGTGTCCAGGTAGACCTGCTGGTCCGGCGGACAGTAGAACGGCCCCGCCTCCGAGGTCGCGTTGCCGCAGCCTGTGTCGACCTGGCCGGCGAAGATGACCGTGTCGGCCGGGACATACCGCCGGTTGGTCTGCTGCGGCAGCGCCCGCTCCCAGTAGGACTGGATGCTGTTCACGACGAACACCCGCGCGCAGTCGGGGTTCTGGTTGGCGTCAGCACCGGTGTCACAGCCCGCGAGGGCCCGGCTGTCGGTGGAGACCGGGCGGTCGTCGCTGATCGGCCCGGCGGTCCCGCCTCCGCCCCCACCGCCGCCGAGGAACTGCGAGAGCACCACGATCAGGACGATCACGAGGAGGCCGCCGATGCCGCCGCCGACCCGCATGCCACCGCCGCGGCCACCGACCGGGAAGCCGAGCCCGCCGCCGCCCCCACCGCCGCGCCGGATCTGGACCTGGCTGGTGTCCGCCCGTGCCTTGGGGTTGAACCGCATGCTGTTCCTTCCGTACGACGGTCGGGGCGTCATACCGCCGCAGGGACGCGTGACCGTGTCTCGTAGACTAGGTGCCATGAGGAGCGCGACGGACTGAGCCCCGGCCCCCCAACGTGCCCGGCTTGCTATACCCCCGAACTCCGTCGAGGTAACCGCTCTCATGATCACCGCTCACCAGCTCGAGGTTCGCGCGGGCGCACGCCTGCTCATGGAGGATGTGAGCTTCCGCGTCGCCGCCGGTGACAAGGTCGGCCTGGTCGGCCGTAACGGCGCGGGCAAGACGACGCTGACCAGGATCCTCGCGGGTGAGGGGTTGCCCGCATCCGGGAAGGTCACCGCGTCGGGGAGCGTGGGCTACCTCCCCCAGGACCCGCGCACCGGCGACCCCGAGGTGCTCGCCAAGGACCGCATCCTGTCCGCACGTGGACTCGACGACGTCGTGCGCCGCCTGCGGGAGGCCGAGGTCGACATGGCGTCGGACGACTCCAGCACCCGCGAGCGCGGGATGCGCCGTTACGAGCGAGCCGACGCTGAGCTCCACGCCGGCGGTGGGTACGGCGCGGAGGCCGAGGCCTCGCAGATCGCGTCCAGCCTCGGCATCGAGGACCGAATCCTGAAGCAGCCACTGCGCACGCTCTCCGGTGGCCAGCGACGTCGCGTCGAGCTGGCCAGGATCCTGTTCTCGGGTGCGGAGACATTGCTGCTCGACGAGCCGACGAACCACCTCGATGCCGACTCCATCGTGTGGCTCCGGGAGTTCCTCAGGGCTCACAAGGGCGGCCTGATCGTGATCAGCCACGACGTCGGACTGCTCGAGGCATGTGTCAACAAGGTGTTCCACCTCGACGCGAACCGGGCCGAGGTCGACGTCTACAACATGGGCTGGAAGGCCTACCTCGCGCAGCGCGAGACCGACGAGCGGCGCCGCAAGCGTGAGCGCATGAACGCCGAGCGCAAGGCCAGCACGCTCATGGACCAGGCGAACAAGATGCGCGCGAAGGCCACCAAGGCACAGGCCGCGCAGTCGATGATGAAGCGCGCCGAGCGCCTGATGGCCGGGGTCGAGGCAGAGCGCAGGTCCGACCGGGTGGCCCGCATCAAGTTCCCCGCACCGGCGCCCTGCGGGAAGACCCCGCTCACTGCTGCTGAGCTGTCGAAGTCCTACGGCTCGCTCGAGGTGTTCACCGACGTGGACCTCGCGATCGACAAGGGCAGCCGCGTGGTCATCCTCGGCCTCAACGGCGCCGGCAAGACCACCCTTCTGCGCATCCTCGCAGGGGTCGACCGGCCCGACACCGGCACGGTGGTCCCCGGGCACGGGTTGAAGCTCGGCTACTACGCGCAGGAGCACGAGACACTCGACACCGACCGGACCGTCCTCGAGAACCTGCGCACCGCAGCGCCGCAGCTGACCGACACCGAGGCCAGGAGCGTCCTCGGGTCCTTCCTGTTCAGCGGGGACGACGCGACGAAACCCGCGGGCGTCCTGTCCGGCGGCGAGAAGACCCGGCTGGCGCTCGCGATCCTCGTGGTCTCCAGCGCAAACGTGCTCCTGCTCGACGAGCCGACCAACAACCTCGACCCCGCCTCCCGCGAGGAGGTGCTGGCGGCGATCCGCACCTACGAAGGGGCGATCGTCCTCGTCACCCACGACGAAGGTGCCGTGCGCGCTCTGGAGCCGGACCGGGTGCTCATCCTCCCGGACGGGGTCGAGGACCTCTGGAACGACGAGTACGCCGAGCTCGTGGCCCTGGCCTAGGCTTCGCGCATGACAGTCAGCGACCTCGACCCCCAGCTTCTCCAGCGGGCCGGTCTCCGCCTCGAGGTCCAGGAGTCGGTCACCACGATCACCCTGGACCGGCCGGCGACCAAGAACTCCCAGACACCTGCCACTTGGCTCGCCATGCGGGAGATCGGCGCCGCGCTGGCCCCGGGAACACGGGTGGTCGTCGTGCGCGGGGCAGGAGACTCCTTCTCGTCGGGCCTGGACCGACGCATGCTCACTCCCGAGGGCGTCGAGGGCGAGGCCTCGCTGATGTCGTTGCTCGGGATGGACGACGGCGAGCTGGCCGACACGATCTCGGCGTTCCAGGAGGGGTTCACCTGGCTCCGTCGCACTGACATCATCTCGATCGCCGCGGTGCAGGGGCACGCCATCGGCGCAGGGTTCCAGCTCGCCCTCTCGTGCGACCTCCGGGTGGTCGCCGACGACGTGTCGTTCTCGATGCGAGAGCCGCTGCTCGGCCTCGTACCGGACCTCACGGGAACAAAGCCGCTGGTCGAGCTGGTTGGGTACTCCAGAGCCCTCGAGATCTGTGCGACGGCTCGCTCGGTGAAGGCCGACGAGGCTCGTGAGATCGGGCTCGCCACGGCCGTCGTACCTCGCGGGGAGCTCGACAGGACGGTGGACGACCTCGTGGCGGCGATTACCTCGCCGATGCACGGCGCCGTCGCGGAGATCAAGGCGCTGCTGCACGGCGCCCGGGTGCTCGACCTGGAAGAGCAGCGGCGCCTCGAGCGTGAGGCGCAGGTGCGTCGCTTCCGGGAGCTTGCCGCCTTGATGGGGGAGTAGGACCAGCGCCCACCGCGGGCGGGATCGGAGAGACAGCGGGTGTCGATGCACGGCGGTATGGGTCCGGCGTGGCGCAACCTGCGCACGGACCGCAGTGTGGCGCGCCAGAAGCTCGGCGGCGAGACCGTCCGACGTGTCGTCGGCTTCGCGAAGCCGCACCGCAGGCTCATCGGGATCTTCGTCGCGCTCGTGGTGCTCGACGCCTCACTCGTCGTGGTCTCGCCGTTGCTGGCGAAGCGGATCGTGGACGACGGGATCCTCAAGGGCGACGCCACGCTGGTGGCGCTGCTCGCGCTCGCGATGGCCGGCGTGGCTGTCGTCAGCGCCGGCCTCGCGCTCTTCGAGGGCTACCTCTCCTCGCGCATCGGTGAGGGGCTCATCTACGACCTTCGTACCCAGGTGTTCGCGCATGTGCAGCGCATGTCGCTCGCCTTCTTCACGCGCACCCAGACCGGGGCGCTCGTCTCGCGCCTGAACAACGACGTGATCGGCGCCCAGCGCGCCTTCACCTCCACCCTGTCGAGCACGGTCTCGAACTCCATCAGCGTGGTCGTCGTCGGGGTCACCATGATGGCTCTGAGCTGGCAGGTCACGGTGCTGTGCCTCCTGCTCTTCCCGCTGCTGCTCCTCGCCTCCCGATGGGTCGGCACCAAGCTGGCCGGCCTGACCCGCGAGCAGATGCAGGGCAACGCGGACCTCGGCAACAACATGACCGAGCGCTTCAACGTCGGCGGCGCCCTGCTGCTGAAGCTGTTCGGCCGGCGCGACGAGGAGGACCAGGGGTTCGCCGAGAAGGCCGCGTACGTCCGCGACCTCGGCGTCCGGATCGCTCTCATCACGCGGGTGTTCAGCTCGAGCCTCATGCTGATCCCGGCGCTGGCGACCGCTCTCGTGTACGGCGTCGGCGGCAGGCTCGTGATCGACGGCACGCTCACGCTCGGCACCCTGCTCGCGCTCGCCACCCTGCTGCTCCGGCTTCTCGGGCCGCTGCAGGGGCTCTCGAACGTCCGCGTCGACGTGATGACCGCCCTGGTCAGCTTCGAGCGGGTCTTCGAGGTCCTGGACCTGCCGTCGATGATCCAGGAGCGACCCGGCGCGGCGAAGCTTCCCGCCACGGCAGCGAGCATCGAGTTCGACCATGTCGCGTTCACCTACCCACGTGCCGACGAGGTCTCGCTGGCCAGCCTGGAGACCGTCGCACGTCAGGAGAGCCGAGAGCACGGGCCGGTGCTCAAGGACGTCACGTTCACCGCCCTGCCGGGACAGATGGTCGCCCTGGTCGGACCCTCCGGTGCGGGCAAGACCACGATCACCCACCTTGTGGCGCGGCTGTACGACGTGACGGCGGGCTCCGTGCGGGTCGGGGGGTACGACGTCCGCGACGTCACGCTCGAGTCGTTGGAGGACGCGGTCGGGTACGTCACCCAGGACGCCCACATGTTCCACGACACGATCCGCGCCAACCTGCAGTACGCCCGGCCCAGTGCGACCGACGACCAGATCTGGGAAGCCCTCGACGCCGCCCAGGTCCGTAGCCTCGTCGCCTCGCTCCCGGACGGGCTGGACACTGTCGTCGGCGACCGTGGATACCGCCTCTCCGGGGGAGAGCGGCAACGGCTCGCCATCGCCCGACTGCTGCTCAAGGCCCCAGGCGTCGTCGTCCTCGACGAGGCGACGGCTCACCTCGACTCCGAGTCCGAGGTGGCCGTGCAGCGGGCTCTCGACCAGGCGCTCGAGGGACGCACGTCGTTGGTCATCGCGCACCGGCTCTCCACCGTCCGAAACGCGGACCTCATCCTGGTCGTCGACGACGGCCGGGTCGTCGCCTCCGGCACACACGACCAGCTGCTGCTCGACGGCGGCCTGTACGCCGACCTCTACCGCACCCAGTTCGCGGCTCACGCCTGAGCCGTCAGGGAGCGGGCGTGTTCTGGTTCATCTCGGCTTCCTCACCGCCCGCGCTCGAGGACCGTGCATCGGTGACCTGCTGCCGCTGCCCGGGGGCCCGGCCGCCTGCGCGGAGCTTCTTCCGCTCGTCCCAGACCAGGTAGACGAAGCCGAAGATCGCCAGCGCGGCGAAGAACCACCACTGGATCCCGTAGAACAGGTGCGGCCCGTTGCCGAGGTCGGGCGGTTCGGGGTCCTCGAGCTTGGCGGAGTCAGGAGGGGTCTGCCTGTCGGCCTCCACGAACCCGCTGTAGAGCCGGAACGGCAGCGTCGGGCCGATCGCCTGGCTGGAGATGGCACGGGTCGAGCGGTCGGCGACCTGCGTCGAGTCGCCGGTCGCGTCCGCCCGGACCCAGCCGGTCAGCGTCACCTCGCCGGAAGGGGCAGGCGGGACCGCGGGTCGTGTCAGACCGACGTTCCCGGTCGCCAGCCAGCCGCGGTTGACGAGCAGGGCCGTTCCGTCGTCGGTGACCAACGGAGTGACCACATCGACGCCGGACTCCCCGTCGCGCGTCTGGTACCGCACCACGATCGTCTGGGCGTCCGCGTAGTGGCCCTTCGCGGTGACATGGCGCCACTCGTCCTCGGGAGACACCGGCCTGCCCACGGCCAGGACGTCCCGCACGGGCACCGGGGCGGTTGCCATGTTGCGTTCCGTGACGGCGTTGCTGTGCTCGCGATCCTGGAGCCTGTGGAACTGCCACTCGCCGAGCCGGAAGGCGCCGTAGGCGAGCGCGATGACGACGAGGAAGAACGTGATCCAGCGTCGGCTGAGCAGGAATCTCACGCGCTCGACAGTAGCCATTGCCTTCATGCATAGACTTGGGCGGGTGAGCACCGGACCCCTTGTCGACACGTTCGGCCGAGTCGCGACCGACCTGCGTGTCTCGCTGACCGACCGCTGCAACCTGCGGTGCTCCTACTGCATGCCTGCCGAGGGCCTCGAGTGGCTGCCCCATGACGAGACGCTGACCGACGACGAGGTCGTGCGGCTGGTCAGGATCGCCGTCGAGCAGCTCGGGGTGCGAGAGGTCCGTTTCACCGGCGGTGAGCCCCTGGTGCGTCGCGGCCTGGTCGAGATCGTGCGGCGCACCGCCGCTCTGTCACCGCGTCCCGAGACGTCACTGACCACCAACGCCCTCGGTCTCGCCCACACCGCGCACGCGCTCGCCGAAGCCGGCCTCGACCGCGTCAACGTCAGCCTCGACACGATCCGTCGCGACGACTTTCTCGCCATCACCCGACGCGACCGCCTGCACGACGTGGTCGCGGGCCTGGCCGCAGCGCAGACGGCGGGGCTCGGGCCGGTCAAGGTCAACGCGGTGCTCCTGCGCGGCATCAACGACGGCCAGGCCCCGGAGCTCCTTCGGTGGTGCATCGAGCACGGCTACGAGCTGCGCTTCATCGAGCAGATGCCGCTCGACGCGCAGCACCAGTGGCGGCGCGAGACCATGGTGACGGCGGACGAGATCTTCACGGCCCTCGACGCGGAGTTCGTGCTCAAGCCCGTGGACGAGCCACGGGGCAGCGCGCCCGCGGAGCTGTTCCTCGTCGACGGGGGCCCGGCGACGGTCGGGGTGATCGCGTCCGTGACGCGGCCCTTCTGCGGCGACTGCGACCGGGTGCGGCTCACCGCCGACGGCCAGGTGCGCAACTGCCTGTTCGCCCGTGAGGAGTCCGACCTCCGCTCCGCGTTGCGGGGAGGAGCGACCGACGACGAGATCGCGGACCGCTGGCGGGCGGCGATGCTGACGAAGCGACCCGGTCACGGCATCGACGACGTGAGCTTCCTCCAGCCGACGCGACCGATGTCGGCGATCGGCGGATGACCTAGCTCTCGGACCTAGCTCTCGGTCCTCTGGCCGACCGGTTCCACCTCACGGAGAAAGGACCGCGCGCTCAGAAACTCGCCCAGGCTCTGCTTGTGGTCGTCACAGGCGAGCCATGTCTTGCGACGGTCCGGGGTGTGCAGCTTGGGGTTGTTCCAGAGGAGCGACCACTGAGCCGGGGCCGAGCATCCCTTGGCCGAGCAGATCAGGTCCATGTGGCCGACTGTAGTGCCAGGCGCTCCGGCGGTGTCGGACGACCACGGGGGAGGCCGTCCGACACCCGGAGCGCAGCTCGGACGGGGGAGACCGAGCGGCGCGCGCCGATTCTTGCATGCGGACAAGTCGGGCAACCAGGCTCGTAAAGGGACACAGCCAGAAGTCCGTTACAGGTCTGGACCAGTCGGGCCGGAGCGATCCACCGGCGCTAGCCCGGAGGTGGCCCCAGCTCCGGCCGGTGCGGGTCGAAGATGGTCCCGGGGTCGGGGCCCGGGTCGGTCTTCGCCTGGGCGTTGGCCATGATGACCGCGACGTAGGGCAGGACGAACGAGCCGGCGATGAAGACCCACATCAGGGGCTCACCCGCAAAGACCACGGCCAGGAGGAAGCAGGCGGTTCTCACGGCCATGGAGATGATGTAGCGCCGCTGCCGAGCGGCGATGTCCCTGCTGTGGCCAGGGGTCGCGGACGTGATCCGAACCGGCTCGGGATCCTTGCGGGGCATGCCTCAACGGTACGTCGAATGTGGTGAGGTGACGCTGACCAGGGCGGCACGATCTCGCCGCCCACTAGCCTGGGCGGGTAACCCCGTCCGTCGCGACCGCAGGAGAGAGCATGACCGACCGCACCTACCGTGTCACCGAGATCGTCGGCACCTCGCCCGATGGCATCGACCAGGCGATCCGCAACGGCATCGCACGCGCCTCACGCACGTTGCGCCACCTCGACTGGTTCGAGGTCACCCAGGTCCGCGGCCAGGTCCAGGACGACGGCGTCCAGCACTTCCAGGTCGGCCTGAAGCTCGGCTTCCGCCTCGAGGACGACTGATCCCGCGCGGGACGAGCCGGCAGATTACGGGTACCCACCGGTAGCCGTTAGCGTCGCCAGGGACCGCCCCGTCAGGGGGTCGCGCGACGACGTGAGGACGGCAGCGTGGGCAGATCGGTTCTGGTCACCGGAGGCAACCGCGGCATCGGCCGTGGCATCGCCGAGGCGTTTCGAGCCGCGGGAGATGACGTGTCCGTGACTTTCCGGAGCGGCGAACCGCCGGAGGGCTTTCTCGCCATTCGCTGCGACATCACGGACCCCGAAGCGGTCGAGGCTGCCTTCGCGGAGATCGAGGAGAAGCAGGGGCCCGTGGAGGTGCTGGTTGCCAACGCCGGGATCACCCGCGACACCCTCCTTCTCCGCATGAGCGAGGACGACTGGTCCGCGGTCCTCGACACCAACCTCACGGGCACGTTCCGGGTCGCCAAACGGGCCGCCAAGGGGATGCTCCGGCTACGGCGCGGCCGGATCATCCTGATCTCGTCCGTCGTCGGGCTGCTCGGGTCGGCCGGGCAGGTCAACTATGCGGCCAGCAAGGCCGGGCTCGTGGGGCTGGCCCGGTCCCTCGCGCGCGAGCTCGGCAGCCGGGCCATCACCACCAACGTGGTCGCTCCCGGCTTCGTCGAGACGGACATGACGCTGGAGCTGCCCGAAGAGAAGCGGGCGGAGTACAAGTCACAGATCCCGCTCCAGCGCTACGGCACCGTCGAGGAGGTGGCCTGCACCGTGCAGTGGCTCGCCTCCGACGGCGCCGCCTACGTCACCGGGGCAGTGATCCCGGTCGACGGCGGTCTGGGCATGGGTCACTGAGGTCATCGAACAGAAGAGGGGTACGACGGGGATGGGCATTCTCGAGGGCAAGAAGATCCTGGTCGCCGGGGTCACGATGGACACATCGATCGGCTTCGCCGTGGCGCGAGTGGCGCAGGAGCAGGGCGCGACGGTCGTGGTCTCGAACTTCGGCAAGGCGCTGGGCATCACCCGCCGCATCGTGAGCCGGCTGCCCCAGGCGGCGCCGGTGATCGAGCTGGACGTGACCGACCAGGAGCACCTCGACCGGCTCCCCGAGCAGCTCGCCGAGCATGTGGACGGCCTCGACGGCGTGGTCCACTCCATCGCCTACGGCAACCCCGAGACCCTGCTCGGTGGCAAGTTTCTCGAAGGTCCCTGGCCGGACGTGGCCCAGGCGGTCCAGGTCTCGGCGTACTCCCTGAAGTCGCTCGCCACGGCCTGCCTTCCGCTGATGCGGGAGGGCGGCGCGGTCGTCGGGATGACCTTCGACGCGACCGTGGCGTGGCCGGCCTACGACTGGATGGGAGTGGCGAAGGCCGGGCTCGAGTCGTGCTCCCGGTACCTCGCCCGCGACCTGGGCCCGCAGGGCATCCGGGTGAACCTGGTGTCCGCGGGACCGCTCAAGACGCTGGCGGCGAAGGCGATCCCAGGCTTCGAGGACCTCGAGTCCACCTGGCGGGACCGGTCGCCGCTGGGCTGGGACGAGAAGGACCAGATCCCGACAGCCAGGGCCGTGGTCGCACTGCTCTCGGACTTCTTCCCGGCGACGACCGGCGAGATCGTGCACGTCGACGGCGGATACCACGCGATGGGGGCCTGAGCCGGGTTCCGGGTACACGGTCCGGCATCGGATGGGAGAATCCGAGCCGTGACCCCCGCAAGGCGACTGGTGCTGGTCCGCCACGCGAAGGCAGAGCCGTTCGCTGAGACCGACCAGGCGCGTGACCTGACCGAACGCGGCCGGCGAGACGCCCGAGCCGCAGGTGCCTACCTGCGCGAGCAGGGCATCAAGCCGGATCACGCAGTCGTGTCCTCCTCCCAGCGCACCCGGTCCACATGGGAGGCCATGGAGCAGGAGATGGGCTCCGGTGCTGCGGTCGACTACGACGAGAGCGTCTACTCAGGCAGCACCGACGTCGTGCTCGAGGCACTTCGGGTCGTCCCCGAGGACGCCGAGGTGGTGGTGTTCGTGGGACACCAGCCGAGCATCGGCTACCTGGCTCATCTTCTCGACGACGGCGAGGGCGACCCCATGGCGCTTCACGCGATGCTCCACGGTTTCCCCGCCTCGTCAGCGGCCTTGTTCGACGTCGAGGTTCCCTGGGTGGACCTCGGGCCGGAGACCGGCCGCCTGATGGACTTTCGCTCCGGGGAACCCTGAGGCGTCAGACCAGTGGCGGCGCGGGCGTGACGATGCCGGCCTCGGCGTCGGCTGCCTCCACCTCTTCGCGGGTGATGCCGAGCAGGTAGATGATCGCGTCGAGGTACGGCACGTTCACCGAGGTGTCCGCGGCCTTCTGCACGACCGGCTTGGCGTTGAACGCGATCCCGAGCCCGGCCGCCGACAGCATGTCGACGTCGTTCGCGCCGTCGCCCACGGCGATCGTGGCGGCCGTGGACACGCCGGCCTGAGCAGCGAAACGACGTAGCGCGGCCGCCTTGCCGGCACGGTCGACGACCGGTCCCTTGATGCGTCCGGTCAGCCGTCCGTCGACGACCTCCAGCTCGTTCGCCGCCGCGAAGTCGATGCCGAGGTCCGCGGCGATCCGGTCCGTGATCTGGGTGAAGCCGCCCGAGACGATCGCGAAGCGGTAGCCGAGGCGCTTGAGCGTCCGCACCATCGTGCGCGCACCTGGCGCGAGGACCACCGACTCGTAGACCCTGTCGAGCGCCGAGGCCTCCAGGCCGTCGAGCAGCGCCACCCGCTCCCGGAGGGAGTGCTCGAAGTCGAGCTCCCCCCGCATGGCGGCCTCCGTCACCTCGGCGACCTTCTGAAGGCAGCCGGCGTGCTCGGCGAGCATCTCGATGACCTCACCCTGGATCAGGGTGGAGTCGACGTCCATGACGATCAGCCGCATGCCGTGACGCAGCAGGTTGGCCGGCTGGACCGCGACGTCGACGGACTGACGCGCAGCCTCCTCGGAGAGCGTGACCCGGAGCTTGTCCGGGTCGGCGCCCGAGACGTGAAGGTCGATGGCCGTGACCGGATACCGCGCCATGCGCTCGATGCGGTCGATGTTCGCGCCCGTGTCGGCGATCCGTCCCGCGATAGCCGCGACCGCCGCCGGTCTCAGCGGCATGCCCAGCACCGTGACGTGGCTGCGACCCTCGGGCCTCGACCGGTTGTCGCCCGTGCCTCGGTCGACCTCGACCTGCATCCCGAGGTCCGTGGCGACCCGCTCCATGGCGGCCTGCAGAGGCTTCCAGTCCCGGGGTGAGGAGACCAGCACGCCGAGCACCAGCCGCCGCCTGAGGACGATCTGCTCGATGTCGAGGACCTCCACGCCGAAGGCGGCGAGCGTCTCGAAGACAGTGGACGTCACTCCGGGGCGGTCGGTTCCGGTCAACGTGATCAGGAGGGTCTGCGGGGTCTGGTCCGCGCGGTTCGCCGTTGCCATGTCGGGTCGCAGGCTACCTGCCGTCGGGGCGCGAGCAGGAGGCGACGAGGGCGCGTCTCGCAGCGTGGTCGAGGGGACCGAGTGCGGCTCGACGGGCCGCCGCCTCGCTCGCCGAGACTGCGCCGCCGTCATCGTCGAGCGCGAGCTCCACGATCGTGCGGCAGCGGGAGGCGAGCGAGGCGAGCCGCACCGCGCGTGGGTCCCAGCCTGGTGGGAAGCGCAGGTCGGAGACCCGGCGAAGGGCCATCAGCTCGTCCGCGACCTCAGGCCGCCACCGCGCGACGTCTAGGTCGGCGAGCGTGTTCGCGGTGGTCAGGAGCGCCTGGCGAAGGGTGGTGTCCGCCTCGGAGATGTCGGGAAGCTGTCGGCGCGAGCTCGCAGGGTGGTAGCCCCAGACCACGCCTGCGCCCGCGGCGTGGGGGACCAGCCCCGCCTCGAGCCCGTCGAAGACGACCGCCTCCTCGAGCTCGAGAGCATCGGCGTTGAAGGCCGTGGGACCGGCGAGACCCAGGGGATCCCCGGGCACGGGCAGGGCCACGCCCGCCGCGTCGGCACCGGAGGCCTTCAGGCGGCCGAGCGCCAGGATCAGGGGCACCGGCTCGTCCTCCCCGGGCAGGCCCACGACGTCGTGGGCGGCATCACCCCCGACGATCGCGTCGCGGGCGTCGTCGAGGCTCACCTGGCCGCCGGCCCAGGCCGTGAACCACACGGCGAGCCCGGCGGAGCGCGGAAGCGCGGTCGTCGTACGCACGAGACGAGCCTACGTAGTGCCGCCGGTCGGTGGGCCGGACCGGGTCATACCGTAGGTTTGGACCGCGGCGGCCCGCCGCCACGACGCACCGTCTCGACGCACCGACCACGAGGGATTGATGGAGCCCGTTCTCGAGTTCGCCGATGTCACTGTGAAGCGTGGGCAGGCGACCCTTCTCGAAGGGATCGACTGGACGGTCGAGGAGGACGAGCGGTGGGTCATCCTCGGGCCGAACGGCGCCGGCAAGACGACGCTCCTCCAGGTCGCCGCGGCCCAGATCCACCCGACATCCGGCGTGGCAGCGGTCCTCGGCGAGGTTCTCGGCACGGTGGACGTGTTCGACCTGCGCCCCCGGATCGGGCTCACCAGCGTCGCACTGGCCGATCGCATCCCACGCGACGAGCGGGTCAGCGACGTGGTTGTCTCGGCGTCGTACAGCGTCCTCGGTCGCTGGCGGGAGCACTACGACGAGCTCGACCACGAGCGCGCCCGCGACCTGCTCGTGGAGGTGGGCGCCGGCGAGCTGGGCGACCGGACCTTCGGCACACTGAGCGAGGGCGAGCGGAAGCGGGTCCAGATCGCGCGCGCCCTGATGACCGACCCCGAGCTGCTGCTGCTCGACGAGCCCGCGGCAGGCCTCGACCTCGGCGGGCGTGAAGACCTCGTGTCGACCCTGTCGGTGCTCGCCATGGACGAGCTGTCTCCGGCCACGGTGCTGGTGTCGCACCACGTCGAAGAGATCCCTCCCGGCTTCACCCACGCGATGCTGCTGCGCAAGGGCAGGGTCGTCGCCTCCGGACCCATGGAGCACGTGCTGACCGCGGAGATCATCTCCGCGACCTTCGGCATGCCGTTGCAGCTGCGACACGAGGACGGTCGGTGGGCCGCGCGGCGTCGCGTGCGGCACCGCACCGAGTGACTAGGCTGGCTGCATGCTCCCGGAGTGGCTACAGGACTGGCAGGCGTGGCTCGGCGCTGCCATCGCCCTTGGCGTGGCCGAGCTCTTCAGCCTCGACCTCGTGCTGCTCATGATGTCCGCGGGCGCGCTGGCCGGCATGGTCGTCGCCCTGCTCGGGCTGCCCGTGCCGATCCAGGTGCTCGTTGCCGTCGGCGTGGCTATCGGCATGCTCGCGCTGGTGCGACCGAGCATCGTCAAACGGCTCCACTCGGGCCCCGAGCTGACCCTCGGACACGCCGCCCTGGTGGGCAAGCAGGGCGTCGTGGTCGACGAGGTGTCGATGCAGGGCGGCCAGATCCGCGTCGGCGGCGAGCTGTGGACGGCCCGGCCGTACGACGAGACCGAGGTCATCGAGCCGGGCGCCTCGGTCGACATCTTCGAGATCCGCGGCGCCACCGCCTATGTGCACCGCATTCCGACCCTGGGGTCCTAGGACTCCGACAACCGAGAAGAGGGATTGACGTGGAGGGTGCAGGGGTTCTCATCGTCCTGGGCCTGCTGGTGCTGTTCGCGGCGCTCATCATGGCCAAGACGGTGCGGATCGTGCCGCAGGCCAGGGCAGCGATCGTCGAGCGCTTCGGCAAGTACAAGGGCACCTTGCCCGCCGGACTGAACGTCATCGTGCCGTTCGTCGACAGGATCCGCTACATGATCGACCTGCGCGAGCAGGTCGTGTCCTTCCCACCGCAGCCCGTGATCACCGAGGACAACCTGGTCGTGTCGATCGACACGGTCATCTACTTCCAGGTCACCGACCCGGTCGCCGCGACCTACGAGATCGCGAACTACATCCAGGCCGTCGAGCAGCTGACCATGACCACTCTCCGCAACATCGTCGGCGGCATGGACCTCGAGGAGACGCTCACGAGCCGCGACGCGATCAACAGCCGGCTGCGTGGGGTCCTCGACGAGGCCACCGGCAAGTGGGGCATCCGCGTGAACCGGGTGGAGCTCAAGGGCATCGACCCGCCACCGTCGATCAAGGACTCGATGGAGAAGCAGATGCGCGCCGACCGTGAGAAGCGCGCCGTCATCTTGACCGCGGAGGGCTCCCGGCAGGCTGCGATCCTCACCGCCGAGGGCTCGAAGCAGTCGGCCATCCTCACCGCCGAGGGTGAGCGGGAAGCCCGGATCCTCCGCGCGCAGGCCGAGCGGGAGGCACAGATCCTGAAGGCGCAGGGCGAGGGGCAGGCGATCCAGACCGTCTTCCAGGCCATCCACGACGGGAGGCCCGACCAGTCGCTGCTCGCGTACCAGTACCTCCAGATGATGCCCAAGATCGCCGAGGGCGACGCCAACAAGGTCTGGATCGTGCCCAGCGAGATCGGCAGGGCGCTCGAGGGTCTGGGCTCGACCATGAACAGCCTCAAGGGAATCCCCGACGAGGTGGAGGGGCCGGCCAAGCGGGTCGACATGGGCCCCACAGAGCCCGAGGTGCCGGACATGCACGGCGATCGCTCGCTCTCGCAGGCCCACAACGCGGTCGCCGAGGCGATCGCCGCGGCCGAGGCTTCGTCGGAGACAGCCCAGTCGACTCCGGTCGTGCCCGAGGACGGAGGCCCGCCCCCGCAGTGACCCCACTCGAGATGGCCGGGGTCCTCTTCGCCGGGGTCGCGGCAGGCACCATCAACACCGTGGTGGGGTCGGGGACGCTGATCACGTTCCCGACCCTCCTGGCGTTCGGGGTTCCCCCCGTGACCGCGAACGTCAGCAACACGATCGGCCTCGTCCCCGGATCGGTATCCGGCGCCATCGGCTACCGGCGCGAGCTCGAGGGCCAGCGAGATCGGCTCCTGCGGCTCGGTACCGCCTCGCTGGTCGGCGGGATCGCCGGGGCGGTGCTGCTGCTCGTGCTCCCGGCGAAGGCGTTCGAGACGATCGTCCCCGTCCTCATCCTGGCCGGCTGCGTGCTGGTCCTGCTCCAGCCCAGGATCTCCCGCTGGGTGGCGGCGCGGCACGATAGCCGCGAGGTCGCCGAGCACGGGGGGCTGTGGGTGTGGGTCCTGGTGCTGCTGACCGGCGTTTACGGGGGCTACTTCGGCGCCGCTCAGGGCGTGCTGCTGATGGCCGTCCTCGGCATCGGCATCCATCAGGAGACGCTTCAACGGCTCAACGGCACCAAGAACGTTCTCGCCGCCATCGTGAACGGGGTGGCCGCGGTCGTCTTCATCCTCGTCGCGGAGGACATCAGCTGGCTCGCGGCAGGACTCATTGCGGTGGGCTCGGTGATCGGCGGCCAGATCGGGGCGACGGTGGGCCGCCGCCTGCCGCCCCTGGCACTGCGCCTGGTGATCGTGGCTGTCGGGCTCGTGGCCGTCGCCTCCTTCGTGGCCACGTGAGCCTGGACCTAAGAGGCGGCCTCCTGGTCGCGGGGACCACCTCGGACGCGGGCAAGACCGTGCTCACCACCGGTATCTGCCGGTGGCTGCGTCGCCAAGGCGTCCAGGTCGCGCCTTTCAAGGCGCAGAACATGTCCAACAACTCGATGGTCGCGGCCGACGGCGCCGAGATCGGGCGCGCCCAGTGGGTCCAGGCCGTCGCAGCGGGTGCGGTCCCCGAGGCCGCGATGAACCCGGTGCTGCTCAAACCAGGCTCGGACCTGAGGAGCCACGTGGTCCTGATGGGCAAGCCGTTCGGGGAGCTCGACGCCTCGTCGTTCGCGGGCGCCAGGACGGAGCTCGCGGAAGCCGCGTTCGCGGCGTACGACGACCTCGCGAGCCGGTACGACGTCGTTGTCTGTGAAGGGGCGGGCAGCCCGACCGAGATCAACCTGCGCGAGCACGACTTCGTCAACATGGGCCTCGCCCAGCACGGCCAGGTGCCGACCATCGTGGTGGGTGACATCGACCGAGGTGGCGTGTTCGCGGCGATGTACGGGACCTTGAAGCTGATGCCGGACGCCGACCAGCGGCTGCTCAGGGGTTTCGTGGTCAACAAGTTCCGGGGCGACAGGGCGCTGCTCGAGCCGGGGCTGCGGATGATCGAGCAGGCCACCGACCGGCCTGTGCTCGGCGTGGTGCCCTGGACCCCCGGGCTCTGGCTCGACTCGGAGGACTCGGTCGACGTCGAGGGGCGTCGCGCCGGCGCAGGCACCGTCGGGGAGGCGCTGCAGGTGGCGGTGGTGCGCTTCCCGAGGATCTCGAACTTCACGGACGTGGATGCGCTCGCTTTGGAGCCGGGGGCGGTGGTGACCTTCGTCGACTCGCCGGAGCCACTCCTCGACGCGGACCTCGTCGTGCTCCCCGGAACCCGGTCGACGCTCGACGACCTGGCGTGGCTCCGGGAGCGGGGGCTGGAGGGGCCGCTGGTGCAGCGGCATCGTGGCGGCCAGCCCGTGCTCGGCCTCTGCGGCGGCTTCCAGATGCTCGGGGAGCGGGTCAGCGACCCGCAGGGTGTCGAGAGCGGACGGCCCGCTGCGGCCCCGGGCCTCGGGCTGCTTCCCGCGCGCACCACCTTCGTCGCCGAGAAGGTCGTGGGCCGGCCTCGCGGCGTGGCCCTCGCCTGCGAGGTCGAGGGCTACGAGATCCACCACGGGCGGGTGGAGGTCGGTGGCGGGAGCCGCTTCCTCGACGGGTGCCGCAACGGCTCGACCTTGGGGACGCTGTGGCACGGCACCTTCGAGAACGACGACTTCCGGCGGGCGTTCCTCGCCGAGGTGGCCGCGGAGTCGGGTCGTGCGGGCTGGAGCGCGGAACCGGGGCTGGTGTTCGCCTCCCGGCGTGAGGAGCGCATCGACGCACTCGCCGACGCGGTGGAGGAGCACCTCGACACCGACGCCCTCCTCGACATCATCGCTTCTGGCGGGCCGGGGGCGGCTCAGCCCTCCACGTAGGCGTCGAGCCAGCGGCTGACCTGGTCGAAGACCCGGTGCCGGACCGGCTCGGCCGAGAGGGTCACGTCGTGCAACGCGCCCTCGACGCGGCTGACCGTCACGTGGCTCCCGAGCTTGTGGGCCCACTTCCGGATCTGCTCCACGTCGAGCACGATGTCGTGACGGTCGACGTTCTCCTCCCACTCGCGCGGGAAGGAGCTCGCGCCCGAGGTCAGCACGAGCACGGGCGCTCCGACTTCCACCCCGCGATGCACCTTCGCGTGTCCTCGCCGCACGGCGCGAAGCCATCCGGCGTACACCGGCTGGCTCTCGATCGGCTTCCAGTCGAGGTTGAACTCCCACTCTCCCCGGTGGTCCTTGTGCAGGCTCTGGGCGTAGAGCCCCGAGACGTTGCGGGGGATCGCGAGGTACGGGCGTCGCGCCCCTACCTGGTCGATGGCCGCGGTGCCCGCCGTCCGCAGCAGGAAGCTGCCGTGCAGGTCGAGCCAGGGGGAGTTGAGCACCATGCCGGCGAGCTCCGGGCGACGCGAGTCGGCCCACAGTGGTGCGACGAGTCCGCCGGTCGAGTGGGCCGTGACGATCACGTGTGTGTGTCCGTCGCGCTCTCGCACCCGATCCATGGCGGCGTCGATCTCGTCGAAGTGGTGCCGCAGGTCGGTCACGAAGTTCGGGGTCTGGTGCGGGCGCAGGGAGCGGCCGTACTTGCGCAGGTCCAGGGCGTAGAAGTCGTAGCCGCGCGAGGTCCAGTAGTCGGCCGCAGGAGTCTGGAAGAAGTAGTCGGAGAAGCCGTGGAGGTGAAGCACGGCACGGTGGGCGGGTCCCTCCCGCACGGCCTCGGTACGACGGGAGACCAGGGTCGCGACGACGGGTCCCTCCTCGTCGTCAGGGAGCTCGATGGTCTCGCAGAGGTAGGGATGCCCGAGGATGTCGACCTCGGAGCCCGTCATGCCGCCCGGTGTCATGAGCAGATTCTCACTTATGGCCGCAGACGGCGACGGCGCGGGACCCGAGCAGGGCCCGCGTCGCCGCGTGGCAGCCGCGTGGGTCAGGCGGTGGTGACTCCCTCGGCGTGGGTCGCGTGGGGCGCCACCTTCTTGCTCGGACCGGGGTGGAACGCGTCCTTTCTGAAAATGATCCAGAAAGGATTCCTGCCGGCGCGTGGACTAATGTGCGAGTCATGACCCGCAGCAACGCCGCCCCGTTGAGCGCGAACGTCCCGCCCTGCCTGGTCCGGAACTGCCGGGTGGCCAGTGCGCTGCTCGTGGACTCGCGCGGCTGGATCCTGCTGCAGGAGCGCGACGAGAAGGCACTCGTGTCGCCCAACCAGTGGGGCCTCGTGGGCGGACACCTCGAGGAAGGAGAGGACTGGGAGGACGCCCTCCACCGCGAGCTCGAGGAGGAGACCGGCCTCGACGAGCGCGGGTTCGAGCTGTGGTTCGACGAGATCGTCCAGCACTCGCCGAAGATCTCCTCGCACCTGGCCGACCACTGGCAGATCTGGGTCAAGCACACCCATGCCACGGACGACGACATCGAGCTGGGCGAGGGGCGCCAGATCGTCTTCGTCGACCCTGAGCGGATCCGCTCCGGCGAGCTGGACCTGGCTCTCTCCGCCCAGCACGTGCTGCCGCTGTTCCTCGACTCCCCAACCTACCGCGAGATGCTCTGACTCGGCGCTGTCAGTGCTGGTAGGTCCCTTGGATCGTCGCGCGGGCGAGCGTCTTGAACGCGAGGTTGAAGGAGACGACCGCTGGAGAGGCGTCGGAGTCGACCCCGAGCGTCTCCTCCTTCACCGCATGGACCACGAAGAAGTAGCGGTGGACCATGTCGCCCGGCGGGGGAGCCGCGCCCATGAAGCCCTTCGTGCCGCCGTCGTTGCGGCAGTGGAACGCGGGTCCGGGCAGGTCCCCTGAGGCCGCACCGGTGTCCAGCGAGGTCACGTCTGCCGGAAGGTCGACCAGCACCCAGTGCCAGAAGCCGGAGGGCGTCGGTGCGTCGGGGTCGAAGCAGGTCACCACGAAGCTCTTGGTCTCCTCCGGGAAGCCGGACCAGCTCAGCTGGGGGGAGATGTTCCCCTTCTCGGCGACCTGGTCGTCCCCGAGCGGCTGCCCGTCCTGGACGTCGGTGCTCGTCACCGTGAAGGAAGGCACCTGCGGCAGGAAGTCGTACGGGTTCGGCGCTGCCTTGCGCTCCAGGCTCATGCAATACCTCCTCTTGTGGGCGTGCTGCGACCCTAGTCCGCAGGCTGGTCGTCGGCCAGGGTCGTCCCGGACGCGGGGAGAATGTGCCCATGACCCGGACCCCCGAACAGCAGCTGCGCGACGTCGTGGCGTCCGTCGTACCCCTTGACCAGGAGGCCATGTCCGCGGCCCGCTTCCGCCAGGCCCAGCTGACGAAGCCGGCGGGGGCGCTCGGCGTGCTCGAGGACGCCTCGGTCACCCTCTGCGGCATCCAGTCCCAGTGCCCACCTCGCCGGCTGTCCTCACCCGTCGTGGCTGTGTTCGCGGGCGACCACGGCGTGCACGCGCAGGGGGTGAGCCCGTGGCCGCAGGAGGTCACCGCCTCGATGGTGGCCAACTTTCGGGCGGGCGGCGCGGCCGTCAACGTCCTGGCCCGTCAGGCGGGCGCCGACGTGGTCGTCGTCGACATGGGCGTCGCCGGCGAGCTCCAGCCCGGGCCGGACGTGCTCGACCACAAGATCAGGCCCGGTACGTCGGACCTGGCCGTCGAGCCCGCCATGACAACGCAGGAGGCGCTCACCGGCCTCCTCGCAGGCGTCCTCGTTGCCGACACCCTGGTCGACCGGGGCCACGACGTCCTCCTCACCGGCGACATGGGAATCGGCAACACGACGCCGTCCGCTGCACTCGTTTCCGCTCTGACCGGCGCGGTGCCCGCGGACGTGACCGGCCGTGGCACGGGTGTCGACGACGCCGTGCTGGCCCGCAAGATCGCCGTCGTGGAGGCGGCCCTCGCCGCGCGGCCGGTCACCACCGACCCGGTCGAGACCCTGGCGTCCTTCGGCGGCTTCGAGCACGCCGGGATCGCCGGCTTGGTCCTCGGCGCGGCGCGTCGCGGGGTTCCGGTCATCCTCGACGGTGTGATCGCCGGCGCGGCCGCCCTCGTGGTCCGGGCCCTTTCCCCCGCGGCGGTCGGCTACTGCTTCGCCGGTCACCGAAGCGTCGAGCCGGGGCACGCCGTCGCCCTGGCCGAGCTGGGTCTGCGCCCCTTGGTCGACCTCGACCTCCGTCTCGGCGAGGGAACCGGCGCGGTGCTGGCGCTGCCGCTCGTGGAGGCTGCCGGGGCGACCCTTCGAGAGATGGCGACGTTCGACTCGGCCGGCGTGGCGAAGAAGGAGGGGCCGGATGAGTGAGCCGGCCCGCGTCGAGGACCTTCCGCCGTACCCGGCCGGCCTCAGGCTCGCCGACCGCAGAGTCGTCGTCGTCGGTGGTGGCCACGTCGCGCAACGCCGGGTGCCGGCTCTGCTCGCCGCCGGTGCCCGGGTGGAGGTCGTCTCACCCGTCGTGACGCCCGCCATCGAGGGTCTGGTCGGCTCCGGCGAGGTGACGTGGCACGCGCGTCGGTTCGAGCCGGCCGACCTCGACGAGGCCTGGTACGTGATTGCCGCGACCGACGTCCGGGAGGTCAACGAGCAGGTCAGCCAGGCGGCCGAGGAGCGACGGGTCTTCTGCGTGCGCAGCGACGACGCCAGACGCGCCTCGGCCTGGACCCCGGCGGTGGGCCGTCATGCCGGGGTCACGGTGGCCGTGCTCGGCAACAGGCAGCCGCAGCGTTCGGCGGCGGTCCGCGACGAGATCGTCTCCGCCTTGCGCGACGGGGTCATCGACGCCGATGCCCAGCGCGATCGGACCGCGGGGGTCGTCCTGGTCGGTGGTGGGCCGGGCCACCCCGAGCTGGTCACCGTCGCCGCCCGGCGAGCGCTGAGCGAGGCCGACGTCGTGGTGGCCGACCGGCTCGCACCCAGGGAGCTTCTCAGCGAGCTCTCCCCGGACGTGGAGCTGATCGACGTCGCGAAGCTCCCGCGTGGGCGCTCGGCGTCCCAGGACGAGATCAACCGGGTGATCGTCGAGCGCGCGAGAGAGGGCAAGCGCGTCGTCCGCTTCAAGGGCGGTGACCCCTTCGTGTTCGGCCGGGGCTACGAGGAGGTGATCGCCTGCGCCGATGCGGGCGTGCCGTGCACCGTCGTCCCCGGCGTCACCAGCGCGATCTCCGTCGCCGCAGCGGCCGGGATCCCCGTCACGCATCGGGGGGTGGCCCACGAGTTCACCGTGGTCTCGGGACACGTTCCACCCGACCACGACAGCTCCCTCGTCGACTGGGACGCGCTCGCGCGGATGCGGGGGACCGTCGTCCTGCTGATGGCCGTGCAGAACCTCGCCGCCATCGCGGAGCGGCTCATGTCGGCCGGGCGCCCCGCAGCAACGCCGGTCGCCGTCGTCGCCGAAGGGACGATGCCGGGGGAGCGGACCCTCCTCTCGACACTGGACTCGGTCGCCGCCGACGTCGAGCGTGAGGACATCCGACCGCCTGCGATCGTGGTCGTGGGCGACGTGGTCGCGGTGGGCAACCCCGAAAGGTATGGATGGCCGAGCTGATCGAGGTCTCGGACGCCGACGACCCGCGGCTGTCCGACTACCGCGACCTCCGCGACGTGGAGCTGCGCAGGCACCTCGAGGCGACGCACGGCCTCTTTCTCGCGGAGGGGGAGAAGGTGGTGCGCCGCTCGGTCGAGGCCGGGTTCCGGGCGCGGTCGTTCCTCATGGCCCCGCGCTGGCTCGATGGTCTTTCGGACGTGCTCGACCGCAGCGCCGCCCCCTGCTACGTCGTCTCGGAGGAGCTCGCCGAGGCCGTCACCGGATTCCACGTCCACCGTGGCGCGCTGGCGTCGCTCGAGCGCAAGCCGTTGCCCTCCCTGGCCGAGGTCCTGGACGGCGCGCGGACGGTCGTCGCGCTCGAGAACATCGTCGACCACACCAACGTCGGGGCCATCTTCCGCTCGGCCGCCGCGCTGGGCGTCGACGCGATTCTCTTGTCGCCCCGTTGCGCAGACCCGCTCTACCGGCGCTCGGTCAAGGTCGCCATGGGCGCGGTGTTCTCCGTCCCGTACGCCCGCATGGATGACTGGTACGACGGCGTCGAGGAGCTGTCGAAGGCCGGGTTCACCACGGTTGCCCTGACTCCCGCCGCCGACGCCGTGGAGATCGAGGAGGCGGTCCGCGGGCTCGACCGGGTCGCTCTCCTGCTCGGCTCGGAAGGACCGGGCCTCTCGCGACGGTGGATGGCGAGCGCCGACCGACGAGCCGTGATCCCGATGGCCGCCGGCATCGACTCCCTGAACGTGGCTGCGGCGAGCGCGGTCGCCTGCTACGTCACTGCCCGGCGGTGACCGGCCAGCCCGGTGGGTACTCCTCCTCGCACTCCTCGGCCTGCTTGAAGAGCTTCTTCCTCGAGCGCTTGTTCAGCCGGTCGCCGAAGACCGTGCCCTTGCAGTGATCGGTCTCGTGCTGCAGGCACCGCGCGAGGAGGCCGTTGCCGCTGTAGCTGACCGGGTTGCCGTCGAGATCCTGGCCTTCGACCCGGGCGAAGTCGGGACGTGCGCAGGGCACGAAGGCTCCGGGGAGGGACAGGCAGCCCTCGTCGCCGTCGTCGAGCTTGCGGTCGCGGCCCTCGGGCAGGAACAGCTCGGGGTTGCACACGACCCCCTGGTGGCGGACCCCCTCGTCGTCGGGGCAGTCGAAGACGAAGATCGACCGGTCCACACCGATCTGGCAGGCGGCGAGGCCGACCCCGTCCGCGGCGTACATCGTGGCGACCATGTCCGCAGCCAGCCGTCTCAGGCCCTCGTCGAACTCGGTGATGGGCTCCTGCATCCGATGCATCACCTCCTCGCCCCATCGGGAGATCGACCGGACGGTCCCCCCGGCGGGTAGGAGGGACTCCTCGGGTGCGGTGTCGGACATGCCGCACATCCTAGGCGTGCTCCGCCGCCGTCGCCCGGGCCGCGGTCCTGCTTCCGGGCGTCGGGCGCCGGAGCAGGTGACGTGGGCCACAACGGCCGGGTGTGGCTGGATGTGTAACTCGCAGTTACAGTTGTCTCATGTCCCTGACCCGAACCCCCCGCGACACGGGCACCACGAGCAAGCACGGCGTTCCGGCGACCGACCGCCAGGACCCGATCGGCTTCGCGGTGTCCATGCTCAACCGTCTGGCCCAGGCCAACGTCCTCGACCGACTCGGACTGCGCAAGCAGACCGAGCGGGTGGTGTTCGAGACCACCCGCGCCGGCTTCCGGACCGCCGGTGCCGTGAGCCGTTCCTTCAGTCGCAAGGGACGCGCCGGCGGGAAGCCCGTGCGTGTCCCCTCGGCCGCGGCCAAGGGCCTGTTCGACCTCACGCCGACCGAGGACGAGCAGATGCTCGTCGACGTCGTGAGCGAGTTCGCCACCGAGGTGGTGCGACCCGCCGCCGCGGAGGCCAACGACGCGTGCGCAGCCCCCGACGACCTCCTGAAGTCGAGCCTCGAGATCGGACTGCCCATCCTCGGTGTGCCCGAGGAGCTCGGCGGCATCTCCACCGAGCGCTCGGCCATGGCCGGGACCCTCGTCGCCGAGGCGATGGCGAAAGGCGACCTGGGGCTTGCCGTGGCCTGCCTCGCGCCCGGCGCGGTCGCCACGGCGCTGTCGCTGTGGGGGAGTGACGAGCAGCAGTCGACGTACCTCCCGGCCTTCACCGGCGACGGCGTACCCGCGGCCGCACTGGCGCTCACCGAGCCCCGGCCGCTGTTCGACGCCATGAGCCCAGAGACCACCGCCCGCCGCGACGGCGACGGCTTCGTGCTGAACGGCGTGAAGTCGCTGGTGCCGCGTGCAGCCGAGGCTGAGCTGTTCGTGGTGGGCGCCGAGCTCGACGGCACACCTGCCCTGTTCCTGGTGGAGTCGTCCACCGAGGGCCTCGAGATCGAGTCCGAGCCCTCCATGGGGGTTCGTGCCGCCGGCCTCGGCCGCGTGGTTCTCAAGGACGCGCGAGTCGAGGACATCGCGCTTCTGGGCGACAAGGGCGGTGAGGCGTATGCCGAGTGTGTCCGCCTGTCGCGCCTCGCGTGGTGTGCCCTGGCCGTCGGCACCGGCCAGGCGGTGCTCGACTACGTCATCCCCTACGTCAACGAGCGGCAGGCGTTCGGCGAGCCGATCAGCAACCGGCAGTCGGTGGCGTTCATGGTCGCCAACATCGGCATCGAGCTGCAGGCCATGAGGCTGGTGACCTACCGGGCGGCCTCACGTGCTGCCCAGGGCAAGCCGTTCGACCGCGAGGTCGCGCTGGCCCGCAAGCTCTGCGCCGAGCGAGGCATGCAGATCGGCAACGACGGTGTCCAGCTGCTCGGTGGACACGGCTACGTCAAGGAGCACCCCGTGGAGCGGTGGTACCGCGACCTGCGCGCCATCGGCTTGATGGAAGGAGGGGTCCTCGTCTGACCGACCGCGGGTCGCCCTGTCAGGACCACGTCCCTTCACGAGGAAGCCGTCATGATCAATCTCGAAGCCCCCAAGAAGTTCCGGCCGCTCGTCGGCCAGGCGCACCAGGTCGCGATGAACCTGCTCCGCCCCAACTCCCGCAAGTACGACCAGCTCGAGCACGAGTACCCCAAGGAGCTCGACATGCTGGCGGCGATGATCGACGGGCTCAGCGAGTCGGGCGCCGCCAGCGGCGCCGGGGCTGCCGGCGTCCGTCGTGAGGAGGGTACGTCGGAGGAGGCCGCTGCGGGCACGAAGAACGGGTCCAACCTCGCCTCGGTGCTCTCGATCATGGAGATGTGCTGGGGCGACGTGGGCCTGCTGCTCTCCATGCCACGCCAGGGGCTCGGGAACTCCGCCATCGCCTCGGTGGCCAACGAGGAGCAGCACAAGCGCTTCGACGGCTTGTGGGCGAGCATGGCCATCACCGAGCCGGGGGTGGGGTCGGACTCCGCCAACATCCAGACCACCGCGGTCCTCGACGGCGACGAGTACGTCCTCAACGGCGAGAAGATCTTCGTCACCTCGGGCGAGCGCAGCGACGCCGTGGTCGTGTGGGCGACTCTCGACAAGAGCCTCGGCAGGGCCGCCATCAAGTCGTTTGTTGTCCCCAAGAGCACACCCGGCATGACCGTCGAGCGCCTGGAGCACAAGCTCGGTATCCGATCCTCCGACACCGCGACGATCAGGTTCGAGGACTGCCGGGTGCCGAAGGAGAACCTCCTCGGCAGCCCCGAGATCGACGTCAAGCAGGGCTTCGCGGGGGCGATGGCGACCTTCGACAACACGCGGCCGCTCGTCGCCGCCATGGCGGTCGGGTGCGCGCGCGCCTCGCTCGAGCTGACCAAGGAGCTGCTGGAGAAGGCAGGGGTAGTCATCGACTACGACCGGCCGGCTCACACCCAGTCGGCAGCCGCCGCTGCGTTCCTGCAGATGGAGGCGGACTGGGAGGCGGCGTACCTGCTGACTCTCCAGGCCGCCTGGATGGCCGACAACCGAAAGCCCAACTCGCTGGAGGCCTCGATGGCCAAGGCGAAGGCCGGACGCGTCGGCAATGACATCACCCTGCGGTGCGTGGAGCTGGCCGGGAGCATCGGTTACAGCGAGCACGAGCTGCTGGAGAAGTGGGCCCGCGACTCGAAGATCCTCGACATCTTCGAGGGCACGCAGCAGATCCAGCAGCTGATCGTGGCGCGCAGACTGCTCGGGAAGTCCTCCGCCGAGCTCAAGTAGGCGGCCGGAAGAGCGACGCGGGCGTCCCCGGCCGCGGTGCCAGCTCGCCGTCGACCACGATGTCGGTGCGCTCGTTCCAGAAGCAGACGTGGTCCCGAACGGCCTCTGCATCGTGCAGGGGCCGTTCGTACGTCCACGCTATGTCCGATCCGGCCTCGCCGGCGGCCTCGTACGAGTAGTACGCGGCGTGGCCCTTGTAGGCACAGGTCGTGATGGTCTCGGACCTGCTCAGCAGGTCCATGCGCACGTCGGAGCGGGGGAGGTACCAGCGCAGGGGCAGGTGGGTCTCGGCGAGGATCCGCGGGCTCGTGCTGTCGGCGAGCACGGCGCCGTCGAGGGACACGACGACGTGCCGGGTCGACGTGCGGATGTCGATCCGCTTGAACGGGTCATGGGGGTGCCCGACGAGGTCGTCGTCCTCCTCCTTCCACGTGAACTGGCCGAAGTCCAGCACGACGTGCTGGGCGAGGTCGGCATCGTCGGGACGGAACGCCGCACGGCCATAGACCGTGCCGTCGACCCGGAGATCCCACGGGCTGCCGGGGCTGGTGTGCCACCGGAAGGTGTGGGGGCCGAGGACGGGTGGCAGCCGGGCCGGCGTGTCGTCAGGGGTCGAGGGGGGTACCAGCTCGGCGTCGAGGTCGGCGACGGGGACGGCGAAGATCGGGACGACCCGGCGTGGCTCCCAGACCAGCCAGGCGTCGCGTGTGTCGACGAACAGGCGGCCCCCGGCGTAGCCCCGCACGCGGAAGGGTGCCGGCTCCACGGCGAGCTCGGTGAGCACGGCGTCGAGATGCGAGCTCATGTGCACTGCCACACCGACGATGCTGCGCTGGGCAAGTACCCCGGTCAAGCGCTGAACCTCCCGGATCAGGGAACCCTCAAGGCATGAAGCTCTACGCCGATGCTCCCGGACGCCGTTCCCGCCAGATGCTGGGTGACCTGCTGCTCTTGGGCTGGGTGTGGCTGTCGGTGCGCGCCGCGCTCGTCGTACGCGACGCCACGCTGTCACTCGCGGAGCCCGGACGGCAGATCTCCGACGCCGGCACCGGCCTCGCCGCGAAGCTTCGGGATGCGGGACGGACTGTCGGGGAGGTGCCCCTCGTCGGGGACCAGGTGCGCGCGCCGTTCGACGGCGCCGGTGGTGCCGCGGAGCAGATCGCCGCCGCCGGAGACGCCCAGGTCCAGGCCGTCCAGACCCTGGCCTTCTGGCTCGCGCTCGCCGTGGCGGCCATCCCGGTCCTGATCGCTCTCGCGGTCTACCTGCCGCCCCGCTGGCGCTTCGTCAGGGAGGCCACCGCCGGTCGCCGTTTCGTCGACAGCTCCGACGACCTGGACCTGTTCGCCCTCAGGGCTCTGACGCGTCAGCCGCTGCACCGCCTGGCCCGCATCTGCGACGACCCGGCCGGCGCCTGGCGGCGCGGGGAGCACGAAGTCGTGCGCGAGCTGGCCGCCCTGGAACTTCGCGACAGTGGACTGGAGGTTGCCGATTTGTCCAGGCGAAAGGTCATCTCGTCCTAGGCTGGTCTCAGGAGAGTGATCGGGAGGTCACGGTGCGGGAGATCGAGATCCAGCCGGTTCCGCTGGAGCGCCTTGCCCAGCTGCTCTCGAGGCAGCGGGCCGAGCGCCTCCTCGCCTACCAGCAGCAGGCCATGGGGCTGCTCGGGACCCGGACGGTCTGGAACATCAACGCCACGAGCAAGGGCGGCGGCGTCGCGGAGATGCTGCAGTACATCCTCGCCTACGGCCGAGGCGCCGGTGTCGACACCCGATGGCTCGTGCTCGACGGCGACCATGACTTCTTCATGATCACCAAACGGCTGCACAACTTCCTCCACGGGTCCCCGGGGGACGGCGGCCAGCTCGGTCCCAAGCAGCGCGACCACTTCGCGAAGGTGCTCTCGTTCAACCTGCCGATGGCGGAGCAGGTCGTGAAGCCGGGTGACATCGTGCTCCTGCACGACCCCCAGACCGCCGGGCTGGTCGACGGGCTGCGACGCCTCGGCGCCCACGTGATCTGGCGCTGCCACATCGGGCGGGACACGCCGAACGCCCTCACGGAGATCGGTTGGGACTTCCTCCGCGACTTCGTCCGGGGTGCGGACGCGTTCGTGTTCTCCAGGGAGGAGTACGTCCCGCAGTGGGTGCCCGCGGACAAGGTCGTGATCATCGCGCCCTCGGTCGACCCCTTCAGCGCCAAGAATGTCGACCTTTCGGAGAGCAGGGTGCTGGCCTCGCTCGCGCAGGCGGGGCTCAGCGGCATCCACCCGGACCCGGACCAGCTCGGATTCGTCCGTCGCGACGGCTCCCCGGGGCGGGTTCGGCCACACACGGGCCTGGTGCACGGCCACGGATGGATCCCGACCGAAGCCCGGCTGGCCATGCAGGTCAGTCGCTGGGACCGGCTCAAGGACATGCCCGGTGTCCTGCGTGGCTTCACCGACCGGCTCGACCGCCTGCCCGAGGACGCCCACCTCGCGCTCGTGGGTCCGGAGGCATCCGGGGTCTCCGACGACCCGGAGGGCCTCGCGGTGTTCGACGAGTGCAAGAGCCTCTGGGCCCGCCTTCCGGTCGACGTGCAACGACGGGTACACCTGGTCAGCCTGCCGATGGACGACGTCGACGAGAACGCCCACCTCGTCAACGCCCTGCAGCGAAGGGCCTCCGTGGTGGTGCAGAAGAGCCTGGTCGAGGGCTTCGGGCTCACGGTCACCGAGGCGATGTGGAAGGCCCGGCCGGTGGTCGCCACGGCCGTCGGAGGCATCAACGACCAGATCGTCGACGGCGTCCACGGCATCCTGCTCCAGGACCCGCTGGACCTCGACGCCTTCGGAGCGGCCGTCGAACGACTGATGACCGACGACGCACTGGCGACCAAGCTCGGTGACGCGGCGAGGGAGCGGGTGGAGGAGCAGTTCCTCGGCGACCGTCACCTGATCCAGTACGTCCAGCTCTTCGCCCACCTGACATCCTGATCGGATGGCCGCCACCGAGAGCCGCAAGCGACAGATCATCGAGGTCCTCGAGGACGCGTTCGCCGACCTCATGCACGCCGACCCCCACGCCTTCCGGGTGAAGTACCGCAAGATGGCTGCCGACCCCTTCGCCTTCTTCCGCGGCTCGGCCTGCCTCTTCTACGCCGACGTCACCGACGCGGAGGACGCGTTCGTGGACGAGCGCACCAGCCGCATCTGGATCCACGGCGACCTCCACGCCGAGAACTTCGGGACCTACCTGAACAGCGACGGCCGGCTGGTCTTCGACGTCAACGACTTCGACGAGGCCTACGTCGGACGCTTCACGTGGGACCTGCGCAGGTTCGCCGCAAGTCTTGCGCTGATGGGATGGCAGAAGGCGCTCCCGGAGAGTGCGGTCCGCGACCTGATCGAGACCTATGTCGCTGCCTACCTCGCGCAGATCGACCACTACGTCGAGGAGGACAGCGACGACGACTTCGGCCTCTACCTGCACAACACCGAGGGCCCGGTGCAGGAGTTCCTCGTGCAGGCCCGACGACTCAGCCGGCGGGACCTCCTCGACGGCGTCACCGTGCACGAGCGTGGGGTCCGGGTCTTCCGTGAAGGCTCAGGCGTCCGTCGGCTCGAGCCCGACGAGCGCGAGAAGGTGCTGAGGGCCTTCGAGGAGTACCTCACGACGATCCCGGAGTCCAAGCGGTTCGACCGGGACCTGTTCTACGAGGTGCGTGACGTCGTGGGCCGCTCCGGGTTCGGGATCGGCAGCGCCGGCCTCCCGGCGTACAACGTCCTCGTCGAGGGCTACAGCCAGGCGCTAGACAACGACGTCGTGCTCTCCATGAAGCAGGCCAACGTGCCCGCGGTGAGCCGCTTCGTCGACAGCGGCGAGGTCGACCGGTACTTCGACCACGAGGGGCACCGCACCGTCGTCAGCCAGCGTGCCCTCCAGGTGCACACCGACCCGCTGCTCGGACACACACGGCTCGACGGGCGCGGCTACGTCGTGTCCGAGGTGTCGCCGTACGAGGTCGACCTCGACTGGTCGGAGATCAACGAGCCCGACGAGATGGCGTTGCTCGTCGAGAGCCTGGGGCGGGCGAGCGCCAAGGTCCACTGCGCCTCCGACGAGGACAGCGACCAGGATCTCGTGGAGTTCCAGGTCGAGGAGGCGGTCGCCCAGGTCCTCGAGGGGCGTCGCGAGGAGTTCACCGCCGAGGTGGTGGGGTTCGGCGTCGAGTACGCCTGGCAGGTCCGAGAGGACCACGCACTGTTCGTCGACGCCTTCCGGGAGGGCGAGATAGGCGGGGTCTCGGCTACCTGAGCAGGTGCGCTCCCTGGGCGGCTTGCGCGCGGAGGAAGCCCGGTGCGGCCCAGCCGTTCTCCTCGAACGTCGACGCCGTGGCCGCGGCCACCCCGGCGACCTGGTCCTCCGGGAGCAGCGCGACGGCCGAGCCGCCGAAGCCACCTCCGGTCATCCGGGAGCCCAGGGCGCCGTGACGCCGGCAGGTCTCGACGACCAGGTCCAGCTCCGGGCAGGAGACCTCGTAGTCGTCGCGCAGGGAGTCGTGGGAGGCGTCCAGGAGCGGCCCGAGGGCTTCGTCGTCCCCCCGCTCCAGCGCCGACACAGCGGCGTCGACGCGGTCCATCTCGCTCAGGACATGCCTGACCCGGCGGCGTACCCGTTCGTCGGCGAGCGAGTCGAGCACCTCGGGCCGCCCCTGGACCTGTCGCAGCGTGGAGACACCGAGCTGCCGCGCCGCCGCCTCGCAGTCGGCGCGACGCGAGGCGTAGCCGCCGTCGGTGAGGGCATGGGACACCCGGGTGTCCACGACGAGGAGCGCCAGACCCTCCGCGGCCGGGTCCCAGGGCACCTGCCGGGCCGAACCGTCCTGGAAGTCCAGAAGCAGGGCGTGGCCGGTCCGGGCCAGGAGCGCGACGCTCTGGTCCATCCCGCCCGTCGGGGCGCCGGCCATCTCGGACTCCGCCCGCATGCACGCGTCGACCAGCATGCGGCGTACCTCGCCGGTGTCGACCAGCCCGGCCAGACTCGTGAGGCCCAGCCCGACCGAGCACTCCAGGGCGGCCGAGCTCGACAGCCCGGAGCCGATCGGCACGCGGGAGTCCACCACCACGTCGAGGCCCGGAACGTCCCAGCCGAGCTGGGCTACAGCCCAGGCGACGCCGGCGACGTAGGCGGACCAGCCCTCCACCGCTCCCGGTCGCAGGTGGTCGAGCAGCGTTTGGTGCGTCTCACCGGTCTGGAGCGAGGTCATGGACAGCGTGCGGTCGTCCCGGGGGGCCATGGCGGCGTACGTCGCGTGGGGGAGGGCCAGGGGGAGGCACCGACCGCCGTTGTAGTCGAGGTGCTCGCCGATCAGGTTGACCCGGCCCGGCGCCGCGGCGACCAACGCCGGCTGCCTGCCAACCCGGCGGTCGAACTCAGCCGCGAGGTCCTCCACGATCCTGGCCGGGTCTCCGGACTGCACGAACGTCGGCGGTGCGGAGGCGACCATGCGCGTCACTGTACGGGCCGGCCCGGGACAATTCGACGATGGCTGACGAAGCGGACGGCACCGAGAGGCGGCTCGTCGAGCGGCCACCAGATGCTCGGCAAGGCGGAGCTGTTCTTATGACGACCCATCCTGGAGGCTGGGCTCTGCGAACCCACAGAGGAGGAGAGCCGAGCCCGCGAGGTGAGAATGTCGAGGACAGCGCAGCAGATCGAGTCAGTCGTGGCCCCCATGTTCGGCGGTCGTGTCCCGGTCCGGATCCGCGCCTGGGACGGCAGTGCCGCCGGGCCCGTCGATGCGCCGGCCGTGGAGATCCGCCACCCGAACGCCCTCAGACGGCTTGTGTACGCCCCAGGGGAGCTCGGTCTCGCGCAGGCCTACGTGACCGGTGAGCTCGACGTGAGTGGTGACCTCCTCGACGGGTTCCGACGCGTGTGGCGATCGGCGAGGGAGCAGCGTGCCTCCCCACGGTTGACTCCGCGGACGGTCGCGGCGGGCCTTCGCGCGGCGGCCGCGCTCGGCGCCCTGGGCCCGCCGCCCGAGCCGCCCGCGACGCAGGCGCGGCTGCGCGGGCGACTCCACACCCTCACGCGTGACCGTGAGGCGATCGCGCACCACTACGACCTGTCCAACGACTTCTACGCGCTGATCCTGGACCCGCACATGGCGTACTCGTGTGCCTACTTCACCAGTGACGCGCCGAGCTACACCCTGGAGGACGCCCAACGCGACAAGCTCGAGCTGGTCTGCCGCAAGCTGGGGGTGAGCGAGCACACCCGCCACCTCGACCTCGGCTGCGGCTGGGGCTCCCTGGCCCTCCACGCGGCTCAGTGCCACGGCGCCTCCGTGGTCGCCGTGACGATCTCCCAGGAACAGAAGGACTTCGTCGACAAGCGGGTGGTCGAGCGTGGCCTCACCGACCGGGTGGAGGTCCGGCTCCAGGACTATCGGGACGTCTCCGACGGCCCGTTCGACACCGTGTCGTCGATCGAGATGGGCGAGCATGTCGGCAAGCAGAACTACCCGGTCTTCGCTGCACGGATCCGCAGCCTGCTCAGACCCGGCGGCAGGGCGCTCATCCAGCAGATGTCGCGCACCACACGACCCGGCGGCGGCCCCTTCATCGAGGCCTTCATCGCCCCTGACATGCACATGCGGCCCGTGGGGGAGACGGTCGCGCTGATCGAGCGCGCAGGACTCGAGGTGCGCGACGTGCACGCGCTACGGGAGCACTACGTGCGGACGGTCGACGCCTGGTACGCGACGTTCGAGAGCAACTGGACCAGGGTCCTGGAGCTCGTGGGGGAGGAGGTCGCACGGGTCTGGCGGCTCTACCTGGTGGGCGGCGCCCTCGCGTTCGAGGAAGGCCGCATGGGGGTGGACCAGATCCTCGCGGTAAAGCCATCAGCCGACGGTGTGAGCGAGATCGAACCGGTGCGGAGCTGGTGAGGCGGCGGTGATGTCCGACTTCGACGTCGCGTCCTTCGCGGCTGCCCTTCCCTGGACCGTCCTCGCGACGGTTGCCGTGCTCGGGGCGACGTTCCTCGTCGCCCTGCGCCTGGGCAAGCATGCCGTGGTCGACGTGGCCTGGGGTCTGGGCTTCGTGGCGATCGCCCTCACGGCCTACTTCCTGTCAGCAGGGGTCGGCGCCGAGTCGCGACGCCTGCTCGTCCTGGGCATGACTGCCGTCTGGGGCGTGCGCCTCGCCGTCCACATCGCACGGCGCTCGCGGGGGAAGGGCGAGGACCCGAGGTACTCAGCCCTGATGCGCCAGGCGGATGGGAACCGACACTGGTACGCCCTGCGTCGCATCTACCTCACCCAGGCCGCGGTCATGTGGTTCGTGTCACTGCCCGCGCAGGTGGCCATGTTCGAGACGCCTGCGCTCGGCGCAGTTGCATGGGTCGGCGTGGGGGTGTGGGCGGTGGGCGTCTTCTTCGAGACCGTCGGCGACTACCAGCTTCAGGTCTTCCGGGACGACCCGGACTCCCACGGCAAGGTCCTCGACACGGGCCTGTGGCGCTACACGCGCCACCCGAACTACTTCGGCGACGCCTGCGTCTGGTGGGGCATCGCGCTGGTCGCCTTCAGCGCGTGGCCCGGCGTCCTCACCGTGCTGTCCCCGGTGCTGATGACCTGGCTCCTGGCCCGGGGGACGGGCAAGCCGCTGCTGGAGAAGGACATCGCCGAGCGTCGGCCGGCGTACGTCGACTACGTCCGGCGCACGAGCGGGTTCGTGCCGCTTCCTCCGAAGCGGCCCGAGGCGGGCCTGCGAGGGTAGACTCTCGTCCTCGTGCGCTTCCTCAACGACTCACCGCCGCCGTACCAGCTGACCTACAACGACGTCTTCATGGTCCCGCGGCGTTCCGAGGTCTCCTCTCGATACGACGTCGACCTCTCCACGAACGACGGCACCGGTACGACGATCCCACTCGTCGTCGCGAACATGACGGCCATCTCCGGCCGACGCATGGCCGAGACCGTCGCACGCCGGGGTGCCATCTCGGTCATCCCCCAGGACATCCCGCTCGCCGTGGTCGAGGACGTCGTGGCCTGGGTGAAGTCGCGCCACCTCATGTTCGACACGCCGATCATCCTGGACCCCCACCAGACCGTGGGCGACGCGCTGGCGCTTCTCCCCAAGCGTGCTCACAAGGCCGCCGTCGTCGTCGAGGACGCGCGTCCGGTCGGCATCGTGACCGAGGAAGACTGCCTTGGCGTCGACCGGTTCACGCAGGTGCACCAGGTCATGACGCAGGCCCTGGTCACCCTGCCGGACACGGTCGACCCGAGGGCGGCCTTCGAGGTTCTCGACGAGACGCGGCACCGGCTCGCACCGGTGGTCGACGGTGGGGGTCGCCTGCAGGGGATCCTGACCAAGACCGGTGCGCTGCGTTCTGCCCTGTACGCGCCGGCCGTTGATGCGGAGGGTCGGCTCCGGGTGGCCGCAGCGATCGGTGTGAACGGCGACGTTGCCGCGAAGGCCAAGTCGATCCTCGCTACGGGCATCGACTGCCTGGTCGTCGACACGGCGCACGGCCACCAGGGACGGATGGTCGAAGCGCTGGCCGCCGTGCGCGCCCTCGACCCGCGGGTGCCTGTCGTGGCAGGCAACGTGGTCTCGGCGGAGGGCGTCCGTGACCTGGTCGAGGCGGGAGCCGACATCGTGAAGGTCGGCGTCGGCCCCGGGGCGATGTGCACGACCCGGATGATGACCGGGGTAGGACGCCCGCAGTTCTCCGCCGTGCTGGAGTGTGCGGCCGCGGCCCGCGAGATGGGCAAGAACGTCTGGGCCGACGGTGGCGTCCGCCACCCGCGCGACGTTGCCCTCGCCCTGGCCGCCGGCGCGTCCCAGGTCATGGTCGGTTCGTGGTTCGCAGGCACCTACGAGTCGCCGGGGGACCTGCACATCGACGCGGACGGCCGTGCCTACAAGGAGAGCTTCGGCATGGCCTCCGCCCGTGCGGTGGCCAGCCGCACCAGCACGGAGACGGCGTTCGACCGCGCGCGCAAGGGCCTGTACGAGGAAGGCATCTCCTCCTCCCGCATGTATCTCGACCCCGCCCGTCCCGGAGTCGAGGACCTCATCGACCACGTCTTCGCCGGTGTTCGCTCGGCCTGCACCTACGCCGGGGCGGGGACGCTCGAGGAGTTCTACGAGCGGGCCACGATCGGCGTGCAGTCCGACGCGGGTTTCCACGAGGGGCGGCCGCTTCCGGCCGGCTGGTGACACCCCCACCAGGGGCAGCCGACCTGCGGGTCCTCGAGACGACGGGAGCCGAGCAGCCACCGGGTGGCTGCTCGGCTCCCCTTGTCGGTTCTTGCTCGTACGGTCGGTGCGTGCCGAATGCTGCCCGGCTGGGTCAGCGGGCGACGTCGGCGCTCCGGCTTTGCGTCCTGTCACCGTCGGAGAGCACGGGCTCATCGGCCGGCTGCACGGCGATCGCGAAGTCGTCCCCGTGAAGGGTCACGCCGGTGACCACTGCCTGCTCCATGGCCTCGCGCGCATAGCGCCTGCGGACCATGAGCGGGTCGTTGCGGAGGTCCTTCACGAGTGCCACCGCAAGGCCGATCATCACCACGGCGAACGGCAGAGCAGCCACGATCGTGATGTTCTGCAGGCCGGTGAGGGCGGAGTCGCCGCCGACGAGCAGCATCACCGCCGCGACGCCACCAGTCGCCACTCCCCAGAACATCACCGTCTTCCTGCTCGGCTCGAGAGCACCCTCCTCGGAGAGAGAACCCATCACGATCGACGCCGCGTCCGCTCCGGAGACGAAGAAGATCGCGACGAGCACCATGACCAGGATGCTCGTGACCGTGGCGAGGGGCATGTGCCCCAGAAGCCCGAAGAGCTGACCCTCCACCGAGGACGCTCCGGCCAGGTCCACGCCAGCCTGCTGCATCCTGATCGCGGCGCCACCGAAGATGGCGAACCACACGACGCTCACCAGGCTCGGGACCAGCAGGACGCCGGTCACGAACTGGCGGATGGTGCGACCGCGGGAGATCCGCGCGATGAACATGCCCACGAAAGGCGTCCAGCTCAGCCACCAGGCCCAGTAGAAGACTGTCCAACCGGAGAGCCACTCGGCCATCCCGTCACCGCCTGAAGCGTCGGTACGGGCCGACATCGCGGCGAGGTCCTGGAAGTAGCTGCCGATCGCGGTCGGGAGCAGGTCGAGCATGAACACGGTGGGGCCGACCACGAACACGAACACGGCGAGCACCAGAGCCAGCACCATGTTGATGTTGGAGAGCCACTGGATGCCCTTCTCCACGCCGGAGACGGCGGAGGCGATGAAAGCGATGGTCAGCAGCACGATGATGCCGACCAGGACGCCGTTGCCGATCTTGCCCAGGCCCGAGACGATCTCCAGGCCGCTGCCGATCTGCAGGGCGCCGAGACCGAGGGAGGCCGCGGAACCGAACAACGTGGCGAAGATGGCGAGGATGTCGATGACCCGGCCGACGCCGCCGCCGGCGCGGCGCTCCCCGATGAGCGGGATGAATGCCGAGCTGATCAGCTGACGGCGCCCCTTCCGGAACACGCCGTAGCCGACAGCGAGGCCGACCACCGCGTAGATCGCCCAGGGGTGAAGGGTCCAGTGGAAGAGGGTCGTTGCCATCGCCGTCTGGACGGCCTGGGGACTACCTGCGTCGACCGTGCCGGGAGGCGGGGTGGCGAAGTGGGTCAGCGGCTCGCTCACGCCGTAGAACATCAGCCCGATGCCCATGCCGGCGCTGAACATCATCGCGATCCACGAGACCGTCCGGAACTCCGGCTCCTCGTCGTCGTTGCCGAGCGGGATGTTGCCGAATCGTCCCGCAGCAAGCCAGATCACGAAGGCGACGAACGCCGAGGCGAGGGTGACGAAGAGCCAGCCCATGTTCGTGACCGTCCAGGACAGGGCCGAGGAGGAGGCAGTGCCGAGACTCGGCGTGTCCGCGAAGCCCCAGACCAGGAAGCCGACGGCGAGTGCGGCCGTGACGCCGAAGACGACCTTGTCGACTCTTCCGGTGGTGGGGCTGGACTCCTCGGTGACCGGGTCCTCGAGTGCGGGATGGGGACTGGTAGTCGTATCTCGTCCGGGTGCAGAGGTGTCTAAGGCCATATCGGGGCTCGTACCCAGACCGGTACAGATGGCAAACATTGATGTGTTTCAGGACACGGCGTCGCGACGAGACGGGGGTCACGCGGAGGCTGTCGACCATCGCGGATCTAGGCTGCCTCTGTGAGGCATCAGCAGACCCTCGTCGTGGCAGCCACCCGGGCGGAGGCTGCCTTCGTCCCCGACCACCTGCCCGTCGTCGTGACCGGTCTCGGCAAGACTGCCGCCGCGGTGGCCACGACACGTGCTCTCGCCGGCCTGGACCCCACGAGCACCATGGTGGTCAACATCGGCACCGCGGGGGCCTTGCGCGACGGGCTGGAGGGGATCCACGTCCCGGGCGTGGCCCTGAACCACGACATGAACGCGGACGCCGTCCGAGCACTCGGCTACGACCCGCAGGAGCGGCTCACTCTCGACGGCGGCGACGGCACCGTCCTTGCCTCGGGTGACGTCTTCGTCACCGACCCCGCGATGCGGTCGGTCCTTGCCAAGGAGGCGCACCTCGTCGACATGGAGGGCTATGCGGTCGCCTACGCATGTCGGCAGATGGGCTTCCCCGTCCGCCTCGTGAAGCACGTCTCGGACAATGCCGACGAGTCGGCACTCGACTGGCCGGACCTCGTCGCGGCCAGTGCCGAAGCGCTGGGCGGGTGGCTCTCCGACCACGTCCTGCCCGGCCGCCCCTGAGAACAGGCATCGAGGGTCCCGCAGGGATCTCAGCGCCCGCGTCGACGGCGCGGAGCCGTCCCGCGAGAGCTGTTGGCGCTCCGGCCGCGCACCACGCCGATGAACGTCTCGATGCGCTCGTCCTCGAGGTCGCGACGCCAGGCCAGGCCGATCCTCGTCTCCGGCTCGTCCGTGACCGGACGATGCACGACGTCTCGCCGATGGTGGAGCCGCGCAACCGACATGGGCAGGATCACCACGCCCACCCCGGCTGCCACGGTCTCGACCGCCTGCTTCGGCGTGAGCGGGGGCACCTGGTGGACGTGCTCATCGGTGAGGTCCGCATGCGTCACCTCGTCCGCCGCCTCGACGTAGTGGCCCTTGGGTACGACGACCACGGGAACCTCGACGTACAGCGGGATGACGTGCAGCCCCTCCTGGTGCTCCGGATCGAGCGGCAGCCGCACGAAGCACATCTCGGCGCGACCGTCGTACAGGACGGCGGTCTGGTTCTCCTCCTCGACCGGAAGGAGCTGCAGGGGCACCTGTGGCATGCGCTCGCCCCAGGTCCGTCCCCACTTGTCCGGCGTCACACCGGGGACGAAGGCGACGCGAAGCGCCGCTCGGTCGCTTCCGGGACGGTCAGGGCTCATGTGCGGACAGGCTAGCCGTCACCGGCCGACTCCGCCTGAGACACTGTCCGTATGCCTGCGCGGACCGGGGAGGGCCATCGTGCGCCCGTCCTCGTCGTGATGGGAGTGGCCGGTTCCGGCAAGAGCACGGTCGGGCGGTTGCTCGCTGCACGGCTCGGTCTGACCTTCGAGGAGGGGGACGACCTGCACCCGGCGGCCAACGTGGACAAGATGCACGCTGGGACCCCGCTGACCGACGAGGACCGGTGGCCGTGGCTCGACCGTGTTGCGAGCTGGGTCGACGCCCGGATCCGCGCGGGAGAAGGCGGAGTCATCGCCTGCTCCGCGCTCAAGCGGCCCTATCGTGACCGGATCGCGCCGCACGGCGGCGTGGTCTTCATCCACCTCGTCGTGGACCCTTCGAAGCTCGCGCACCGCCTGGTCCGCCGGACGGGCCATTACATGCCCTCGAGCCTGCTCGCAAGCCAGCTCGAGGCGCTCGAGGAGCCCGGCCCGGACGAGCCCGCGCTGTCCGTGGACGCGACTGCACCCGCGGAGGCCGTGGTCGAGCAGATCGTCGCGCAGCTGTCGACACTGCGCCGACGTGCGGTTCCGCCTCCCGCGCAGTAGACCTCTGGGCTAGCGTCGAGGTATGGCGACGAAGCGGCAATGGACTGATCTGACCGCCACGCAGCAGAAGGTCATCTTGGTGTCGGCGGCCGTCGAAGCCGTGCTCACCACGGTGGCGCTCGTGGACCTCAGGAGGCGTCCGGCGGCACAGGTCCGCGGCCCGAAGGCGCTGTGGGCGCTCGGGTGCTTCGTCCAGCCGATCGGGCCTGTCGCCTACCTGGTCCTCGGCAGGCACCCCTGACGCGAGGGGCCGCGCGGGACCAAAAATCGCCCCACGACCGCTCCGCGGGCGCGCAACTCGGGGCGTTTGGTGCATCCGGGCGCTCGACGGTCCTATGTTGGAGTCATGACCGAAGGGCTGGCCGGCACGGGCACCCTGTTGCGACTCGCGCTCCGCCGCGACCGGATCATGCTTCCGTTGTGGGTCGCGCTGTTCGTGGTCATGGCGGGCTTCTCGGCGGACGCGACGCTCGGCCTCTACCCAGACATGGCGGCACGGGTCGAGGCGGCGGAAGTCATCAACAACACCCCGTCGCTGGTGGCGCTCTACGGGCGCATCTACGACGTCACCTCGCTCGGCGCGATCGCGATGATCAAGATGGGCGGGATCGGATCCGCCCTCCTCGCCGTACTCGCCTTCATGCTCGTCGTGCGACACACCCGGGCCGAGGAGGAGGTCGGCCGTCTGGAGCTCCTGGCCGGGGGAGTCCTGGGCGAACATGCGCCCCTCGCCGCGGGCCTCGCCACGGCGACGGGCGCGGCCCTGGCGACCGGCCTCCTGACCACCGTGGCGCTCACGGCAGCCGGACTTCCGTTCACGGGATCGCTCGCCTTCGGCCTCGCCTGGACGGCGACGGGTCTGGTGTTCGCGGGGGTGGGGGCCGTCTCCGCGCAGCTGACCACGACTGCCCGCGCCGCGCGAGGACTGGCCACCGCGGCACTCGGGGTGGCCTACGTCACCCGGGCCGTCGGTGACTCGGCCGGTGACGAGAACCCCACGTGGCTCACGTGGTCCTCGCCGATCGGATGGGGCCAACAGGTGCGTCCCTACGCGGGCGACCGATGGCCCGTCTTCCTGCTCCTGGTGGCTTTCGCTGTCGCCTGCTCTGCCATCGCCTTCGTGCTCAACGGTCGACGCGACCTCGGCGCGGGCCTGCTCGCCGATCGGCCCGGACATGCTGCGGCCCCGCGGCTGCTGCGGTCGCCGCTCGCCCTCGCCTGGCGCCTTGAGCGAGGCGTCCTGATCTCGTGGGTGGCGGGCTTCCTGCTGTTCGGCGTGATCCTCGGCAACGTGGCCAGCAACGTCTCCGGCATGCTCGACAGCCCGCAGGCCCGCGAGATGATCACCAAGCTCGGGGGCGTCCAAGGGCTCACCGATGCCTTCATCGCCACCGAGCTGGGCTTCATGGGCATCATGGGCGCCGCATTCGGGATTCAGGCCGCCCTGCGCATGCACGCCGAGGAGACCTCGCTCCGCCTCGAGTCTGTCCTTGCGACGGCGACGAGCAGGGTCCGATGGTCGCTCGGTCAGCTCAGCGTCGCCGTGGTGGGCCCGGTGATTCTCGCCTCGGTGTTCGGCCTCGCCGTCGGTGTGGCGAACGCGACGCACACCGGGGTGCCCGCCGACGTCGCCCGGGCACTGGCCGGTGCGCTCGTGCAGCTCCCGGCGATCTGGGTTCTGGTGGGCCTCGTCGTCGCGGTCTACGGGCTGGTGCCCCGGCTGTCGGGGGCCGGGTGGGCAATGCTGGTGGTCTTCCTGCTGCTCGGTGAGCTGGGGCCCCTTCTGGAGCTGCCTTCCTGGGCCATGGACCTCTCACCGTTCGCGCACGTGCCGCATCTTCCCGGTGGCGACTTCCGGGCCCTTCCTCTCCTGTGGCTGACCGCTCTCGCGCTGGCTCTGATGGCTGTCGGGGTGGCGGGGTTCCTGCGGCGCGACGTCAGCGAGCGTTGAGTTCGTCTGCGATGTCCGAGTCCGAGGGGTCGGGCGCACACTGGAGGAGTGAAGCTTCGTACGCCGTTCGCCCGGGTCGTCAGGGCCAGGCGCTCGGGCTGCGTGGGCGGCCACGAGCCAGCTGCCCAGCTTGGTCCCGCGCTGGTCATCGGCGCGCTCGCGCTCGTGAACCTCGCCAAGCACAGGCTCCCGCCCGGTGACGTCTCGTTCAGTGCCGCGGCGGCCCTGGCTCTGCTCCTCCTTGCCCGGCGCAGCGGCCTGACCTGGGAGCAGCTGGGGCTGGGCCGGGAACAGCTCCGCTCCGGCGGCACCTGGGCGTTGGCGGCCGTGGTGTCCGTGGCCGGCGCCTACGTGGCCGGCGTGCTGACGCCGAGGACGCGCTCGGCGTTCCTCGACAGCAGGTACCAGCAGGATCTTCCCCGAGCGCTGACGACCGCACTCCTGGTGATCCCGATCGGCACCGTCCTGCTCGAGGAGGTCGGGTTCCGCTCGGTGCTCTGGGCGACTCTGCACCGTCACAGCACACCGGTCGGCGTGATGGGGCTGAGCTCGGCCCTGTTCGGCCTGTGGCATGTGCTCCCGTCCCTGGACTTCACCGTCGCCCACGCTGCGGCCGGGGAGCCTGACGAAACCGGCCTACGGCAGAAGGCGATGGTCGCGCTCGGGACCGTGGCGTTCACTGCCTTGGGCGGTCTGGTGGCGGGGGAGATGCGGCGCCGCAGCGGCAGCCTGCTCGCCAGTGCCGGACTGCACTGGGCGACCAACGGCCTCGGAGTCCTCTTCGGGGTCGCGGCGTGGAGGTTCGAGAGGCGCAGAGCGGGAGCTGCCGCGCTCACGTTGTGACGCCACGACGAAAGGGGGAGGACGTCATCGTGTTCGTCAAAGAGCGCGCTGCGGCCCACAAGTCCCAGCGCTTCGTCGAGTCCCGCGCCTGGATGGAGCACGGTCCGGCCGGGAAGACCGTCAAGTCCGAGCTGCGGAGAGCGACCCGGCCCGCGCCTAGATCGAGTCGAGGATCGCCTGTCGGCGAGCCTCATACTCCGCTGCGCTGACCAGCCCCTCGTCGCGTAGCTGCTCCAGCTCCCGGAGCCGTTCGTTCGCGGAGCGGCCCGCGGGCTGGGCACCAGCAGCCGGGCCCGTGCCACGAAGGCTAGAGGCCAGGTAGGTGGCGTCGAGCCCGTCGTCGCTGAGCAGCGTCATCGCTGTAGCGCGGTCCGGGTCCAGCCCGGCGTCCTCGGCCATCTGCCGCGCCATCGTGACGCGGTAGATCGTCATGGCGATGCCGGCCGCCGCCATGAGCACCGCGAGGGCCGCGAACCAGGACGGGATGCCGGCGTCCATCCCGCTCGGTCCGAGATCGTATGGGAGGGAGCAGTCCGGCGGGACCGCTCCGGCTTGCGGGTCGCCGAAGCACTCGCCCGGGTTCGACGACGCGGCGGATGCCAGCGCGGGCGACAGCCCGAGTAGGACGAGACAGAGCGCGGTAGCGCCCAGCAGTCGGCGTGTCATAGCGGGAGATTACGGGGCAACACGCGGCCGCGCCAGCGTTTGTCCACTGCGTCGAAGCGAGGCGCAGCAGGTTGCGACGGGGGTGGATCGTCCGACGGCATCACCCGCTGTGGACGATCCGTGCTGCCCTCTCTCCGGTGTGCCATGGAGGGGGCAGGGAGGGTAGATATGCGACAGCGCATCTCACCGGTCGACGTCGTCGTCGGCACGACCTGGCGGGTCGTGCGGGCCGCAGCACGCACGGCACACACCGCAGGCTCCGTCCTGGAGCCCGTGACACAGGTGCTGCTGCACCCGCCGATCGTCCCCATGCAGCTCCAGCCTGCGGGATGGTTG
The DNA here is from genome assembly GCA_036375975.1 of Nocardioidaceae bacterium. Lineage (GTDB taxonomy): Bacteria > Actinomycetota > Actinomycetes > Propionibacteriales > Nocardioidaceae > Nocardioides_C. The sequence goes on along the minus strand of DASVBF010000269.1, from coordinate 24,327 downwards.
GCTGCGGTGGCCCGTGACGGGGCCGACCAGCGGGCTTCGCTGCGCGAGGAGCTTGCGCGGAGGCTCGACGTACTCGTCCCCGTGGTCCTGGCGGAGGTGCTGCAGCGGGCACACCTGACAGACCTGGTTCTGGAGTACGTCGACCTCGACCGGGTCGTCGGAGCCGTCGACCTCGACGCGGCTGCGGCACGTCTCGATGTCGAGAGCGTCGTGGGCCGGGTGGACCTCGACGCCGTGGCACGACGGATCGACGTAGACGCGGTGGCCGCCCGGATCGACCTCGACAAAGTGGTGAGGCGCGTGGACGTCGACGCGATCGTGGACCGCGTGGACGCGGAGGCCGTGGTCGGCAAGGTCGACCTCGACTCCATTGTCAGCAGAGTCGATCTCGACGCAGCGGCCCGCCGACTGGACATCGACTCGGTGCTCGACCGACTCGACCTGACCTCGGTGGTCCTCGAGCGCGTGGACCTCGAGGTACTCGTCCAGGCGGTTCTGGACCGGATCGACCTGATCAAGCTGGCCGAGGAGGTCATCGACGGGGTCGACCTCCCCGAGATCATCAGAGAGTCGACCGGCTCGATGGCGTCGGACACCGTGCGGGGCGTGCGGATGCAGGGCATCGTCGCGGACGAGGCGGTCGGTCGCGCGGTCGACAGGCTTCTCCTACGTCGCGGGCGCCGGGCCACTCAAGCGCCCGCCGACAACCAGGACGACCGACCTGCTGAGTCGACCTTCCCGACGCAGCGCGACCGACGAGGTTGAGGGGGTGCCATGACCGAGAGCGGTGTCTCGCCTCTCCCCCGCGAGGCTCGGCCCTACCAGGGGCAGCGGGCGGGGCTGGTGACGCGCGGTGTCGCTGCGGCTATCGACGGCCTCGTCGTAGGTCTTGCGCTCCTCATCGGATACGCCGCATGGGCCGTGCTGCTCTTCCTGGTCGACCCGCTGAATTTCAGCTTCCCGGACGTCAGCCTCATCTTCAGCATGGCAGCGGCCTTCCTCGTGCTCGTCGTCTACCTCACGCTCGCCTGGTGGCTCAGTGGGCGCAGCTACGGCTGTCTCGTGATGGGGCTGCGAGTGGTGAACTACAGGGGCGCCAGGCTCGGACTGGTCAGTGCGCTGGCGCGTGCCGTGTTCTGCGCCATCGTGCCGATCGGCCTTGTGTGGGTAGCCGTGAGCCGGGGGAACCGGTCGTTGCAGGACATGGTGCTCCGGACGTCGGTGATCTACGACTGGCAGCCGCAAGGCGCTTCGAAGAGCGCTCCTCCAGGCGCCTGAGGCCGCCTGGCGTGCTCGCAGGCCGGGAGTGGCCCGAACGAGTCTGGTGGGTTTCCCTGGGCGTGCCGAGACTCGAGGCATGGATCCGTACTCTGCTGCGCTCGACCATGCCCACCGTCTTGCCACCGAGTGGCTGACGTCACTCGAGCGCCGGCCGGTGCCGCCTCGAGCCTCGCTCGACCAGGTCACGGAGGCGCTTGGCGTGGTGCTTCCCGACCAGGGGACGGAGCCCGCAGAGGCGGTGGACCTTCTGGCTGAGGCAGCCACCCCGGGGCTCACGGCCATGGGCTCAGGACGCTTCTTCGGCTTCGTGATCGGGGGCACTCATCCGGCGGCGCTTGCGGCCGACTGGCTCGTCAGCGCCTGGGACCAGAACTGCGGACTGCGTCGTCTCACCCCGGCACACAGCGCTGTCGAAGACGTGACGAGTGCGTGGTTGCTCGACCTCCTCGGCCTCCCGGACGAGAGCGCCGTGGGTTTCGTCACCGGTGCCACCATGGCGAACTTCACCTGTCTCGCAGCGGGACGCGACGAGGTGATGCGGCGAGCGGGATGGGACGTCGCTGCGCAGGGGCTCCATGGCGGGCCGCGGGTCCGGGTCCTCGTCGGTGCCGAGCGTCACGACACCGTGGACCTGGCCATGCGATACCTCGGCCTCGGCACTCCCGAGGTGGTCGCGGTCGACCGGCAGGGTCGGCTTCGCGCCGATGCCCTGCAGGAAGCGCTGGAGGACGACGGCGACAGGCCGACCCTGGTGGTCCTCCAGGCCGGCAACGTGCATTCAGGTGCCTTCGACCCCTTTGCGGACGCGATCGACGTGGCACATGCCCACGACGCCTGGGTGCACGTCGACGGGGCGTTCGGTCTCTGGGCAGCGGCGTCCCCGCGACACCGACACCTCGTCGCCGGCTGTCGAGGCGCGGACTCCTGGGCGACCGACGCACACAAGACGCTCAACGTGCCGTACGACAACGGCCTCGCCATCGTGCGAGACGCGGCAGCGCTACGTGCGGCGATGGGCATGCACGGCGCATACCTCATCCACGACGAGCTCGGTGAGCCTCTGGACAAGGTCCCGGAGATCTCCCGTCGGGGTCGCGCCTTCCCGGTCTGGGCCGTGCTCAGATCGTTGGGTCGCTCGGGAGTGGCCGAGCTCGTGGATCGCCTGTGCAGGCATGCACGCGCCTTCGCCGTCGGACTCGAAGACCTTCCCGGCGCAACGGTCCTCAACGAAGTCGAGTACACCCAGGTGTGCGCCTCCTTCGGCACGGACGAGCGCACGGAGGAGGTCGTACGACGGCTTCTCGCCGACGGCACTGCCTGGATGACCGGTTCGACATGGCGCGGGACGAGCGTCCTGCGCATCTCGGTGAGCAACTGGGCGACCACTGACAGCGACGTGGAACGCAGCCTCGATGCGCTGCGGAAGGCGACCGTCGGGCTTGAGCCGATCCTGTAGCTCCTTGGCGGACTTGCGATTGCTACCCAGACGCCCCGCCTCAGCTCGACAACCGGGAGGACAGCAGGGCTGTTCTCGTGCCGTGGGACCTTGTCGAACATTCGAAAACCTGTTCGAGCCATCTGGCATCCTGGTCCTGTGGCGGGTGGAATGGGCGGGAAGCGCGAGGGGCTGAGCATGGCCGAGCGCGTCGCCAGATCAGCCTCCCCGGACCTGGCGGAGTGTCCGGCTCGCCACTGCTGGGTGGTGGACAGCGTGGATGGTGTGAAGCGCGCGGCCCTCCTTGTGGAGTGGCGGCGTGCGGTGGCGGGCCACGGCTGGGAGGGGCGAGTGTTCTACCTCGCCAAGCTCCGAGCCGACGATCGCTGGACGGTCCTCGAGGAGTGGGTTCCTGCCGCGGCGCTTGTGCCGAGTTGAGTGACGAGCCGGGGCCTTCTGCTCCGCCCCGGTCGCGAGCGGAGCCGCCACGAAGCAGGCGTTCCGCTTCTACAGCGCCTAAATGGGCCGTTTGACCCGGCTCGTCGCCTCACGGGAAGCGCGAGATGTGGGGCAAGGGACAGAATGGCTACACGAGCCGGGGCCCGAAGCCTCGGCGAACACAGCGACCGTACGCCTGAGGAGCTCGAGAGGAGGTGTGTGCGGTGACGCAAGTGATCATCCTCAACGCCTCCTACGAGAAGCTCGGAGCCACCTCGCTCAAGCACGCGGTCAACATGCTGGTGCGGAAGGTGGCCGAGGTCGAGGAGCATGTCGAGGGGCGGTCGATCGGGCCCTACCCGTGGCCACGAGTCGTTCGGCTTGTGCGGTATGTCGTGGCCAAGTGGCTCCATCGACCGGCTGCCTGCTCCAAGAATGCCGTGCTGCGCCGAGACGGGCGGCGGTGCGCCTACTGCGGTCGGCACGGCGCGACGGTCGACCACGTCCTGCCGCAGTGCCAAGGAGGCGGGAATACGTGGGACAACCTGGTGACGGCGTGCTCGGGCTGCAACGGTCGCAAGCGCGGTAGGACTCCGGAACAGGCGGGGATGCCCCTGCTCCGACAACCGTGGACCCCCACGCTGGCGCAGCTTCTCGCACTGCCGTAGGACCGCACGACGAGAGCCTCGACAAGCCGGCGTGACGCGCCGACGATGGGTAGACGGACGACTACGTTCCGGTCCGGCCAAAACGCGCGGATCGAGCGACTGGCTGTGTGAGTGGAGAGCGACATGGGCGACATCGGCACGGAGCGTCGCGAGGTCGAGTTCGAGCCTCTGCCGGACGAGCCGGTCACCGAGCCGGCGCCGCGGGCAGAGCCCATTCCGGCAACGCCGACGCCTGCACGGGAATGACCGCGCCGGAAGGGGAGTCACGGCAGGAAGCTTCGCTGGTTCCTGGTGAGCTGCGGGGCTACCGGCAGTTCGAGCTGCGCCCGAACGGGTTGTACCCGCTGGTGCACTCGGGGTCGGGGCCGTGGGACGGGCGGCTGGAACGTGCGGTATGCGCCGCCGGTATCGACCATGAGCCACCTGCGGCCGACTGCCGATGCGGGCTGTACGCCTGGTATCTCCCAGGCAGCGCCACCGTGTCCTTGGGACCGGTCAGCGCGGTTGTCGCGGCTCGGGGGAGGTGCATCCTGGGTGATCGCGGGTTCCGCGCGGCTGCCGCGCGCATCGAGGCGGTGGCGATGCCCGCCGCGGTCCGTTGGAACCCGGCGGTGGCCGCCCGCGTTCACCGCGGACTGGCCACGCAGTACCCGGGCATCCGTGTGTACCGCTCCTCGCGGCGCATGCTGAAGGACTTCCCGCCTCCGGACGTCCGCGCACTCGGTATCGATCCGCCGCCCGACCGCAGCCGTGGGTATCGTGCCGCGGTCGTTGCGCTGTGGGTGGGGGCGCTTCTTCTCACGGCGGTGCTGGCCGCGTTGCCACGTCTGGCAGTCGCGCACCAGTTCGAGCACTGGTGGCCTCTGCTCGTCGTCCTCGCGGTGGTCTGGCAGGCGGGCCTGGTGTGGCTCGTCACGAGGCTCATGGCGCTGCAGTCACCAAGCGCCTTCGGACTTCGGCCGCGCTGAACCGTGTCCGTGGGTGCGCCGGAGGAGCCTTGGGCTCGCCGGCTCGTGGCCGCCTACCGCCCTTTGCGCTTCGCCCGGCTCTTCCGGGAGGGCTGTGGGCGTTTGGCCGCCGCGGATGGTGCGACGGGGTGCGGGGCGGGCCGTCGGCCAGTCTGCCGCGCGCGCGGGGGAGTCGGCTCGGCCCTCTCCTCCGGACTCTCATCAGGGATCGGGTCTCGGGCGGGGGCGGGCTCCTCTGCAGGGACGCGACGAGCGGGGCCTCCGCGCCTGGGGTCTGCGCCGGCCGAGGCAGGGACGTAGGCATACGGGTCTGCCGCTTCCTGCCGTTGGCGGCGCTTGATCGCCCGCGCGTCGCCGCTGATCACGGCAGGCTCCCTCTCCTTCAGCTGCGCGACCAGCGGGGTGGCGATGAAGATGGAGGAGTAGGCGCCCGCTGCCAGGCCGACGAACAGTGCGAGTGCGAGGTCCTTCAGGGCACCCGAGCCGAGCTGGACGACGCCGACGTACAGCAGCGCCGCGACCGGCAGCAGTGCCACCACCGACGTGTTGATCGAGCGGACCAGCGTCTGGTTGACGGCCAGGTTGGCAGCCTCCGCATAGGTCCGGTGAGAACGGGCGAGATCCTTGGTGTTCTCACGCACCTTGTCGAACACGACCACGGTGTCGTACAGGGAGAAGCCGAGGATGGTGAGGACGCCGGTGACCGTCGCCGGGGACACCTCGAAGCCCGACAGTGCATAGATGCCGACGGTGATCACGAGGTCGTGGGCGAGCGCGACCATCGCGGCCACGGACATCTTCCACTCGCGGAAGTACGCCCAGATGAACAGGACCACCAGCACCGAGAAGACGATCAGGCCCATCAGCGCGCGGCGGGCGACGTCCGCGCCCCAGCTGGCACCGATCGACTGGCGGCTGACCTCCTCCACGCCGGGCACCTTGTCGATCGCTGCCGAGACCTGGTTGGCCTGGTCGTTGGTGACCGGCTCGATCTGGATCAGGATCGAGTCACTGCCGGAGGTGCTGACGGTCGGCGCTGCCGTCGCCGTACCGACATCGGTGCCGACCACCGCGCCACGGACCTGGACCACGTGCTGCTCGTCGGCGGAGTGCGGAGCCATCACGGCCCGGTACTCCACGCCACCGGTGAACTCGATGCCGTAGTTGAGCCCCTTGAACACCAGTCCGCCGATCGCCACGAGCACTATGAGTGCGGAGAGGGTGTACCAGAGCCGGCGGCGTCCGACGAAGTCGATGGAGATCTTGCCCTGGTAGAGGGCGTGGCCCCAGCGGGACAGGGCGCTCATCATGCTCTCCCTTCGGTCCGTGGGCCGACCCCGGCCAGACGTTCCACCCCGACGTGCTCGGCAGACAGTCCAGACATCTTGTGCCCTCGGTAGAAGAACGGCTGACGGGCGAGAACGGTGACTAGGGGCTTCGTGAAGAAGAAGAAGACCACCAGGTCGATGGCGGTGCTTACCCCCAGCGCGAAGGCGAAGCCCTTCACCACGCCGATCGCGAAGATGTACAGCACGACCGCGGCGAGCAGCGACACGGTGTCGGCGGCCAGGCAGGTGGCCCGGGCTCGTCGCCAACCGGCCTCGACCGCGAGCCGCACCGAGCGTCCATCCCGGATCTCGTCACGTATTCGCTCGAAGTAGACGATGAAGGAGTCCGCGGTGATGCCCACCGCGACGATCAGGCCCGCGATGCCCGGCAAGGTGAGAGTGAACCCCACAGCATGGCCGAGCAGCAGCACGGTGGCGTAGGTGACGAGTGCGGCGGTGGCCAGCGAAGCGATGACGACGGTGCCCAGGCCTCGGTAGTAGAAGAGGCAGTAGAGCATGACCAGGAGCAGGCCGATGGCACCCGCTCGCAACCCGGCCGACAGTTGGTCTGCTGCCAGAGTCGGACCCTCCTCGGTCACGACGGGGGCCGTGAACTTGAGCGGCAGGGCGCCGTACTTGAGGCTGTTGGCGAGGCTCTGCGCCTCGGCCTGGGTGAAGTTGCCACTGATCTCCGCCTGTCCGTTGTAGATGGGGGAGTCGACCCGGGGAGCCGAGATCGGCTTGCCGTCCAGCACGATCGCGAACTGCTTGGGCTGGCCGGTCAGCTGGCTGGTCTGGTTCGCGATCGCGGAGGTCACGTCGGCGAACGTCTTGCGCGCCGTGGAGTTGAAGCTGAGGGTGACCACCCACTGCGCCTGCTTCTGCGGGATGCCGGCGGAGGCGCCGGTGAGCTGGGTGCCTTCGATCATGGCAGCGGACAGCAGGTACTTGATGCCCTGGTCGTCGCACGTGATCAATGGCTGGCTCTTGTTGTCGACGACGGGTGCGTTGCTCTTTCCGGGAGGCGGGCACGTGTAGGCCTCGAACTTCTGGAGCCATGACGTGCCGGGGTTGTCCATCCAGGCGAGCGGCTGGTCAACGGGAGCACCCCGCTTCACCGGCGCCGCAGACGGCGCCGCAGACGGCGCCGGTGATGCGGGCGGGGTAGCGGTTGGGGTGGGCGTCCGCGAGGGCTTGGCCGATGGCTTGTCTGCCGCAACCAGGCCGTCGGAGAGCGCCCGACCTCGAGGTGAGGGGGAAGGGGCCGGCTTGGCGGTGTGCTTCTCACCGGGGCCGGTCGAGGGCGTGCCCGACGGTGTCGGGCTGGGTGACGGTGGCGTCGGCTGCGGACGGCCCTGCGCCTCGGCGGCAACCAGTCGGAAGCGGAGCTGAGCGGTCTGCTTCACGGTGTCGACCAGGTCCTGCCGGTTCTGCCCCGGGATCTCGACGATGATGTTGTCGCTGCCCTGGGTGGTGACCTCGGCTTCCGTGACGCCGCTGCCGTTGACCCGGCTGTCGATGATCGAGGCGGCCTGGTCCAGCTTCTGGGGAGTGACCGGCTCGCCGCCCGCAGTGCTCGCGGCGAGAGTGATCCGGGTGCCGCCCTGGAGGTCCAGACCCAGCTGGGGTGCCCACGACCCGCCCAGGGCCACCACTCCGAAGAGGGCGGCCACGACGAGCCAGAAGATGCCGAGTGTCCGTGCCGGACGTGACGGTCGCGTCGCCACTGGAATGCCCTTCGGAGTTCGAGTCGTCGGTGGGCCCCTGTGTCAGAGCCTCAGAAGACGTTACCTTGCAGCGTGCAACTAGAGGGACGATGGCACGCCGACGGAGGTCCGGGCCGCGGTCGCGCAGTCGCATCTCCCAGTGTCGGTGGCGGGCCCTAGCGTGGTCGACACATCCCGAAAGCACATGAGTTAGGGGAGACCGTGACCACACTCGAGAACCGGCCCAACACCGCCCTCCTCGTCGTCGACGTGCAGAACGGCGTCGTCCGGGAGGCTCACGATCGCAACCTGGTCGTCGCAAACGTCGCAAACCTCGTCGAGAAGGCGCGTCGGGATGCTGTTCCCGTCATCTGGGTCCAGCACTCCGACGACCAGCTTGCACACGGGAGTGACGACTGGCTGATCGTCCCTGAGCTGTCTCCGGACGCCGTCGAGCCACGCGTCGAGAAGAAGTACGGCGACTCCTTCGAGGACACCTCCCTCGAGACCGTGCTGTCGGGTCTGGGAGTGGGGCGACTCGTCGTCGCCGGCGCGCAGACCGACGCGTGCATCCGTTCGACCCTCCACGGGGCGTTCGTCAGGGGGTACGACGCGACCCTGGTCAGCGACGCCCACACGACCGAGGACCAGACCGCATGGGGGACACCACCACCGGACCAGGTCATCGCGCACACGAACCTGTACTGGACCTACCAGACGGCGCCGGGGCGGACGGCCGGGACGGTCGCGACCAAGGACGTCGACTTCGGCGGCACGTCCTGAACGCTGGTCCACGCACGGATAGAGCGCCTCGGGCGCGCCTCCCCGCAGCTTCGTCGTGGGGCCTTTTCCGGTCGTTGGTGGCGAGGTCCTAGACCACCACATGACCGCGTCGCCATCGGGGCACGGGCGCCCATGCGAACCAACGACGACCGATTCTGGCAAGAGGTGCTGAACAGGAGCGCCAAGCTCCGGCGTCTCCCGTTCGGGTGCGCCGATCTTCGCGACTGCTCGACCTCTCAACGGCACAAGCAGCCCCGTCGCCAGGGCGAGGGTTGGCGGGAACTGCACTCGCAGGTGTGGACGGACCCGGTCGGGTAGCCCGTTGGTCGCGCCCGAGTGCGTGGGCTCCCGCCCCGGCCCGGGGCCCGACGGGGAGGGAGGTGCCGGGCCCCGGACTCCGCCAGCACATCCTTGTGTGGCTGTGCCGACGTCGATCCGGCAAACGGGGAGGGAGCTCCCGCCGGATCACCCTGCTCAACGAGGCGCGGACGGGGACGTTATGGGTCGGCGCTGCCTGGGGACGCATCTTCCACCCCGGGTAGGGGCTCGATCGTCTGGCGGGTGGCTGGATCAGGTCGTGCTCGGCGTCGAGCAGACAGGTCGCCGTGCCTCTCGTCAGCTGACGTTCACCGAGGTGCGGCCCACGCCCTTGGCGACGGTACGGCTGCCGAGGTACCAGAACGCAAACGAGCGGGTCCCTGCAGGGAGGCCCGAGATCGTCGTGGTGGCGGTCCCTGCACTCAAGGTGACGTCCCGGAGGAGCTCGCCACGGGACTTGATCCGGACGACACCGTCGACCGGCGTCACACTCGGCGCTTTGACGGTGACGGTGAACCGGGCACGTCCTCTCCTGCCGGGCTGCCCGATCACCGTGACGGTCGGCACCGACTTGACCAGGGCCGTCCTCGGTGCCCGGTCCACGAGGGTCGTGTAGCCAGGCCTGGAGACGCTCACCCGGGCGCTGATGTGACGTCCGAGGTCCGCAGGCGTCAGCAGGTAAGTGGATGCCTGTGCGCCAGGCACGGGCACCCCGCTCCGCAGCCACTGGACGGCGATGTCGGATGTCCCCGGAGAGAACGCTCCCTCGTCGACGGTGAGCGTCTGTCCCAGGCGCGGAGTACCGCTGACCGAGGGACGCGTGACCTCGGTGAAGGTGCCGGGGGCGACGGCTGGGGTTCCTGCCGAGCTCACCTGGACATCGGTGTAGCCGGCGCGGAAGGCGGTGACGGTCACCGTGACGACCTTCCCGACGAGGCTGGGCTCCGCCACAAGCGTGGGGCCGTTCGCACCCGCGAGGGGGGCGCCATCGGCCGACCACTGGTAGGTCAGGGCATCCGGGGCGGGATACCACGAGCCCGCTGAAGCCGTCAGCGTGGCGTCCACCTTGGCATCGCCGCTGATCGCGGGAGCCACGGTGTTGGCGATCACGCCCGGCAGCACGGCCGGGGTCGAGGCGGAGATGACCGAGGTGCTCGGGTAGCCGAGCTTCGAGGCGGTGACGCGAACCGAGAGCTTCTTGCCCTCCTGTGCGGAGGTGGGCGTGAACGTCGCACCGGTGGCACCCGCGATTCGCTCCCCGTCCGCGCGCCACCGGAAGGAGATCGTGGCGTCCGCCGGGCTCCACTTCCCCGGGGACGCGGTCAGCATGGTGCCGACCTTGGTCATGCCGGAGATCGCGGGCTTGACGAGGTTGAGCATCGGCACGTCGTGGAAGTGGATGAACCCGCTGGGCCAGCGGCCGCTCGACCTGGTCACCCGGGCCCAGGAGAAGTCGCCGCCCCAGCTGTCCTGGGAGACCACGATCTCGTCGCTGGACACGACCTTCTCGACATAGGCGACATGGCCCGCCGACCCGGCCGGGGGAACATTCGCGCCCCACCACGCCACGGCGCCGACTGCCGGCCGCTGGTTGGTGATGCTCGCCTCGGCCAGACCCCAGTTGCTGGCGTTGCCCTCTCCCGACCAAGGCCGCACGTTCGGCATCCCGCTCTTCACCATCCGGTAGGCGGCGTAGTTGGTGCAGTTGTGCCCGGTGTACATGCGCCAGTACGACGTCGCGTTGGCCGCGCCGTACCCGGCGTCGGACATGCCGAGCTGCCTGCACCCTTGGTAGCTGGTGCACAGCACGCTCGAGGCAGCCGCGGCGGGAACAGCGCTCGTGAGCCCACCCGCCCCGACGAGGAGGAGCAGGCAGGACAGCGCGGCAGCAACACGAGCACATCGGGACACATCTGTGAGAGTAGGTACAGAAGTGATCGCGAGTGACGAAAACAGACAAACGTCAAGAGGACGCGCCGAGGGGCAGGTCGATTTCGCTGGTCACCAAGAGATGTCCCGCGGTGGGAGGAACCCCACTGTTGAGTGTCCGAGGGGGGACTTGAACCCCCACGCCCGATAAAGGGCACTAGCACCTCAAGCTAGCGCGTCTACCTATTCCGCCACCCGGACAAGGTGTCACACCCACAAGCGTAGGTTTCGCTGTGAGCGCGGCGGTAACTGTAGCAAAGAACCTGGCCCAGATTCGCATCGACCCGGGCCCCTGCTGGGCTGTAAGGATGGTGCCATGACTGCAACGCCCGAAAGCCTCCCATCTGACCGGGTGTACGACCCCGCGGCCGAGGTGGTGGAGATCTGCCGCGACCTGATCCGGATCGACACCACGAACTTCGGGGACGGTTCGGGCCCGGGGGAGCGGAAGGCCGCAGAGCACGTCGCGACGCTCCTGTCCGAGGTCGGCATCGAGTCCGAGATCCACGAGTCCGAGCCCGGGCGCACGTCGCTGATTGCACGGTGGGGCGGTACGTCGGGGGACCCCCTGCTGCTGCACGGCCACCTCGACGTCGTGCCCGCCGACGCCGGCGACTGGCAGGTCCACCCGTTCTCGGGTGAGGTCCAGGACGGGTGCGTCTGGGGCCGCGGCGCGGTCGACATGAAGGACTTCGACGCCATGCTGCTGTCCGTCGTCCGCGCGCGTCAGCGGGCCGGCGCCGTGCCGGAGCGGCCGATGGTGCTGTGCTTCACCGCCGACGAGGAGGCGGGCGGTCACAAGGGCGCGGAGTTCCTGGTGAAGGAGCATCGCGACCTGCTCGAGGACTGCACCGAGGCGATCGGTGAGGTCGGCGGGTGGAGCGCGACGGTCCGTGGCCGACGGATCTACCTGATCGAGGCCGCGGAGAAGGGCATGGCGTGGATGCGCCTGACCGCCAAGGGCAACGCCGGGCACGGGTCCATGCGCCATCCCGACAACGCTGTGACCGAGCTCGCCGGGGCCGTGGCGCGGCTCGGACGGCACAACTGGCCGGTGCGGCTCACGCCGTCGATGCAGGTGCTGCTCTCCGCGGTCGGGGAGATCGCCGGGGTGGAGGCGACCCCCCACAACGCAGAGCAGCTGATCGAGGAGTTCGGCTCGGCCGCCCGGATGCTCGGCGCAGTCCTGCGGCACTCGACCAACCCGACCATGCTCCAGGCCGGCTACAAGGTGAACGTCGTGCCGGGCGTCGCGACGGCTCACGTCGACGGTCGCTTCCTGCCCGGCTATGAGGACGAGTTCTTCGACACGCTCGCCGAGCTGGTCGGGGACAACGTCTCCATCGACTGGGTCAGCAAGCAGCAGGCGCTCGAGACGACCTTCGACGGTGACATCGTCGACGCGATGACGGACTCGCTGCTGGAGGAGGACCCGGGAGCGGTGGTGGCGCCATACCTCATGTCGGGTGGCACCGACGCGAAGCACTGGCGCAAGCTGGGGATCCGGTCGTTCGGCTTCGCGCCGCTCCGGCTCCCGCCGGACCTCGACTTCACCGCGCTGTTCCACGGTGTGGACGAACGAGTGCCGGTCGACGCCCTCGAGTTCGGCGCGCGGGTCTTCGACCGGTTCCTCGACCGCGCCTGACGCGCTCGGACGGCAGCTGCTCAGAACATCAGGTAGCGCATCCGCTGCTGGCGGATGATCTTGCGCTTGAGGACCACACGGCGCGTGCCGTCAGGGGACAGACGCATGCGGTCGAGCTCCCACCCGCCGTGCTCCGCCCGGTCTGTCAGCATCCTCGCCACGGCGTTGCGGGAGAAGTCCCGCGAGATCGTCAGCCGCTCGAACTCGTACTCCACCCCGGGGCTCAACGCACGACGCCGCGGAGTGGTGACGACAGGTCCTCGAGACATGAACTCATCGTGACATGCCGCGCCTGTGGAGTGGCAAGAACGAGTTCACCCAGTGGCGAGGCGTTCAGGCGGCAGTCGCGGACACGTCCTCGAGCGCGACCGCGATCTCCGCGGGGAGGATGCACTCCTCGACGGTCAGCGACCCGCGCAGCTGCGCGGCGGTGCGGGCGCCCACGATCGGAGCCGTCACGCCCGGACGGTCGCGCACCCAGCTCAGCGCCACCTCCAGCGGCGACCAGCTCAGGCCGTCGGCCGCCTTCGCCACAGCCTCCACGATGCGCGCGTGCCGCTCGGTGAGGTACGAGCCGACGAAGTTGGAGAAGTGCGGCGACGCGGCGCGGGAGTCCGCCGGTGTCCCGGTGCGGTACTTCCCGGTCAGCACGCCGCGCCCCAGCGGTGACCAGGGCAGGACGCCGAGCCCGAGATGCTCGGCGGCGGGGATCACGTCCGCCTCGGCCGAGCGGTTGAGCAGGGAGTACTCGACCTGGTTGGAGGCGAGCGTCACGCGACCCGGCACGGCGGTCTGCCACGTGGCGGCCTTGGCGCTCTGCCAGCCCGAGTAGTTCGAGACGCCGACGTACGACGCCCGCCCCGTGCTGACCGCGTAGTCGAGCGCCGTCAGCGTCTCCTCGAGCGGCGTGTCGTCGACCCACGTGTGCACCTGCCACAGGTCGACGTGGTCGACGCCCAGGCGCTTGAGCGAGGCGTCCAGGCTGGAGAGGAGGTAGCCACGCGACGCGTTGGTCTCCCGGACGCCCCGGGCGCGACTGATCCCCGCCTTGGTCGCGAGCACGATGTCGTCGCGCGCCACCACGTCGCCGACGAGCGACCCGAGCAGCTCCTCGGAGGCCCCGTCGCCGTAACCCGCGGCGGTGTCGACCAAGGTGCCCCCGGCTTCGACGAAGGCGACCAGCTGGTCGCGGGCCTCGTGCTCATCGGTGTCGCGGCCCCAGGTCAGCGTGCCGAGACCGAGCCGGGACACGCGCAGACCGGTGCGACCCAGGTACCTCTGCTGCATGGCCTCAACCTACCGAGTCTGCTCTTGTCAAGACCCTTCGCCTCGCCGTCTCACCCGGAGATGCGCAGGTGAGGCCCTCCGTCCGACGCCGGAAGCGGGTGCGTACGCTTTGCGGGGCGTTTGCGCCACGAACCCAGTGCCACCACCCAAGGGAAACAGCGATGGACTACCTCCAGGCCGTCGTCCTCGGCATCGTCGAGGGCCTCACCGAGTTCCTCCCGGTGTCGAGCACGGGACACCTGACGATCGCCGAGAAGCTGATGGGGCTGCCGGTCAACGACCCGGCGGTCACGGCCTACACCGCTGTCATCCAGGTGGGCGCCATCGCGGCCGTGCTGCTGTACTTCCACAAGGACATCTGGCGTATCGCCAAGGCGTGGGTGCTCGGCCTGTTCAAGCCGGAGTACCGCGGCAAGTTCGACCACCGGTTCGGCTGGTACATCATCGTCGGGTCCATCCCGATCGGCCTGGTCGGATTCTTCGGCAAGGACCTCGTCACCGGCCCGCTGCGCTCGCTGTGGTGGGTCGCGGCCGGGCTGATCGTCTGGAGCGCCGTGATGATCTTCGCCGAGCGGATGGGCTCCCAGCGCCGGGTCGAGGAGAACCTCACGGTGTGGGACACGCTGGTCGTGGGTCTCTTCCAGTGCATCGCCCTCGTCCCTGGCGTGTCCCGGTCCGGCGCGACGATCTCCGCCGGCCTGCTGCGCGGCCTCGACCGGGTCAGCGCCACCCGGCTCTCCTTCTTCCTCTCGATCCCCGCGCTCGTCGCTGCCGGCATCTTCGAGCTCAAGGACGCCCTGGGCGGGGACATCGGCCTGGGGCCGACCATCGTCGGCACCCTCGTCAGCTTCGTCGTGGCCTACGCGGCCGTGGCCTGGCTGCTGAGGTTCGTGGCACACCACAGCATCGGCGCCTTCGTGCCCTACCGGCTCGCGCTCGGCCTGGTGATCGTGGTGGTCCTGGCGACCGGTGTCATGAGCCCGACCTGAGCCGGTCGGGTCGCCGCCGTCACAGCCAGCCGGACTTCTTGAACAGCCTGTAGAGCGCGTAGGACGCCCCGATCATCAGCGCCAAGGCGTAGAAGTAGCCGTAGCGCCAGCGCAGCTCGGGGATGTAGTTGAAGTTCATGCCGTAGACACCGGCCACCAGGGTCCCGACCGCTGCGATCGCCACCCAGGCCGAGATCTTCCGCATGTCATCGTTCTGCTGGACGCTGATCCGAGCGAGGAGGGCGTCGAAGGCGGTGGAGAGAAGGCCGTCGAGCGAGTCGATCGCTTCGGACACGCGGAACAGGTGGTCCGCGACGTCACGGAAGAACGGCCCCGCCTCCTGGGAGATTCCCGGGACCTGGCCGTTGACGAAGCGCTTCATCGGGTCCTTCAGCGGGTTGACGGCCCGACGCATCTCGGCCAGCTCGCGCTTGAGGATGTAGATGCGGGCGGAGTCGTCGCTGCGGTCTGTGGAGAAGACCGAGCCCTCCACCTCGTCCACGTCGATCTCGAGCTCCGCGGCGACCGCTTCGTACCCGTCGACGACGCGGTCGCAGATCGCGTAGACGACCGCTGACGGGCCGTGCCCCAACAGGTGGGCCTGGTGCTCGAGGCCGATCCGCGCCGAGTGCAGCTCGGTGCCCTCGCCGTGACGGACGCTCACAATGAAGTCGTGGCCCACGAACAGCGCCACCTCGCCGGTCTCCACGGCATCGCGCTGGTCGACGTACCACAGGGTCTTCAGGACGAGGAACAGCGTCTGGTCGTACCGCTCGAGCTTGGGCCGCTGGTGCGCGTTCAGGGCGTCCTCGACCGCGAGGGGGTGGAGGTCGAAGAGCTCCTGGACCCGCTCCATCTCGGTGGGCGCGGGGTCGTGCAGGCCCACCCATACGAAGTCGCCGTCGCCCCGCCAGGCGTCGTGGATGGCACTCAGGTCGTCGCCCGTCACGTCAAGGGCGACCCGGACCCCCTCGCGGTACAACGCGCAGTCGACGATCATGCGGCTCAGGTTACGGCCTCTAGAGTCGGATTCATGGCAACGCTCATCCTCGCCAGACACGGGCGTACGACGGCCAACGCGACCGGTGTGCTCGCGGGGCGCAGCAAGGGCATCCGTCTCGACGACCGCGGGACGGAGCAGGCCAGGGCCGCGGGGGAGCGGCTGGCGGGCCTGCCGCTCGCGGCGATCGTGACGAGCCCCCTCGAGCGGTGTCGCGACACGGCCAGGGAGGTGAGCCGGCTGCAGAACGGCGGCAGCCACAAGGTCGTGTCCGAGCGCCGGCTGCTGGAGTGCGACTACGGAAGCTGGACCGGCAAGGAGCTCAAGGTGTTGGCCAAGGAGCCTCTGTGGACGACGGTCCAGGCCCACCCCTCGGCGGCGACATTTCCTGAGGGGGAGTCGATGGCCCAGATGATGGCGCGCAGTGTCGCGGCCGTCCGGGAGTGGGACGCGCGGGTCGAGGCCGAGCACGGACCGGACGCGGTGTGGCTCGCCGTTACCCACGGGGACATCATCAAGGCCGTGCTCGCCGACGCCCTCGGGATGCACCTCGACCTGTTTCAGCGGATCGCCGTGGACCCGGCATCCCTCTCGGTGGTCCGCTACACGCCCTTGCGCCCGTTCGTGCTCTCGGTGAACTCGGTCGCCGGAGACCTGAGCGGGCTGAAGCCACCCAAGAGGAAGCGCTCCCGGCACAGCCGCCGCGAGAGCGACGCCACCCCGGGCGGAGGTGCGGGCATCGTGCGCCCCGACGCACCTCCCGAGCATCCTGGGCCGACCCCCTAGAGTCGTCAGCATGGCTCCTGTCATCCACTCCTTCGACCCGCCGGAGCGCTTCATCGCGGGCACGGTCGGCCCGCCCGGACAGCGCACGTTCTTCCTGCAGGCGCGGGCGGGCGCGCGCGTGACGAGCGTGGCCTTGGAGAAGCAGCAGGTCTCCGTCCTGGCCATCCGCATCGACGAGCTCCTCGACGAGGTGATGGCCGCCACGGGTGGCGAGGCCTCGGTGCCGGCGGTGGCGCCGATCGACCTCGAGGACTCCGAGCCCCTGGAGCAGCCGATCGTGGAGGAGTTCCGCGCCGGCACCATGACGCTGACCTGGGACGCCGCCGACGAGCGGGTGGTCGTGGAGGTCTTCCCGTTCACCGAGGAATCCGTTGTCTCGCCCGACCAGCCCGAGGAGGAGATCGAGGAGCCGGAGCCCGAAGAGCTGCTCGTCGTGCGGCTGCCGGCGGGCCTGGCTCGTGCCTTCAGCAAGCGTGCCCAGGCCGTGGTCGGCGCGGGCCGTCAGCCGTGTCCCTTCTGCGGAGGGCCACTCGACCCGGAGGGCCACCTGTGTCCGCGCGCGAACGGCTTCCGGCGCACCACCACCGCGTGACGCCGGAGGAGGAGCGTGTGCTCCTCACCGACGGCGAGCTCGAGGTGCATGGCCGGATCCTCCCGGCGTCCAACGTCACACTCATCGCCGAGGCGACGCTGGACGGCCGGAGCGTCCAGTGCGTCTACAAGCCGGTCACGGGGGAGCGTCCGCTCTGGGACTTCCCGGACGGGACGCTGGCCCACAGGGAGGTGGCGGCGTACCTCGTCTCCGAGGCCCTCGGCTGGGGCCTGGTCCCTCTCACCATCGAGCGCGACGGACCCCTCGGCCGCGGCATGGTCCAGCTCTGGCGTGAGCCCGCCGAGGAGCAGGACCCGGTAGACATCGTCCCGGCGGGCAAGGTTCCGGAGGGATATCTGCGCGTGCTCGACGCCTCGGACGGCGACGGCCGGCCGGTGATGCTCGTACACGAGAACAGCCCCGTGCTCCACCGCATGGCGGTCTTCGACGCCGTGGTGAACAACGCGGACCGCAAGGGCGGGCACGTCCTCGCGATGCCGGACGGCCACCGCTACGGGGTGGACCATGGGGTCTGCTTCCACGTCGAGCCGAAGCTCCGGACCGTCCTGTGGGGATGGGCCACGCTTCCGCTCCGGGACGACGAGGGCGAGGATCTCGCCCGCCTGTCCGAGGACCTCAGGAGCCGCGACGGAGCACTCAGGATCGCCCTCGAGGGCCTGCTCAGTCGCGATGAGGTGCGCGCCTTGCGTGGCCGCTGCGACCGCCTGCTCGCCCACGGAAGGATGCCGCTGCCGTCGGGGGAGTGGCCCGCAATCCCGTGGCCCGCGTTCTGAGCAGGGTTGGCTAGGCTTCGAAGCATGCGCGCATGGCAGAGCCCGGACGTCCCGTCGCTCGAGAAGTTCGGCCCGGGCCCCGCGGTCTCCATCCTCAACACCGCCTCCGGCAAAGTGGAGGAGACCCGCCCCAACGGCACCGCGCGCATGTACGTCTGCGGCATCACGCCGTACGACGCCACACACATGGGCCACGCCGCGACCTACGTCGCCTTCGACCTGCTGAACCGTGCCTGGCGCGACGCCGGCCATCAGGTCCGCTACGTCCAGAACGTCACAGACATCGATGACCCGCTGCTCGAGAGGGCGGCCGCCACCGGAGCCGACTGGCGCGAGATCGCCGTGGAGCAGACCGAGCTCTTCCGCGCCGACATGGAGACGCTGAGGTCTCTCACACCAGACGCCTACATCGGCGCGGTGGAGTCCATCCCGCTGGCCGTGGCGCTGATCCAGCGGCTGCGTGAGCGCGGCTTCGTGTACGAGGTGGAGGGTGACCTCTACTTCTCAGCGCACGCCGACCCAGGGTTCGGGCGGGTCTCCCGTCTCAACGAGCAGCAGATGATCGAGATCTTCCCGGACCGCGGCGGCGACCCGGACCGCCCCGGCAAGAAGCATCCGCTCGACTGGCTGCTGTGGCGCGTGGAGCGGCCGGGCGAGCCTGCCTGGGACTCCGAGCTGGGCCGGGGCCGTCCGGGCTGGCACATCGAGTGCTCCTCGATCGCCCTGAACTACCTCGGCGAGACCTTCGACGTGCAGGGTGGCGGAAGCGACTTGGTCTTCCCCCACCACGAGATGAGCGCGTCCGAGGCACAGTCGGCCAGCGGCGGCACGCCGTTCGCCAAGGGCTACATGCACGCCGGCATGGTGGCCTTCGAGGGGGAGAAGATGTCGAAGTCGCGCGGGAACCTCGTCTTCGTCTCACGGCTCCGAGAGTCCGGGACGGACCCGATGGCGATCCGGCTGGCCCTGCTGGGCCACCACTACCGCAGCGACTGGGAGTGGACCGACGCGGACCTCACACGGGCGGAGTTACGCCTCGCTACCTGGCGCGCCGCGGCGGACCGGGCCTGCGCGGACGACGCCGCGAGACTGGTCTCGGTCGTGCGGCGGCACCTGGCCGACGACCTCGACGCACCAGCCGCCCTGAAGGCGATCGACGAGTGGGCCACCTCCGCCGAGGGGGAGGGCCAGGGCTGCGCCGACGTCTGCGACCTTCTGGACGCGCGGCTCGGGATCCGGCTCTAGCCGTCCTGACCGCCGGTCTCGCGGCGCTTGAGGTACCTCTCGAACTCGCGTGCGATGGCCTCGCCGCTCGCCTCGGGGAGGTCGGCCGTGTCGCGAGTCTCTTCGAGAGCCCGCACGTAGTCGGCGATCTCCTCGTCCTCCTCGGCGAGCTCGTCCACGCCGCGCTCCCAGGCCCGTGCCTCCTCCGGCAGGTCGGCGAGGGGGATCGAGATCTCCAACAGGTCCTCGAGCTGTCCGAGGAGCGCCATCGTCGCCTTCGGACACGGCGGCTGGGCGACGTAGTGGGGGACCGCGGCCCAGAACGAGACAGCGGGGATGTCGAGCTGGACGCACGCGTCCTGGAAGACCCCGACGATCCCGGTCGGGCCCTCGTAGTTGGACTGCTCGAGCTTGAGCCGATCGGCGAGCTCGGGCTCGGTGGCGGTGCCTGACACCGGCACGGGACGCGTGTGAGGGGTGTCCGCGAGGAGCGCGCCGAGGGTGACGACCAGCTCGGTGCCGAGCTCGTCGGCCGCCGCGAGGAGCTCCGCGCAGAACTGGCGCCAGCGCATGTTCGGCTCGATGCCGCGGAGCAGCACGATGTCGCGGTCCGAACCCGGCGGGCGTGCCACGGAGATCTGGGTCGACGGCCAGGTGATCTTGCGCATCCCCGCGTCGTTCGTGCTCACGACCGGGCGGTTCATCTGGAAGTCGTAGAAGTCCTCGGGGTCGATGACGGCCACGACCCGGGCGTCCCAGACCTTGATCAGGTGGTCGACGACGGCCGAGGCGGCGTCTGCCGCGTCGTTCCAGCCCTCGAAGGCTGCGATCAGGACGGGGGACTCCAGGTCGGGTACCTCTTCGAGCTCGATCACCGTTCCAGCCTAGACCGTGGCGGGCGGCCCGGCGTCCGCAAAGCAGGGGACTCCGGGCAGGCGCGGATCCGTCCGGAGTGTCACCATCCGGACCCGCGAGACTCTGTTTTTCCGGACGCCTACCGTGGAACGAGGTGCACTCTGGTGCCTACCGACCCTCGAGGAGCCCCGTGACCACGCCCCCGCATGTCCGCCCCGACGCCACGGAGGAGCTGAGCGCTGCCCTCCGCGACCGGATCCTGGTGCTGGACGGGGCGATGGGCACGATGATCCAGCAGCACCGGCTCGAGGAGAGCGACTACCGGGGCGACCGCTTCGCTGACTGGCCCTCCGACCTCAAAGGCAACAACGACCTGCTGAGCCTGACCCGGCCGGACCTCATCCAGGTGATCCACGAGGAGTACCTCCGCGTCGGCGCGGACATCGTGGAGACCAACACCTTCAACGCTCAGCGGATCTCCCTGGCCGACTACGGCATGCAGGACCTCGCCTACGAGATGAACCTCGCCTCGGCGAGGCTCGCACGGGCCGCCTGCGACACCGTGACCGAGCAGGACCCGAGCCGACCGAGGTACGTCGCCGGCGCGCTCGGTCCGACCAACCGGACCGCCTCGATCTCACCGGACGTAAACGACCCCGGCACGCGCAACGTGACCTTCGACGAGCTGGTCGAGGCGTACCTGGAGCAGGCACGCGGCCTCGTCGACGGGGGAGCGGACCTGCTACTCATCGAGACCATCTTCGACACCCTCAACGCCAAAGCCGCGATCTTCGCCCTGGAGACGCTCTTCGAGGAGCACGGCCGCCGCTGGCCGGTCGTGGTCTCCGGGACCATCACCGACGCCTCCGGCCGGACCCTGTCCGGCCAGGTCACCGAGGCGTTCTGGAACTCGGTCCGCCACGCTCGGCCCCTCGCCGTGGGTCTCAACTGCGCACTCGGCGCCAAGGAGATGCGCCCCTACCTCGCCGAGCTGTCGCGGATCGCCGACTGCTTCGTGTCCGCCTACCCGAACGCCGGGCTGCCCAACGCGTTCGGCGAGTACGACGAGGCCGCCGAGGAGACCGCCGAGGTCGTGGGTGAGTTCGCCACCAGCGGGCTTGTCAACCTCGTCGGCGGCTGTTGCGGGACGACGCCGCAGCACGTCGCGGCCGTGGCCGCCGCCGTCCAGGGAAGTGCCCCCAGGGTGCCCGTCGAGGTCGAGTCGGCCTGCCGTCTCTCCGGCCTGGAGCCGCTGAACATCACCCGTGAGTCGCTGTTCGTCAACGTCGGCGAGCGCACCAACATCACCGGTTCGGCCCGGTTCCGCAAGCTCATCAAGGAGGGCGACTACAACGCCGCCCTCGCCGTCGCCCGCCAGCAGGTCGAGGCCGGCGCCCAGATCATCGACATCAACATGGACGAGGGGATGATCGACGGCGTCGAGGCGATGGACCGGTTCACCAAGCTCATCGCGAGCGAGCCGGACATCTGCCGGGTGCCGGTGATGGTCGACTCCTCCAAGTGGGCAGTCATCGAGGCCGGGCTCAAGTGCATCCAGGGCAAAGCGGTCGTGAACTCCATCTCGATGAAGGAGGGGGAGGGACCCTTCCTCGAGCAGGCGCGGCTGTGCCGGAAGTACGGTGCCGCGGTCGTCGTCATGGCCTTCGACGAGGACGGACAGGCCGACTCGCTGGAGCGTCGTAAGGCGATCTGCCGGCGCGCCTACGACCTCCTCACCGAGGAGGTGGGCTTCCCCGCCGAGGACATCGTCTTCGACCCCAACATCTTCGCCATCGCCACCGGCATCGAGGAGCACGCGAACTACGGCGTGGACTTCATCGAGGCGACCCGGTGGATCAAGCAGAACCTGCCAGGCGCCCTCGTCTCGGGCGGCGTCTCGAACGTGTCGTTCTCCTTCCGCGGCAACAACCCCGTCCGCGAGGCGATCCACGCGGTTTTCCTCTACCACGCGATCCGCGCCGGAATGGACATGGGCATCGTCAACGCCGGCGCACTCGCGGTGTACGACGAGATCGACGCCGACCTGCGCGACCTCGTCGAGGACGTCGTCCTCAACCGCCGCGCCGACAGTACCGAGCGGCTCCTCGAGGTCGCCGAGCGCTTCAACGGCGAGGGGCGGACGGCCCAGGGCGCCGACGACGCCTGGCGCTCGCTCCCGATCGAGGAGCGCATCACGCACGCGCTCGTGAAGGGCATCGACGAGTTCGCCGTGGAGGACACCGAGGAGCTCCGGCTGACGATCGCCGGGCGCGGGGGCCACCCGATCGAAGTGATCGAGGGGCCGCTGATGGCCGGCATGAACGTGGTCGGAGACCTCTTCGGCGCGGGCAAGATGTTCCTGCCTCAGGTGGTCAAGTCCGCCCGGGTGATGAAGAAGGCCGTGGCGCACCTGATCCCGTACATCGAGGCCGAGCAGCGACCCGAGGACGCGGGACGAAGCAACGGCAAGATCGTGATGGCGACGGTCAAGGGGGACGTGCACGACATCGGCAAGAACATTGTCGGCGTGGTCCTGCAGTGCAACAACTACGAGGTGTTCGACCTCGGCGTGATGGTGCCGGCACAGAAGATCCTCGACACCGTCAAGGAGGTCGGCGCGGACCTGGTGGGCCTCTCCGGGCTGATCACGCCCTCGCTGGACGAGATGGTGAACCTCGCCTCCGAGATGGAGCGGCAGGGCTTCGACATCCCCCTGCTCATCGGCGGCGCGACCACCTCGAGAGCCCACACTGCGGTGAAGGTCTCTCCGAAGTACCACGGCCCGGTCGTCTGGGTGAAGGACGCCTCGCGCTCGGTCCCGGTGGCCTCGGCGCTGCTGTCGGCCGAGCAACGGCCCAAGCTCCTCGCCGACGTGGAGGCCGACTACAACTCGATCCGACGACGTCACGCGGAGAAACGGAACGACCGGCCGATGCTCTCCCTGCAGGACGCCCGGGCGAACCGGACCCCGCTCGAGTGGGACGGCTACGCGCCGCCGAGGCCCGCGATGCTCGAGGGCGACGGGCCCCACGTGCGCACCTTCGAGAGCTACCCGCTCGCGACGCTTCGGGACTACATCGACTGGCAGCCGTTCTTCAACGCGTGGGAGATGAAGGGCAGCTTCCCGGACATCCTGAACAACCCCTCCTCCGGGGAGGCCGCGCGCAAGCTGTTCGACGACGCCCAGGAGATGCTGGACCGGGTCGTCGAGGAAGGGTGGCTGACCGCGAACGCCGTGGTCGGCCTGTTCCCGGCCAACGCGGTGGACGACGACAGCATCGAGGTGTACGAGGACGAGTCGCGGACCGTCGTACTCACCCGGCTGGAGCACCTGCGCCAGCAGGGGAAGCACCGCGAAGGCGTGCCGAACCGCTCCCTGGCCGACTTTGTCGCACCGAAGGTCACGGGGCTCGACGACTACGTCGGCGCCTTCGCCGTCACCGCCGGTCTCGGCGCCGGCGAGAAGATCGCGGAGTTCAAGAAGGAGCACGACGACTACAGCGCGATCCTGCTGGAGTCTCTCGCCGACCGGCTTGCGGAGGCATTCGCCGAGCACCTTCACGAGAGGATGCGCCGCGAGCTCTGGGGCTACGCGCCGGACGAGGACCTGGACAACGACGCGCTGATCAAGGAGCGCTACCAGGGCATCCGTCCGGCCCCCGGCTACCCGGCGTGCCCCGACCACACCGAGAAGAAGGTGCTCTGGGACCTGCTCGACGTGGAGCGGACAACCGGGATCGAGCTCACCGACTCCATGGCGATGTGGCCGGGCGCGGCGGTCAGCGGCTGGTACTTCTCCCATCCCGAGTCGCAGTACTTCGTCGTCGGCCGCGTCGCGCGCGACCAGGTCGAGGACTACGCCCGTCGCAAGGGCTGGTCGCTGGCGGAGGCAGAGCGGTGGCTCTCCCCGAACCTCGGTTACGAGCCCGAAGACTGACCGGCGTGCAGAGCCCAGCGGCCGTCCTGTGGGACATGGACGGCACGCTCGTCGACACCGAGCCGTACTGGATCGAGTCGGAGTTCGAGCTCGTCGACGCGTACGGCGGCACCTGGAGCACCGAGCACGCCCTGAACCTGGTGGGGAACGACCTCCTGGTCTCCGGGAGGTACATCCGGGAGCACGCCGGCATCGACCTCGAGCCGGCGGACATCGTGGAGGAGCTGCTCGACCGGGTGGTCGCGCGCGTCGAGAAACGTGTTCCCTGGCGCCCCGGCGCGGTCGACCTCCTGGCCGACCTGCGCGCCCACGACGTGCCGTGCGCGCTGGTGACCATGTCCTACCGGCGGTTCGTCGCTCCGGT
>DASVBF010000104.1:0-39983 GCA_036375975.1 Nocardioidaceae bacterium | reverse complement strand
GGATCGTGGGCGCGAGGACGTAGCCGAGGACGCCCAGCGCGAACAGCGTGAATGAGGCCGCGAGGCCGGGCTCCGAGCCGTCCACGTCCATGGAGTCCACCTGCACGAGAGCCGCGATCGCCGCTACCCCGGCCGAGCCTGCGAAGAGCACGCCGGCCAGCCTCCGGCGTACAGGTTGCTCGTCCGACCTGAGAACCGACAGGCCGCCGCCGACGAGGCCGAGCATCACCCCGGCCGCGGCGAGCACCACGGCGACTGCAGCGAGGAGGCCGACCTGCTCACCGGTCGAGAGCGACTCCCAGCGGTCGACGAGGAACACGGCAACGGCCGCTGCCACGAAGGCACCTCCGACATAGCCCGCAAGCTCGGACAGCCGGTGCCGCAGGCTGGACGCCTCTCCCAGCGGTCGGCGCAGAGAGTCGTCGACGACCGCCACGGCCTCGTCGGTGCGCGCGGGGTCGACAAGACCGTTGGCCACGAGCGCGGACACGACCGAGGTCGACCGGCTGTCGTGGGGCTTGCTTCGAGGTGCCTGCATGGTCATGTCTCGATGATCGTGCCGTGAAGCCAGGGGCGATAAGAGTCGTTGTACCTAGGTACGTACTCAGTTGGGCGCGTCGTCCCGCGAGTCACGGTTGCAGGTCGCGGCGCATCACCACGCGTGTGGGAGAGCGGCGGACGACCTCGACGAACCCGGCCTTCTCGTACAGGCTCCGAGAGCCGAAGAACATGAAGTCGTCGTGGCTGCGCTCCGGCTTGTCGACCGGGTACGCCTCGAGGATCCGCACGCCTTGGTCACGCGCGTAGTCGACCCCGGCGCCAAGCAGCCGGTGCTGCACCCCTTGCCCCCGGAACGCCTTCGCGACGTAGGTGCAGACCACGGACCACACCGGCTCCTCGTCGACCGGCTTCATGATCGGCGAGCGCCTCAGCTTCGCGTAGTCCTCACGCGGCCCGAGGCTGATCCAGCCGGCCGGAGAGCCGTCCACGAAGCCGACCAGCCCGGGAACGACCCCGCCTTCGACGAGGTCGCACAGCTGCCGCTTGTTCTCGGGACCCGCCGTGGCGCTCACCGACACCGTGCCGCTGCGGCGGTAGTACATGCACCAGCAGCCGCGGACGATTCCGCCGCCCGGCAGGTCGAAGAGGGTCTCGAGGTCCGACCAGGTCTCGGGCGTGAGCGGCCGCGCCTCGAAGGAGTACGCCATGGCAGCACGCTAGGGCCGCGTCAGGCGGGTGTCACTCCTGTGGCGGGCAGGCTGGCCCACCCGCGGGTGAACGGTGCGCGCACGCGTTCGCCGGCCGCGACGTCGACTCCGATCGAGGGCTGCCGTGCCAGCAGCTCCTCGAAGGCGACCCGGGCCTGCAGCTTCGCGAGGTGGTTGCCGATGCAGAAGTGCGGGCCCGTGCTGAAGCCGAGATGGCGGGGGATCTCCCGCCTGATGTCGAGACGGTCCGCCGTGGGGCCGAACTCCCGTTCGTCCCGGTTGGCGGAGGCGTACATCATCAGGACCTTGGAGCCCTCCGGGATCTCCACGTCGTGTACGACGGTCGCGGCGGTCGTCGTACGTGCGAGCCCCTGCACCGAGCCCTCGAGCCGCAGGAACTCCGAGGTCGCGTTCGGCACCAGCGAGAGGTCCGAGGCGAGCAGCTCGCGCTGGGCGTGGTCGGTGTCCAGCAGCATCACGCCGTGGGAGATCAGGTTGGCGGTCGTGTCGTTGCCCCCGGCGACGATGACGAAGCAGAACCCGAGGATGTCCCAGTCGCTCAGACGCACGCCTCCGACCTCGGCGGAGACCAGCGCGCTGACCAGGTCGTCGGTGGGCTCGGCACGACGGACCGCGATCACGTGGCTGAAGTACTCGAACATCTCGGCCACGGCTTCAGGTGCTCTCGCGATCGACGCGGTGTCGAAGCCGCTGTCCTGGAGGGTCGTGAGCGCCTTGACCCACGGGTCGAACCGGCCGCGGTCCTGCTCCGGAATGCCGAGGAGCCCCGCGAGCGCATAGGTCGGCAGCGGCGCGGAGAAGTCACGGTGGAGGTCGACGGGGCCGCCCTCGGCCGCTGCGACCTCCATGGCCGCGATACGCCCCCGGACGAACTGCCGCAGGTCTTCCTCGAGCGCTGCGATGCGCCGCGGGGTGAAGCCGTGGCTGACCAGCCGGCGAAGCTCGGTCTGTCGCGGCGGGTCCATCATCACGATCGTCGGCGCGAGGTTCAGTCTGTCGATCTCGCCGGGGTAGAAGGTCAGCCCCTGCGCCGAGGAGTACAGGTCGGGCCGGCGGACCGCATCCCAGACGTCCTCGAACCGGGAGAGCGCGAAGAAGGACGGGTCCTCGTGCCGGTGGACCGGGTCGCGGTCCCGGAGTGCTCGATAGGTGTCATAAGGGTCGGCGAGGAACGCCTCGTCGAGTGGGTCGTACTCCACAGGTCGCAGCGCTGTGTCCATGGACGGCTCCGTGATCTAACGAGACATGTTAGTAACGACCTGCGTTACTCTGTCGCACTGTGCCCCGCGACGCAACAGCCACCCGCGAGCGTCTGGTCCGCGCTGCCGCCGAGCTCTTCGCGGAGCAGGGCGTCGACGCTGCTCGCTCCCGGGACATCGTCAAGGCGGCCGGGCAGGCCAACGACTCCGCGATCGGCTACCACTTCGGCTCCCGCGAAGGGCTGCTGGAGGCGATCCTCGACCGGCACATCGAGGCCGAGGAGCGGACCCGCGCCGCCGACCTTCCCGGTCTGGAGCAGGCCGACCTCGAGACCCGGGTCGAGGCTCTCGTGAGGCCGACCGCCGAGGAGCTTCGAACCCGGGACGGCCGGAGGTTCCTCCGGATCATCGTCCAGCTGAGCGACCGCGCGGGAGTGCGGAGCCATCGGGTTCCCGGTCCCCTGCGCGGCACGGCGCTGGCCCGCCAGCTCGACCTGCTGGAGGCAGCACTGGCGCAGGACCTGCCGAAGGAGGTCCGCCGTGAGCGCATCGCCGCCGTCATCCTGCTCCTCACGGCGACCCTCGCGGACCGCGCTCGTCGCATCGACGGGCGACGGACGCTCTCGCTGGACCACGAGCGTTACGTCGCCAATGTGGTAGCGATGTGCGTCGGCGCCCTCAGAGCCCCGTGCGGCACTGGGGTCTAGCGCTTCCCGGGGATCAGTCGCAGACTTGGAAAGGTCTTCATCCCTCGGCCCGGGAGCTGGTCACATGATGAATCGCAGTCGTACTCCGGATTTCGTCCCCACACTCTCGCCCGGACGGCACCGGAACCCTCGCAAGGGCGCATGTTTCATGGAGATGGCCTCATTCCTCGCAGGTGAACGCTGGTCGGACCATCCACAGTGCACCCACCCACTACTCGCCGCGATGGCGCGGGAGATCAACGACCGCCTCGGTGACAAGATGCGCCAGGATCTCGTCCCGCTCGTGCCGTCGGTCGTGGGACTTGTCGGGGACGACAAGCGGATCGACGCGTGGATCGCCCGTGAGGCGGCGCTGACGGCCCTTCCGGTCGTATCCCTGGCCAACCAGCGCGCCGTAGCCGTCGGGATCCTCCGCAGTGAGGCGGTCCTCGCCGAGCTCGACGGGATGCCGGCCGGCTACCTGTCGCCGCGCGCGCGGACGACCCTCGACCAGGTCCCCGAGGCCGAGCAGTGGGCCCGCGAGTTCATCAGCACAGCGCTGAGCCGCCGGGACTCGTTCGCCTCGAGGGGCGCGCCGGCAGTTGTGCACCTCGCGATCGCAGGGATCTCGCGGGCCTGCATGCACGAGCCCGAGCACCTGCTGGTCGACCTGCTTCGCCGCACGATCGAGGGCGTCGCCGGGATCGTGAAGCCGGTTCAGCCAAGCCAGCCTTCCATCCGGCTCAACGACTCCGCGACCTCCGAGGGCGCACCGGCGAAGGAGAACCTCAGGTAGGAGCTGCCGCTGACGGTGTCGAAGTCCACGCCCGGCGCGGTGGCGACGCCCGTGTCGGCCAGCAGCCGGTGGCACAGAGCCATCGAGTCGTCGGTCAGGTGTGAGACCTCGGCGTAGACGTAGAACGCGCCGTCCGCGGGCGCGAGGTGGTCGATGCCGAGACGCGGCAGACCGTCGAGCAGCAGCGCGCGGTTCTCGGCGTAGCGGTCCACGTGGGCGTTCACCTCGGCATAGGACTCCGGGGTGAACGCCGCGACTGCTGCGTGCTGCGCCAGGACCGGTGGGCAGATGGTGAAGTTGCCGGTGAGTACGTCGACCGCCCGACGCAGCCGTTCGGGCACGAGCATCCAGCCCAGACGCCACCCGGTCATCGAGAAGTACTTCGAGAACGAGTGGAACACGACGGCCTCGCGGGAGGTCTGCCACGCCGAGGCGCGCGCCGGTGTGGGCGTGGCCCCCGCGTGGTACTCGATGCCGTGGTAGATCTCGTCGCTGATCAGTTGGACGCCATGGGCCTCGCTCCACGCGGCGAGGGCGGCGAGCTCCTCGGGCGCCAGCATCGTCCCGGTCGGGTTGGCCGGGCTCGCCACGACCAGGCCCTGGACCGGACGGTCGAGCGACTCGAGCATCTCCACCGTCGGCTGGAACCGTGAGGCCGGCCCGGTCGGCAGCTCGACCACCTCGCAGCCGAGGGCGCTGAGGACGTTGCGGTAGCAGGGGTAGCCCGGCCGGGCGATGGCCACCCGGTCACCGGCCTCGAAGGCGGCGAGGAAGGCCAGGAGGAAACCTCCCGACGAGCCGGTGGTCACGACGACGTCCTCGATCCCCACCTCGATCCCGTACAGCCGCTGGTGGTGCTCCGCGATCGCCTCGCGCAGCTCGGGGATGCCGAGCGCGACGGTGTAACCCAGCACGTCGGCGTCGATCGCGCGCTTGGCGGCCTCCCGGACCGGCCGGGGCGCGGGGGTCGAGGGCTGCCCGGCCACCAGGTTCAGCAGGTCGCCGTGGGTGCGCTGACGCTCGGCCGCCGCGGCGAGCAGGTCCATCACATGGAAGGGCGGCACGTTCGCCCTGCTGGCCACCGAGAGGCGCTGCATCTGGTCGGCTGGGTACATGGCGTCACGGTAGTCGCGGGCGGAGAGCACCTGTCCCGGCAGGTCCAGACCCTAGGATGAGGGCCCAGGAGACCCGACACGTCGGAGGTGGGCTTGAGCTTCGACGTGCACCAGCTCGACGTGGTGCTCCTCGTCGGGACGCTCGTGATGCTCGCGGCGGTGCTCGCCGTCCGTGCCTCGGTCCGGGTCGGTCTCCCCAGCCTGTTGATCTACCTCCTCATGGGTGTCCTGCTCGGGGAGGCGGGCCTCGGCATCAACTTCGACGATCCCAAGGTCGCCCACGCCCTCGGGTTCGCCGCCCTCGTCCTGATCCTGGCCGAAGGTGGTCTCACCACCAACTGGGAGGAGATCAGGCCCTCGATGGGCATGGGCGTCGCCCTCGCCACCCTCGGGGTCGCGGTGAGCGTGGCCGTCATGGCCGTGGTGGCGCACTACCTCCTCGGCCTGGACTGGCAGCTCGCGATCCTCCTGGGCGCCGTCACGTCTCCCACCGACGCGGCCGCGGTGTTCTCGGTGCTCCGCAGGGTGCCGCTCCCACGACAGGTGCTCGGCGCGCTCGAGGCGGAGTCGGGCCTCAACGACGCGCCCACCGTCGTACTCGTCACGCTCGTCAGCACCGGCACCGCCCTCGACCACGGGGTTATCGGGTTCGCCGGCATCGTGATCTACGAGCTCGGCCTCGGCGTGCTCGGCGGGCTCGCGGTGGGGTTCGGTGGAGCGTGGGTGATGCGGCGGCTCGCGTTGCCGTCCTCGGGCCTCTACCCGATCGCGGTGCTCGCCCTCGCCGTGCTGGCCTACTCCGGGATGGCCGCGCTGCACGCGTCGGGGTTCGCCGCTGTGTACACCGCCGCCCTCGTCCTCGGGAACTCCGAGCTCCCTCACCGGGCCGCGACCCGGTCCTTCTCCGAGGGCGTCGCCTGGCTGGCCCAGATCGGGCTCTTCGTCATGCTCGGTCTGCTCGCCTCGCCGGGCCGGATCTCGCTCGAGCATGTCGTCATCGCGGTCGCGGGCGGACTGGCGCTCGGTCTCGTCGCGCGCCCGCTCTCGGTCGTGGCCTGCTCCTTCGCGATCCGGCTGGGCTGGCGGGAGCAGGCGTTCCTCGGCTGGGCGGGCCTCCGAGGCGCCGTTCCCATCGTGCTCACGACGATCCCGCTCGCGAACCAGGTCGACGGCGCGACGGAGCTGTTCGACATCGTCTTCGTGATGGTCGTGATCTTCACGCTGCTCACCGCTCCCACGCTGCCCTTGGTCGCCAGGATCCTCCGCGTCGCCCAGCCCGACGAGCCGCGGGATCTCGACGTCGAGGCGGCGCCGCTGGAGCGGATCGCGGCGGACCTGCTCCAGGTGACGATCACCCGCAGGTCCCGACTGCACGGCGTGGAGGTGGGGGAGCTGCGGCTGCCCGTCGGCGTCTCCGTGGCGCTCATCGTCCGGGACGGTCACACGATGGTGCCTGCGGCGCGGACGGTGCTCCGTCGGGGGGACGACCTCCTGGTGGTCACCCCGCGCAAGGTCCGTGAGGAGACCGAGGAGCGGTTGCGGAGGGTGTCGCGAGAGGGCCGCGTGGTGCAGTGGTGGTCCGAGGACTGATCAGCTGTTCGGCGTCTCCGTCGTCACCGGCACGCAGAACTGCTTGGCCTTCTTCGCGGTGACGGCTCGCGGGGCCTTGCTCAGCCGCTGGAACCGGTCGCCCAGCACGACGTCCACCCCCGAGCCCAGGTCCTTCTTGGTGATGTGGACCTTGACCTTCTTCCCGAGCTGACGTGCGACGAGCCGGGCGCGCGGGTCGCCCCGCTCGGTGGTCCACACCTGGGCCTTCGCCACGCTCACGTTCCGGGGTGCGTTGCCGACCTCCCCGCCGATGAACCCTCGCTCGATGAGGGCGTCGAGAGTCTCGCCGGCCAGGCCCTGCCGCTCCCCGCTGTTGAAGACGCTCACCTCGACCACCTTGGCGCGGACCTTGCTGCCGGCCTTGACGTGCACGGGCTGGCAGGCTGGTGTCGGGTCGCCGGCGAGCAGGCCGGTGTCGGGGAGGTCGGCGAAGAGCGACCTCCAGCCCCACATCGCGGCCCACACGACGAGCACACAGAGCCCGACGAGGGTGATACCGGTGATCAGGTGACGACGCAAGACGTCAGCCTTCCATCGCGTACACGCGCGCGTGCAGGACCTGGCGTTGCTGGAGGGCGGCGCGGAGGGCCCGGTGCAGCCCGTCCTCGAGATAGAGGTCGCCGCGCCACTCCACGACATGGGCGAACAGATCGCCGAAGAAGGTGGAGTCCTCGTCGAGCAGGGTAGCGAGGTCGAGCGTGTCCTTGGTGGTCACCAGGTCGTCGAGGCGCACCTGTCGCGGCGGCAGCGCTGCCCAGTCCCGCGGAGCGAGCCCGTGGTCCGGGTACGGGCGATGGTCGCCCACGCGCTTGAAGATCACAACGGTCAGCATATGTGCTGGCCTGAGACCGGAATGTCCCGTGTCTGTTGACGGTGAGAGGCCAGAGGGTTAGTTTCCGGGAAACTAGAACACGTTTCAGGAGGCCCTCCGTGGACCGGGATGTCAACACCGAGGTCGCCCTCACCGTCTCCGAGCGAGACGTGGCAGGGGTGAAGCAGCGGCTCGCGGCCTGGGTCGGGGAGCTGGTCGCCGAGGGCGCGATGCCGGAGATCTCCGACCTCCGTCGACCCGAGGGCGGCGGGCTGTCCAGCGTCTCGCTGCTCTTCGAGGCGACCTGGCCTGACGGCAGCGCGCCGGCCCTCGGCCTGGTGGCTCGGATGCCACCGGAGCAGACGTCCTTCCCGGTGTTCCCGTCCTACGACTTCCGGCTCCAGTACGACGTCATGGTGGCCGTGCGTGAGCACAGCGACGTCCCGGTCCCGGAGCTCGTGGGTCTCGACGAGTCGGGGGAGGTCGTCGGGGAGCCGATGATCCTCATGAGGCGGGTCACCGGGGTGATACCGACCGACAACCCGCCGTACGTCTTCGGCGGCTGGCTCTACGATGCCGACCCGCCGAGCCGGCAGGAGGTCGAGGAGTCGAGCGTCGGCGTGCTCGCCGGTCTGCACGGCATCGAGGACGCGGAACGGCGTTTCCCGGGCCTCGCCAGGCTCGCCGGTGTCGACGCCCTCCGCAGCCACTTCGAGGGGCAGCGGGACTACTACGAGTGGACGACCAGCACCGACGGGATCCGCGTCCCGGTCATCGAGCGGGCCTTCGCGTGGCTCGAGGAGCGCTGGCCCCAGGACGTGGGTCCGACGGTCCTGAGCTGGGGCGACGCCCGGATCGGCAACATCCTGTACGACGGGACGAGGCCCGTCGGCGTGCTGGACTGGGAGATGGCCGCGCTCGGGCCTCGTGAGCTGGACCTGGGCTGGTTCCTCTTCATGCACCGGTTCTTCCAGGACATCGCGGAGGTGTTCGAGCTTCCTGGCATCCCGGGGTTCCTCGAGCGTGACGCCGTGGTGTCGATGTACGAACGCATGACCGGCCACACCGTCCGCAACCTCGACTGGTTCCTGGTGTACGCCGCGCTGCGTCACGCGATCGTGATGGCCCGGATCAAGCGCCGGATGATCCACTTCGGCGAGGAGGAGAGGCCCCCGAGCCCGGACGACTACGTGATGCACAAGGAAGGGCTCCAGAGCCTGCTCGACGGGACCTACCAGTGGCCCTCGACGGAGGCTCGCGCATGAGGCCGACCGAGCTCGACGAGTACCCCGTCCACCAGGCACCGGTCTCGATGTCACGGGTCGCCACGAGCGACAGGAACTTCTACGACCGCTGCTACTTCAACGCCCACGACCGGACCGGCGAGGTCTTCCTGGTCACGGGCGCGGGCGTCTACCCCAACCTCGGCGTCCGCGACGCGTACGCGACCGTCCGGCGGCGCGACGACCTGTGGACCGTGCGGCTCTCCGACGCCCTGGACAGCCGGACGCTGGAGCACCAGGTCGGGGCCTACCGGGTCGAGGTCCTCGAGCCGTTGCAGCGCCTGCGCGTCGTGTGCGACACCCCCTCCGAGGACGTCGCCTTCGACCTCACGTGGGAGGGCTCCTTCCCGGCCAACCTCGAGGAGCCGCACCTGATGCTCAGCGGCACCCGGACCACCCTCGACGCGCAGCGGTTCGCGCAGCTCGGATCCTGGAGCGGCACCCTCCACGTCGCCGGCGAGGACATCGTGGTCGACCCCGGCACCTGGCTCGGGTCACGGGACAGGTCCTGGGGGATCCGGCCGGTCGGGGACGCCGATCCCGCGGGCCGCTCCGCGGACGAGCCGATCGAGGGCTTCTGGTGGCTCTACGTCCCGCTGCGGTTCGACGACTTCAGCCTGATCGTGATCCTCCAGGAGAACCCGGACGGCTACCGCACCCTCAACGACGCCCATCGGGTGTTCGCCGACGGCCGTGTCGAGCAGCTCGGCTGGCCGCGGGTCGAGATCGACTACCGGAGCAAGAGTCGCCACCCTGAGCGGGCGCGGCTGCACCTCACGACACCCGCCGGCGAGCCGCTGCTCGTGGAGGTCGAGACGCTCACGTTCGTGCCGCTGCACGTCGGGTCCGGGTACGGCGGCGACCCGGACTGGCAGCACGGGCAGTGGCGAGGGCGGGAGTGGATCTCCACGGTGCACCACGACCTGACGGACCCGGACGTGCAGGGCCGGATCCCTTGGGGCGCGGTGGACCACGTCGCCCGCGCGACCTGCGACGGGCGGACCGGCTGGGGCCTGTTCGAGCTCGGCAGCGTGGGTCGGCACGACCCGAGCGGCTTCGCCGACTGGATGGCGGTGGCGCCATGACTCCCTCGCTCGAGACGGTGTGGGCCGTGGAGGAGGTCAAGCGGCTGAAGTACCGCTACCTCCGCACCCTCGACCTGAAGCGCTGGGACGAGTTCGCGGCAGTCTTCCTGCCGGAGGCGACGGGAGACTACGGAGGCCTCTCCTTCGGGAGCCGCGACGAGATCGTCGGGTTCATGCGCGACTCGCTCGGGCCGCAGATGATCACGCTCCACCACTGTCATCACCCGGAGATCGAGGTGGACGGGGACCGGGCCACCGGGATCTGGTACCTCGAGGACCGGGTGATCATGCCCGAGCACCGGCTGGTGCTCGAGGGCGCCGCCTTCTACGAGGACCGCTACGTCCGCACACCCGAGGGGTGGCGCATCGAGCACACCGGCTACCACCGGACCTACGAGGCGACCATGTCGATGGACGACATTCCGAGCTACAACCTCAGGATCGGGAAGGCTTACAAGTGACCGAGGGCCACAAGGTCGTCTACGCCCTCTGGCGCGCCGAGGGTGAGAGCAGCGGCGACTTCTGCAAGAAGCTGCTCGTCGAGGCGGGCCCACGCCTCGAGGCCGCGGGCGCGGCCGCCGTGCAGGTGAACGTCTCGGACGACGCCGTCTCCGCGGCGACCCTCCGGCTGACCACCTTCGCCAGGCCGGTCGACGCGGTGGTCAGCGTGTGGCTGCCCTCCCGGGACGTCGTGGCCGGCGTCTCCGCCGCCCTGTCCTGGTCGGCGGAGTTCGCGGAGGGGTGGTTCGTCGAGGAGCAGACACCGCTCCCGCCGCCCGTCGTACCCGTCGGGGAGCGTCAGTCCGGCTTTGCCAACGTCGCGTTCCTGAGGCGGCCGGAGGGGTTGCCCTACTCAAGCTGGCTCGACCTGTGGAAGAACCACCACACGAGCGTCGCGATCGAGACCCAGGCGACCTTCGGCTACGTCCAGAACCGCGTGGTGGGCCCGGCCACCGAGGGCGCGTCCGCGGTCCACGCTCTGGTCGAGGAGCTGTTCCCCATCGAGGCGCTCACGGACATGCATGCGTTCTACGGCACCGGCGGGGACTCGGACGAGCTCGCACGCCGGCTTACTGCGATGCTGGAGAGCGTGACGTCGTTCGGAGCCGACCGGGACATCGACGTCGTCCCCACCAGCCGATACCGGCTGGTCTGACCTTCAGCCGAGATCTTCGCGGCTGGTGAGCTCAGACGGCCCCGCCCATCACCTCACGGATCCGGACCCGGTGGCCGGTGACCAGCAGTGCGCGCCGGTAGACGGTCGAGGCGAGGACGACGAGCCCGACCGCGGTCGCCGCGGTGAGCGCCATGGCGACGGCCTGCTGGTAGACCGGGACCTCCCCGGAGGCCCAGCGCAACGGCATGGCCACGGGAGCGCTGAGCGGGAACATCGACAGGAAGACGCTCCAGAACCCGTGCGCCTCGTCCTCCATCACGATGAAGAAGAACGACAGCAGGTAGCCGGCGAGGAGCATGCCCGAGATCGGCTGGACGACGGTGTTGACCTCGGTCACCTTGTCGACGAGCGCACCGGCGGCGGCGAACAGGAACCCGTAGACCGCGAAGCCGAGGAGGAACCAGACGACGGCGAGGGCGATGTCCGTGGTCGCCACGGCGGGCAACGCGAAGTCGCTCCTGATCCGCGCCGCGACCGCCAGCGGGGCTCCGAGCACGAGGAGCTCGACCAAGGTGATCACACCGACGGCGAGCACGGTGCCGACGAGGATCTGGCCGGGGCGGAGCACGGCGAGGAGCACCTCGGAGATGCGGGTCGACTTCTCCGTCGCCACGGCGGTGGCGATCGTGCCACCCGCGTAGAGGAGGGCCAGGTTGAGCACGAGCCCCATCGCCAGCCCGACTGCGCCGCGAGCCTCGTTGTGGAGGTCTCCCACGCTGACCTGGGTCGGTGGCCGGATGCCCTGGAGGCTGCCGACCTGCTCGGGGGTCAGGCCCGCCTCGGCGAGCTGGCGGGCGACTCGGACCGAGACGACGGCCTGAGCCACCACGGCAGGGAAGCTGCCCGCACTCGTCGAGGAGGCGTAGAGCGTGTCCCCGGCAAGAGCGACTGTCGCGTCACCCTCGCGTACGGCGGTGCGCACCTCGTCCCTCGTGGCCCCAGTGACGTACTCGACCTCGAACTCACCGGCCCGCCCCGATGCGTCCAGTGCGCTGACCAGCTCCGGCGGAGCCGCCCCGATCGTGGCGACGGTGTAGGTCTTGGTCTCCTGCGCGAGGACCTGGGGCACCAGGACCGCCCCTAGCGACATGAGCAGCAGGACTCCGGTGAGGATCCTGAACGCCCTCGACCGGAGCGTCTCGACGGTCGCCCTCTGGAAGACGAGGGCTGTTCCCCTCCACCAGCTGCCCATCACGCCACCTTCATCGACTTCCGAGGTTGCGGGCCCGCGGCGGCGAGGAACAGCTGGGACAGCGTGGGCAGGTCGAGCCCGAAGTCGACGACCGGACCTGACGCCCTGGCGGCGTCCAGCACCTCGAGCGGATCCGTCCCACGTGGGACGGCGAGACGGAGCTCGTCCGCCTGGTCGCTGACCACGCTCACGTCGGGGAACCTGCCCAGCCACTCCCGGGAGGTCGTCTCGACGTGCAGCCTCAGCTGCCGGTCACCCGACTCGGCACGGAGCGTCGCCACCTCTCCGGCAAGCACGGTCCGGCCCTGGTCGATCATCGTGATGTCCTCGCACAGGTCCTGGACCAGGTCGAGCTGGTGGCTCGAGAACACGACGCTGCACCCCTGGCGCGCGCGCTGCCGCAGGCTCTCCGAAAGGCTCGCCACGGCGACCGGATCCAGCCCGGCGAAGGGCTCGTCGAGGACGATCACGTCCGGTTCGTGCACCAGCGCAGTGGCGAGCTGGAGCCGCTGCTGCAGGCCACCGGAGAGCTTGTCCGTCCTGTCACGCCACCGGTCGGCCATGCCGAGCTCCTCGAGCAGGCCACGTGCCTTGTGCTCCGCCTCCGTCCGCGCCAGGCCATGGAGCCGCGCGAAGTAGACGACCTGCTCGCCCGCCGGCATGCCCGGGTAGAGCCCCCGCTCCTGCGGCATGTAGCCCCAGTGGCGCCGGTCCTCGGGTCGGACGGGGCGCCCGTCGTACCGCACCTCGCCGCGCAGCGGAGCCAGCACGCCGAGCATCACGCGCATGAGAGTCGTCTTGCCGGCGCCGTTGGGGCCGAGCAGGCCGGTCAGGACCCCGGGGACGACCTCGAAGCTCACCCCGTCGAGCGCCACACGGTCTCCGAAGGTGTGGGCGACGTCGCGGATCTCCAGCTTCATGACGCACCCCGCTGGGCAGAGCCCCTGGTCCCTTACTCCCACCGTGAACCCGCGGCGGCGAGGTGTGCAGGGGCGGAAGGTCCCGTGACCTGGGTCCTCGGGCCTGCCCTCGCCTCGGGAACCGTCACGTCAAGGGACGCAAAAGGGGCCCCCGTCGTCAAAGGGGAGACCGACGGGGACCCCCGCACCCTCGGTCGGGGCCCTGGGAGACCAGCCACCTGGAGAGCGCTCGTTCCCGTGTCATCGGACCGGCCCCTGTTCCGACCCGGCGCCACGGGTTCCACTCCGTCTTCCCCTGCCCGGTGTGATGAAACCCACACGGGCCCCATGGTCGCCCCGTCGAGCGACCCTGCGTTGCCCGAGGTTCAGGCGGCTGGTTCCTGCTGGACGGGGATGCCCAGGATCTCGTCGATCTCGTCGGGGCTCAGCCCCCTGCCGGACTCGTTGACAGCCACGATGAGCTGGATGGTCAGCTCGACCTCTTCTCGAAGCTCGCCGTCATGCAGGGATACGTCGAGGGCGTCTCGGTCAGTCATTTGTCCGTGCCAGTTCACTCAGGGGGTGGGCGACGCAGTGGGGCCCCCTCCGACACCACGTCACTGGGGCGGTGCCCAGCTCAACCGTCTGTTCCAGTTGCACTACACAGCCTAGTCTGCACCTTTTGTCTTGTCCGAGGTTCGCCGGTCAAGACAACCTGGACGGGTGCGGACCGGGCACCCGCGGGTCGGGCTGGAGGTTTCCCGGGGGCCTGCAGGGGGCAGGCTCCGGACATGTCCCACCACTACGGGCAGCGATGAGCGTCGACAAGGTTCCGAGCCCACGCCTGGTGGTCGCCATGGCATCGGCCTGTCCCACGACCCAGAACGGCTGGCTCTGGTACTGCGATGTCCACGACACGCACGGGACGGCCAACTCCCAGGACGAGGTCGAGCACGTCGCGCGGGCCCACCGCGACTATCACGACAGGGACGGGTTCGACCATCGCTGCAACATCGTGATCTGGCTTCGCACCGAGCACGAGCGGCTCGCGGACGTCTGAGTCCTTCCTGGAGCACGGTGCCGAGGCGAGCGCGGGGCCCACAGATCCAACTGGGTGCGATGGAGAGGTTTAGCCTTGCGCTCGCTGGTCATCCTCTCTGTGAAGAAGCTGCGCCCCCTGGACCTTGGGACGGGTTCCGACGACGGATCGTTCTTGCTATCCGGGGGAGGAGCAGATCATGAGTGCCGGAGCTCAGGAAGACAACCGCTCACAGGCGGAGACGGAGCTTGTCGCCCGTCTGATCGTCGCTGCGCACGAGTCGACCGAACGCCGACTCACCCAAGCCGAGGTCGACACCCTCTTGGGGGTCGCCCCGGCGTGGAGCATCCCTGCCCAGCCGGTGTGATCCCTGACCGGCGGAGTTCCGAGCGCGACCCGTCAGCGTCACCGCCGGGCGTTGAGCCGGGCGGCCTGACGCGTCAGGTGGTCGCGCTCGGCGAGGTCAGGTGCCACTTGGGCCGCCTCGGCGTACAGCCGTGCCGCCGTCACCAGGTCGCCGTCGCGCTCGTGGAGGTACGCCGCCACCGCGGCGTAGCGGGGCAGCGAGTCGTCCAGCGCCGCGAGTGCCGCCAGGCCGGCGCGCGGTCCGTCGGCCTCGCCGACGGCGACTGCGCGGTTGAGCCGGACGACCGGGCTGTCTGACAGGCGCGCGAGCTCGTCGTACCACTCGACGATCTGCACCCAGTCGGTCTCCGCGGTGGTGGGGGCGTCAGCGTGGAGTGCCGCGATGGCGGCCTGGACCTGGAACTCGCCCAGGCGGTCGCGGGCCAGGGCCGCCTGCAGGACTTCGACCCCCTCGGCGATCGACTCAGTGTCCCACCGGCGGCGGTCCTGCTCGGCGAGCGGCACCAGGCTGCCGTCGGGCGCGGTTCGGGCTGCGCGCCGGGCGTGGTGGAGCAGCATGAGGGCGAGCAGCCCCGCCACCTCCGGGTGGTCGATCGCGGCCGCGAGCTGCCGGGTGAGCCGGATGGCCTCGACCGCGAGGTCGACGTCGCCGGAGTAGCCCTCGTTGAAGACCAGGTAGAGGACGCGCAGCACGGTGGCGACGTCGCCCGGCTGGTCGAACCGCACGCCGGAGACGGTGCGCTTGGCGCGGCTGATGCGCTGCGCCATGGTCGCCTCGGGCACCAGGTAGGCCTGGGCGATCTGGCGGGTGGTCAGCCCGCCCACGGCGCGCAGCGTGAGCGCGACCGCGGACGACGGCGTCAGCGACGGGTGGGCGCAGAGGAAGTAGAGCTGGAGCGTGTCGTCCGACGCGGGCGCGGGCCCGGGCGCCGGCCCCTCGTCGACGAGCTCCTCACGTCGGCGGCGGGTGACGTCCGCCCGGGTCGCGTCGAGGAAGCGACGCCAGGCCACGGTGACCAGCCAGCCCTTCGGGTCCCGCGGCGGGTCGGAGGGCCAGACTCGGACCGCCTCGAGAAGCGCGTCCTGGACGGCGTCCTCGGCCGCCGCGAAGTCGGCTCCGCGGCGGACGAGGATCCCGAGGACGCTGGGCGTGAGGCTCCGGAGCAGGATCTCGTCCACCCGAGAGGTCACTCCGTGATGGTGGTCGGCGCGGCCAGGAAGGGGCGCACCTCGAGCCACTCGTGAATCGGCTCCCCGCCCGCCCCAGGTGCGGCCGAGAGGTCGCCGGCCAGCTCGATGGCGCGCTCGTAGCTGTCGACGTCGATCACCATCCAGCCGGCGATGAGGTCCTTGGTCTCGGCGAACGGGCCGTCTGTGACCGGCGGGCGACCCTCGCCGTCGTACCGGACGAACATCCCCTCCGGGGCAAGCGCCTGACCGTCGACGAACTCGCCGGTCCCCTCGAGCCGTGCCGCGAAGTCGTGCATGTACTGCACGTGGGCCGAGATCTCCTCCGGCGTCCACTGGCTCATCGGCACGTCGTTGACCGGAGCGGGGGCGCCGCGGTAGTGCTTGAGCAGCAAGTACTTGGCCATCGTGTCTCTCCTCGGAACTGGTGCGACCCATTGTGGTCGCGTTCACAACGGGGACGGAGCCAGTCGCGGTTTCTCGACATCGCCGTCCGGTTGACTTGGCTCTTCGTGGTGACCCCCGGTGAGCCGCTCGCGGTGTCCGCGTCGTGGGGCCCACAGGCCGGCGGCACGGGACGAAAAACGCCGGCTCGATCCGTGGTGGTCCGAGCCGGCGTGTGGCCTGGTCAGGCGTGGCGGAGGATAGGGGATTCGAACCCCTGAGGGCTGTTAACCCAACCCGCTTTCCAAGCGAGCGCCATAGGCCACTAGGCGAATCCTCCGCCGGAGAGGTTACCGGTAGCCGTCGAGCGGGAGAAATCCGCCCGGCTTGGGTCGGCCACGAGGCCTGCCCTAGACTCTGGGGCAACCCCCCGTGCGGCGGCATCTCGCCCAACTCCCCCAGGGCCGGAAGGCAGCAAGGGCAAGCGAGCTCTGTCGGGTGCGCGGGGGGCCTTTTCGTGTCCGATGGGTCACGGCCGCCGCGTCCGGCTACCAGGTGTCGGTGCGGGTAGTTAGGGTGCAGGGCGTGGAAGCACCCCTCGCGCTCTACCGGCGCTACCGGCCCGAGACGTTCGCCGAGGTCATCGGCCAGGACCACGTCACGACGCCGCTGCGGACGGCGCTGGCCAACAACCGGGTGAACCACGCCTACCTCTTCTCGGGTCCTCGCGGCTGCGGCAAGACGACCAGTGCCCGGATCCTGGCGCGGGCCCTCAACTGCGAGCAGGGGCCGATCGCGGAGCCCTGCGGCGAGTGCCGCTCCTGCCTGGACCTCGCCCGTGGTGGACCGGGCTCCGTCGACGTCATCGAGATCGACGCGGCCAGCCACGGCGGTGTGGACGACGCGCGAGACCTGCGAGAGCGGGCGTTCTTCGCGCCGGTCGCCAGCCGCTACAAGATCTACATCATCGACGAGGCCCACATGGTCTCGACCCAGGGGTTCAACGCGCTCCTGAAGCTCGTGGAGGAGCCTCCGCCGCACCTGAAGTTCATCTTCGCCACAACCGAGCCCGACAAGG
This sequence comes from Nocardioidaceae bacterium, assembly GCA_036375975.1. Taxonomy (GTDB): domain Bacteria; phylum Actinomycetota; class Actinomycetes; order Propionibacteriales; family Nocardioidaceae; genus Nocardioides_C. The sequence goes on along the minus strand of DASVBF010000104.1, from coordinate 22,845 downwards.
TCATCGGCACGATCCGGTCGCGGACCCATCACTACCCGTTCCGGCTGATCCCGCCGCGGCTCCTCTCGGCGTACCTCTCGGAGATCTGCGAGAAGGAGGGAGTGCGCATCGAGCCGGCGGCCCTGCCGCTGGTCGTGCGCGCGGGAGGTGGCTCCGCCCGTGACACCCTCTCGGTGCTCGACCAGCTTCTCGGCGGGGCCGGCGAGGACGGGGTCACCTACCAGCTCGCCACCGGGCTCCTCGGCTACACCCCCGACGCGCTGCTCGACGAGGTCGTGGACGCCTTCGCGGCCCATGACGGCGGCACGGTCTTCGGGGTGGTGGACAAGGTCATCGAGACCGGTCAGGACCCGCGCCGGTTCACCGAGGACCTCCTCCGCAGGCTGCGCGACCTGGTCATCATCTCGGCGGTTCCGGACGCTCCGGCCACCGGCCTGATCGACGTCCCGGAGGACCAGGGCGACCGGCTGGTCGCCCAGTCGGCGCGCTTCGGCCGCTCCGACCTGACCCGTGCGGCGGACCTGGTCGCGGCCGGCCTGACCGAGATGCGTGGCGCGACCGCCCCCCGCCTCCTGCTCGAGCTGATCTGCGCCAGGATCCTCCTGCCGGGCGCGGACGACTCGACCGAGGGCATCCTCGCGCGTCTCGACCGGATCGAGCGTCGTGTGGCGATCGAGGGTGGCGCGCCCTCGACCGGCCGCGCCGCACCTCCTCAGCCTCCCGTTGCGGCAGCCGCACCGCCTCCGGCAGCAGAGCCGACACAGACTCCCCCCGCTCCGCCGACAGGCCCTGCCCAGCGCTCGGCGCCGGCGTCGCAGGCGACCGCTCCCGTGCACCATCCGGGAGCTCCGGGTGCCGGGGGCCAACCAGCGCGCACCGAACCACCGCGCCACGAAGCGGCTCGTCCGGAGCCGCAACCGGCAGAGCGCGCCGTCGCGCCGGAGCCGGCATCGCCGCCTGCGCCGGCTGCATCCGGGGGGTTGAACCTCGTGGAGGTACGCCGGCTCTGGCCGGACCTCCTCGAGGCGGTGAAGCTCAAGCGCCGCTACACCTGGATCCTGCTGAGCCAGAACGCCCAGGTCGCCGCGGTCGACGACAAGACGCTCACGATCGCGCTGATCAACGCAGGCGCCCGCAACTCCTTCGTCAGCGGGGGAAGCGAGGAGATCCTGCGCCAGGCAGCGATCGACGTCATCGGTCACGACTGGCGCATCGAGGCGATCGTCGACCCGTCGGCGCAGCCAGGCTCAGACCCGGACAACGATCCGCGGGTGGTCCGGTCGGCGGTGAGCGAGCAACAGCCGGCCCAGCAGGCGCAACCGACTCGGGCCCCTGCCGCCGAGCCCGGCACTCCGGCCGAGCCCGCGACACCCCAGCACCCATCGCGCTCCGCGGTCGACCCGGAGGCGATCGCCACCGCCCGGGGGGCCATCCAGGCCACGCGGGCGCCGGGCACGGTCCAGCAGTCGGCACCCACGGTCTCCGACGACGACGTGGACCCTGACGACCCCGATGCGGACGACGGTGGCATCGGGGGAGCAGAGCTCCTCCAACGTGAGCTCGGCGCCCGCGTCATCGAGGAGATCAAGCACGACTGAGTGCCACCTGCGCCATGCCCCGACCGTGCCGTCTCCGCGCGGCGAGGGCCACACTTGAGGCAGACGATCAGCATCCCCACACAGCAGAGGACAGCACCATGACCCAGGAGAACCCCTTCGGCGAGGGCGGCTTCGACATGAACGCCCTGCTCCAGCAGGCGCAGCAGATGCAGCAGCAGATGCTGGACGCCCAGGCGCAGCTCGCCGAGGCGACCGTCACCGGGACCGTCGGTGACGGGCTGGTCGCCGTGACGCTGAACGGCACCGGCGAGCTCGTCGGCGTCTCGATCAAGAAGGGCTCCTTCGACCCCGAGGACACCGAGGACCTCGAGGACCTGATCGTTGCTGCCTACCGCGACGCCAAGGCCCGGGCCGACGCGCTGGCCTCGGAGAAGCTCGGCCCGCTGGCCGGTGGCCTCGGCGGCGAGGACCAGCCCGGCGGTGCCCCGGGCGGGCAGCTCGGGTTCTGATGTACGAAGGAGTCGTCCAGGACCTGATCGACGAGCTCGGGCGGCTTCCGGGCGTGGGGCCGAAGAGTGCCCAGCGCATCGCCTTCCACATCCTGCAGACCGACCCGGTCGACGTACGCCGGCTGGCGGAGGTGCTGCTCGAGGTCAAGCAGAAGGTCACCTTCTGCACGGTGTGCGGCAACGTCGCGGAGGAGGAGACCTGTCGCATCTGCCGCGACACCCGTCGCGACCCCTCAGTCATCTGTGTGGTCGAGGAGCCCAAGGACGTCGTGGCGATCGAGCGGACGCGTGAGTTCCGCGGCCGCTACCACGTGCTCGGAGGCGCCATCTCCCCGATCGAGGGGGTCGGCCCGGACGACCTGCGCATCCGCGAGCTGATGACCCGGCTCGCGGACGGCGTGGTCACCGAGGTGATCCTCGCCACCGACCCGAACCTCGAAGGTGAGGCCACGGCGACGTACCTCACGCGTCTGCTGAGGCCGATGGGGTTGCGCGTGACGCGACTTGCTAGTGGACTGCCTGTAGGCGGTGACCTCGAGTACGCCGACGAGGTCACCCTGGGACGGGCGTTCGAAGGGAGAAGAGCCGTCGATGAGTGAGCAGACGACGCCGGCCGGAAGCAACGATGTGCACAGCGAGCTCGAGGACTTCGCGCAGCAGATCGCCGACCAGGTGGAGAGCTTCCTCCTTGCCCTGCAGGCGATCGCCCGCGGAGACGCCACCGGTGGTCACGCCGTGTCGCTGCTCCTGCTCGAGGTGAGCCAGATCCTCCTCGCCGGGGCGCGCCTCGGTGTCCAGACCGACTTCGAGCCGGTCGAGAAGTACCAGCCGGACGCCGGCCCGGACCCCGACCTCGACACCATGCGGCTGCGCCTGGCCGTCCTGCTGGAGGGCGTGGACGCCTACACCGAGGTCTTCGACCCGTACGTCGACCCGCCGGAGCTGGCGCCGTCGCTGCTGTCGGACGACCTGACGAGCATCGCCACCGCCCTGGCTCACGGCCTGCGTCACCACAAGGCGGGCCGGGTGGACGAGGCCTTGTGGTGGTGGCAGTTCTCCTACGTCTCCTCCTGGGGCAACGAGGCCAGCGGCGCGCTGCGGGCTCTCCAGTCGGTGGTCTCCCACGACCGCCTCGACGCGGAGATCGAGGGCGAGGAGGAGCAGGTCGCGGCCGCGGACGAGCTGCTCGAGACCGCAAATCCTTAGGTCGCGGCCGTCCTGCACGAGCCGCGTCAGGAGAACTTCCTGTCCAGCCCAGGTGCCGCCGCTGTCCCGTGACGCGTCGGACGGCCGTCGGCGGTCGAGCACCCGGCAGTTAGAATCGTCCGCGTCCCCCAACTGTCAGAACCACCCCAGAGGAGAGCCGTGGGCATTGTCGTGCAGAAGTACGGCGGTTCCTCCGTTGCCGATGCCGAGGGCATCAAGCGAGTGGCCCAGCGGATTGTCGAGGCCAAGCGTGCCGGCAACGACGTGGTCGTGGTCGTGTCCGCGATGGGTGACACCACCGACGAGCTGATCGACCTGGCCCAGCAGGTGTCCCCGCTTCCGGCCGGCCGTGAGCTCGACATGCTGCTGACCGCCGGCGAGCGGATCTCGATGGCCCTGCTCGCGATGGCGATCGGCAACCTCGGTCAGGAGGCGCAGTCCTTCACCGGCAGCCAGGCCGGCGTGATCACCGACGGCGCCTTCGGCAAGGCCAAGATCATCGACGTGACGCCGGGGCGCATCGAGAAGGCGCTCGCAGCGGGTGCTGTCGCCATCGTGGCCGGCTTCCAGGGGGTCAGCCAGGACACGAAGGACATCACCACGCTCGGCCGCGGCGGCTCGGACACCACGGCGGTGGCGCTGGCCGCCGCGCTCGAGGCCGACGTGTGCGAGATCTACAGCGACGTCGACGGCGTCTTCACCGCCGACCCACGGATCGTCCCCAGCGCCCGGAAGCGCGATCGGGTCTCCTACGAGGAGATGCTCGAGATGGCCGCGAGCGGCGCGAAGATCCTCCACCTGCGATGCGTCGAGTACGCCCGCAGGTACGAGATGCCCATCCACGTCCGGTCCTCCTTCAGCACCAAGACCGGCACCTGGATCACCGATGACGGAGCAGAGGCGGAGAACATGGAGCAGGCGATCATCGCCGGAGTTGCCCACGACCGGAGCGAGGCCAAGATCACGGTGGTGGGCGTCCCCGACAAGGTCGGCGAGGCGGCGCGCATCTTCGAGGCGCTCTCCGAGGCTCAGATCAACCTCGACATGATCGTGCAGAACGTGTCCGCGGCCTCGACGAACCTCACCGACATCTCCTTCACGCTGCCCCGGGCCGACGGTCAGGTGGCGATGGCGGCGCTCGCGGGGCTCAAGGACGTGGTGGGCTATGACTCCCTGCTGTACGACGACCGGATCGGGAAGGTCTCGCTCATCGGGGCGGGCATGCGGTCCCACCCCGGTGTGACCGCGAAGTTCTTCGCGGCCCTGGCGAAGGCCGGCGTGAACATCGAGATGATCTCGACCTCGGAGATCCGGATCTCGGTGGTCGTCGACGAGTCCCAGGTGGACGACGCGGTGGCGGCCACCCACACGGCCTTCGACCTCGACTCCGACGAGGTCGAGGCAGTCGTCTACGGCGGGACCGGACGGTGACCAGGATGAGCAGCAAGACGAAGCCCACCCTCGCCGTCGTCGGCGCCACCGGCGCGGTCGGCACCGTGATGCTCGGGATCCTCTCCCAGCGCGAGGACGTCTGGGGCGAGATCCGGCTGATCGCCTCACCCCGCTCGGCCGGCAAGAAGCTCCGGGTCCGGGGCGAGGACCTCCCCGTCGTGGCCCTGTCGGAGAAGGCGTTCGAGGGTGTCGACGTCGCGATGTTCGACGTCCCTGACGAGGTCTCGGCGGAGTGGGCGCCGATCGCCGCCGCGAAGGGCGCGGTCGCCGTGGACAACTCCGGGGCCTTCCGCATGGACCCCGACGTGCCCCTCGTCGTACCCGAGGTGAACCCGCACGCCGTCCGCAACCGGCCGCGCGGCATCATCTCGAACCCGAACTGCACGACCCTGACGATGATGGACGCGCTGGGTGCGCTGCATGCCCGGTGGAGCCTCACGGAGCTGGTGGTGGCGTCGTACCAAGCCGCGTCCGGTGCCGGACAGCCGGGCGTCGACCGCCTGTACGACGAGCTCGAGGTCGTCGCGGGCGACCGCACCCTCGGCACCGTCGCCGGAGACGTCCGCCGCGCGATCGGTGACAAGCTCGGTGACACGGGGTCGGCGTTCCCGGCCCCGCTCGCTCTCAACGTCGTGCCGTGGGCCGGCTCGGCCCGAGAGGGCGGCTGGACCAGCGAGGAGCTCAAGGTCCGCAACGAGTCGCGCAAGATCCTCGGCATCCCGGACCTCAAGGTGTCCGCGACCTGTGTCCGAGTGCCGGTCATCACGACGCACTCGCTCGCGGTGCACGCGACCTTCGCGGAGCAGGTCGACGTCCTCGAGGCCCGTCAGCTGCTCGTGCAGGCGCCGTCGGTGGTCGTGATGGACGACCCCTCGGCGGGGAACTTCCCGACGCCTGCCGACGTCGTGGGCTGCGACCCGACCTTCGTGGGCCGGATCCGCCAGGCGCTCGACTTCCCGAACACCCTCGAGATGTTCGTCTGCGGGGACAACCTCCGCAAGGGCGCGGCGCTCAACACCGCCCAGATCGCGGAGCTGGTGGCCAAGGAGCTGACTGCCTGAACTCGCTCAGGTCCAGTCCCGGCGGCCCTTGTCGTCGGCGAACCGGGTGGTCACCCAGTGGGCCAGGACGAAGGACAGCGCGCTGAGCGCCGGGACAACCGCGAACATCGCCACCGAGAAGATCACGTCCAGCAGGACGAGCATCACGATCACGGCGACCAGACCGACCGCGAGGAAGCTGGTGCTCCCGGCGTCGCCGACCCTCAGCAGCTTCAGGATGCCGGTGCCGAGCAGGATCATCAGCACGACGATCGCCACCAGGATGAAGAAGCCGGGGGCTCCGCCACAGCTGCTCACGCCTCGCACGGCCTCGCACCCGGTCATGGCGCCGTAGGTGCCGGCCGCCCCCGCTGCTCCGACGACGAGGCCCGTGAGGAGCGCCGCGACCCGGCCGGGAAGCAGGGGGGTCGTCCGTGGCTCGCGGGTCTTCTGCCGGGGCTTCTCGCGCTTCTGCTTCTTCGACCTCCTCTGAGGGGCCTCCTCCTCCGTGAGGAGGTCGGTGTCCTCGTCGTACGTCGCATGGTCGGTCTCGGGCAACGTCCTGCTCAGGTCCTCCTGCGGAGCCAGGGTGGGCTCGTCGAGCGACCGGGTGGGCTCCTCGTACGGCGCGTCGTCGAGGTCCGGAGCATTCGTCCGGAGCGTTTCCCTCTTCAGCTTCTTCCTGCGGCCGAAGCCGGGGATGGACGGGAGCTCCAGCGAGGGCTCGGCCTTCTTGCGGCGGGTCTGACCCATGGAACGAGTCTGCCAGATCACCTATGTCGTGACGGAGCCTGGTCTGTCCTCACGGTCGTCGGCGGCTGGTACGCCCTGGGAGATCGGGTGCACGGCAGCGTGGGGGCGTTCCGTGGCGGGGTGGGAGATGGTGCCGCCGTAGGTGACCACGGCCAGGGTGGCGTCGTCCTTGAGGCGGTCGGACCCGAACAGGTGAACAGTGCTCATCACGTCCTCGGTGAGGCTGCGGACGTCGCGGGCGGTGTTGGACCGGAGGCAGGCGATCAGCCGGCCCTCCCCGAACTCCTCTCCGGCATCGTTGCGGGCCTCGGTGATCCCGTCGGTGTAGGCGACCAGCATCTGGTCCGGACCCAGGGTGGTCTTGTCCGTGCGCCAGCGCTGCCCCGGCAGCGGCCCGAAGATCGGCCCGGTCACCCCGAGCTCCTCTACCCCCGCGGGGCCTAGCAGCAGCGGAGGCGGATGCCCGGCGTTGGCGTAGCGACAGGCGCCGGTGCTGGCCTCGACCTCGACGATCACGCAGGTGGCGAACCACTCCCCGGTGTCGCCCATCTCCCCGGCCACCCAGTTGAGCGCGTCACCTGGCTCCAGGCCCATCCGCATCGCCGGCATCAGGAGGTGCTTGAGCCACAACGCCCAGAGCCCGGCCTCCGGGCCGTGCCCGGACACGTCGACGACCACGATCCCTGCCCGCTGTTCGTCGAGCCTGATGACGTCGTACCAGTCCCCGGCGAGCACACCGCGCGCCGGCTCCAGCCTCGCGATGACCTGCAACCCGTGGGGCAGGGCGACGTCGGTGTCGGCGCGCAGCTCGTCACGCATGCGGGACACCAGGGGAGCGCGCTGCTCCAACGCCTCGACCGCCTGCCTCGAGGCGCGTAGCTCGTTCACGATGCGCCGCCGCATCCGTTCGACGTTCTCGCCGATCCTCTCGAACTCCTCGGGACCCGCGACCTGGATGTGCACGTCCAGTTCCCCGTCGGCGACCCGGTCGGCCTGCGTGGACAAGGTGGCGACCGGGACGGTGATCCAGCGGCGCAGCGCCCAGGCAGACCCGGCGACCAGCAGCAGGGTGAGCACGGACATGGTCATCAGCCGCCGGTTCAGCTGGTTTCGAGCCATCTGGACCGATTCCTTGATCGCCTGCTGACGGGCATCCATCCCATGCACGAGGCGATCGGCGGCAGCGCGAACCTGGTCGAACAACGGCTCCCCGACGTTGGCGACCAGCCGGGATCCCAGCCGCGCTCGCTTGTCCGGCGCCGCCTGGACCACCGGCTCGGCCAGCTGCTGGCGCCAGTCGGCCATGGCCTCCTCCGCCTGCTCTTCCAGGCGCAGCAGGGCCGGCTCGTCCCGCAACAGGCCGGCCAGCTGCTGAGCGCGGGCGGCAGCCACCCGTCGATGCACGCGGTAGTCGCGCAGGAACCCGGCCTGGCCGGTCAGCGCGTAGGCGCGAATCGCCAGCACCTGGTTGTCCCTCGCGGCCTGCAAGCGCTCCTCCACGCGGACAGCGGTCACCAGGCCCGCGGCAACTTGATCCAGCTCCCTCGCCCGTGCGATCTCGCTGCGCGTCAGGGCGGTGAATCCGACGTTGAACACGGCGAGGACGGCGAGCAGCAGCACCACCCGCCAGCGCAGCGGCACCCGCAGGGGCCAGGAGCCGGCCATACCGACAGCATGACGCGCGCAGGATCAGCCCCGAGGCGATACGCGAGGACCAGTCACCACCCGAACGCGCCTCCCCTACGCGCGGCGTCGTCCACGCCTTGCTCCCGCCGCCTCCCCTCCCTACCCTGGCGTTGAGGGGAGATCAGCCGCGCGACCGCTCCTGGTCGCAGCCGCTCCGCGTTGTCTGGAGGACGGCGATGCGCGCCTCGCGCGACACTCTCGTCGGATCCAGGCGAGGCTCGGTGGTTGCATGTGCGGCAACACGCCAGACCACTTCGTAGCCTTCACGGACTCCGTGGTGGCGCCGTCCGCGGCTCGCGCCTACGTACGCCAACACTCCTGTCCCGACCACGGGACCATCGCCGTTGACGCGCTGTTGTTGATCACCAGCGAGCTCGTCACCAACGCGGTGCTCTACGGCTCTCCTCCGATCACGGTGGGTCTGTCCTGCTTGACCAGCGAAGTGCGACTCTCGGTGAGCGACACCGGGCCCACGCTCCCGGACGAACAAGGCATGCGCGGGGGGCTGGGCCTGGTGATCGTTGCCCGGATCGCACGGGAGTGGGGCACCATGCCCCTCGTCGTCGGCAAGGAGGTGTGGTGCCGTGTGCCCACCGGGATGCTCCCGGTGAGAACCGGACCGAGAGGTCGCGCGATCCTCCATCTGACGTGATGGAACCGGCACTCACCAGGTGGAAGGCCAGAGGCCCCCTGGACCTTGCGGAGGGGGCCTCTGACCTGCGGTTTCTTGAGTCGGGCTGACAGGATTTGAACCTGCGGCCTCTTCGTCCCGAACGAAGCGCGCTACCAAACTGCGCCACAGCCCGATCGCCTTGACAGCGGTGGGGAGTCTACCCGAGCACGCTCGATGCGACGAAACCGGGCTTCAGCGGGCGGTCAGCGTCACCAACGAGGCTTCTGGGCGACAAGCGAAGCGCACCGGCGCATAGGGCGACGTGCCGAGGCCGGCGGACACATGCATCCAGGAGGTGCCGGGGTCGCCGGGGCGGGAGTCGGCCGGGTGGCGGTGAAGCCCCTTGACCCGGGCCGGCTCGAGATCGCAGTTCGTGACGAGGGCGCCCTTGAACGGGAGGCAGACCTGCCCGCCGTGGGTGTGCCCGGCGAAGATCGCCTCGTAACCGTCCTGCGCGAAGGCGTCCAGGACCCGGAGGTACGGCGCGTGGCCGACCGCGACGCGTACGTCGGCGTCCGGGTCGGCCCGACCAGCGACGGCGGCGAGGTCGTCGTACTCCAGATGCGGGTCGTCCACGCCGACGAACGCGAACCGCAAGCCGTTGACCTTCAGGCTGTCGCGGCGGTTCGACAGGTCCACCCAGCCGCGGCTCTCGAAGCCTGCGCGCAGGTCGCGCCAAGGCAGCTTGGGGGCGTCGATGTTGCGCCGCCCGTCGTCGGGCTGGAGGTACCACAAGGGGTTGCGGAGGCTGGGAGAGAAGTAGTCGTTGGAGCCCATCACGAAGACCCCGGGCACGTCGAGCAGCTCGCCGAGGGAGCCGAGGACGACCGGGACCGACCGCATGTGGGCGAGGTTGTCGCCCGTGTTGACCACCAGGTCGGGCTCCAGCTCCGCGAGGGAACGCAACCACCGCTGCTTCTTGTGCTGCCACGGGGTCATGTGTACGTCGCTCAGGTGGAGCACCTTCAGCGGCTCGCTCCCGGGCGGGAGGACCGGCATCTCGACGCGGCGGAGGGTGAAGGCCCGGGTCTCGTAGCCGACGGAGTAGGCGGCGCCGGCCAGGCCAGTGAGCGCGCCGAGGGCCAGTGCTCGCGTCACGGTGCTCTGGTGCGGTCGCATCCGACAAGGCTGCCACAATGACGCCATGAGTGCTCTCAAGGACCGTCTCCGCACCGACCTGACCGCGGCTATCAAGGCCCGGGACGAGGTCCGCTCGTCGACGCTGAGGATGGTGCTCACGGCGATCACGAACGCGGAGGTCGCAGGCAAGCAGAGCCGGGAGCTCAGCGACGAGGACGTGGTCGGCGTGCTGAGCAGCGAGGCGAAGAAGCGCCGCGAGGCGGCGGAGGCGTTCGACCAGGGCGGTCGCGCCGAGATGGCGGCGAAGGAGCGCGCGGAGGCGGAGGTCCTTGCCGACTACCTTCCAGAGCCGCTCACCGGGCAAGAGATCGCCGATCTGGTGACGTCGGCGATCGCGCAGACCGGGGCCCGCGAGGAGGGGATGCGCGCCATGGGGAAGGTCATGGGCGCGATCAGCTCGCAGGTCAAGGGACGAGCTGACGGCGCCGTCGTTGCATCCGAGGTGCGCCGCCAGCTCGGCCAGGGCTGAGCCTGCGGGTCAGCCGCCCGCCTACCAGGTCAGGTTCGGCCCGCCGCCACCGCCGCGGTTGTTGCCGCCACCGGTCCGACCACCGCCACCGCCACCGTCGCCGGGTCCGGTGCCACCGCCACCGGTCCCGCCGCCGTTGCCAGGCTTCGGTTGCGGTTGCGGTTGCGGCTTCGGCTGCGGCGGGACGTACGGAGTCCCGTCGGAGACGTAGATCGTGACGGTGCTGCCGGAACCAACCGTCGAGCCGGACGCCGGGTCTAGGTACGCCACCTTGCCGAACGCGTTGGCCGAGTCGACCATCGGTCCGATGACCGGGGAGAGGCCGGCCTGGCGCAGGATCTTCGCCGCCTCCTCGGGAGAGGCGCCGGACACGTCCGGCACCGTGACCAGCTGGCCCTTGATGGTGCGCGGGTTGGGCGAGGTGAAGTCGCGGTCCGGAAGCCACTGCTGGATGACCTTCATGGCGTCACCCCACATGGGACCTGCGTTCGTGCTGCCGTGGGCGGTGGTGACGTACTGGCCACCGATGGTCTGCCCGTTGAGCGTGACCCAGTGTCCGGAGCTGTTGGCGCCGGCGATCATGGACGCGGTCACCAGGTCCGGCGTGTAGCCCATGAACCAGACCGCCATGTTGTCGTTGATGGTGCCGGTCTTGCCGGCGGAGGGCTGGTTGAGGTTGATGCCCGCCTCGTATCCGAAGCCCCCTGGCTCCTGGACGCCCTTCAGGATGTCGTTGACGGCGTCGGCAACGTCGCGGGGCATGACCTGCTGGCAGCTCTTCGGGTAGTCCTTGAGGACCTTGCCGTTGCTGTTGAGGATCTGCGTCACAGGATGGGCGTCGCAGTGCAGGCCGCGGCCCGGGAAGGTGGCGTACGCCTCCGCCATGGTCAGCGGGTCCGTGTTGACCACGCCGAGGGTGAAGGGCGGGTAGATCTGCCCGTCCGGAACGGTCACTCCCATCGAACGGGCGAGCTTCACGGGAGCACACAGGCCCGTGCGGAACTCGAGCTGGGCGAAGAACGTGTTCACGGACATCTGCGTGCCGGTGTAGAGGTTGAACGTGCCCGATCCGGTGGAGTTCTGTGGCGACCAGTTCCCGGCGCCCTGGACGTGCCCGTTGCAGTCGCGGTAGCTGGTGATCGGGATCGACACCTGCTGCGGCGCGGAGATCTGCGTCGACAGCGAGATCCCCTGCTTGATCGCGGCGGCGAGCACGAAGACCTTGAAGGTGGAGCCGGCCTGGAACCCGTTGGCGTCGCCGTACTCCGGCGGCACCACGTAGTTGAGGAAGGTCTCCCCCTTCTTCTTGTCCGCACCCATCGGCCGGGACTGCGCGAGCCCCCGGACCTCGCCGGTGCCCGGCTCGACGCTGGCGAGGCCGCCGATCGCGTTGTCGGTGGGGTTGACGTGCTCGCGCACCGAGGAGTCGAGGGCACGCTGGAACCGCGGGTCGAGCGTGGTCTTGATGGTGAGACCGCCGGAGTTGATCAGCTTCATGCGGTCATCGACGGTCCGGCCGAGGTCCTTGTCCTTCAGGAGCCACTCGCGGGTGTAGTCGCAGAAGAACGGTGCGATCGAGGAGACGCAGCCGTTGCGGGACGGCGTGACCTTCAGGCCGAGGCCCTTGTCCTTGACCGCACGCGCCTCGCTGTTGGAGATGACGTTCAGCTCCGCCATCCGGTCCAGGACCACGTCGCGGCGTTCCTTCGCCCGGCCCGGGTCGTTCGTCGGGTCGTACCCGGTGGGGTTCTTCACCAGGCCGGCGAGGAGCGCCGACTGCCGGAGGTTGAGGTCGGCGGCGCTCACCGAGAAGTAGTGGCGGGCCGCCGCCTCGATGCCGTAGGCGCCGTCGCCGAAGTAGGCGATGTTGAGGTAGCGCTCGAGGATCCAGTCCTTGCTGTACTTCTCCTCGAAGGCGATGGCGTAGCGGAGCTCGTTGAGCTTGCGCTCGTAGGTGTCCGCCGTCGCGGCAAGCATCTCCTCCTTGGTCTTCGCCTGGGAGAGGAGCGTCATCTTCACCATCTGCTGCGTGATCGAGGAGCCGCCCTGGACGTTGCCGCCCTCGGCCTGGTTCGTCACGAACGCGCGCAGGGTGCCCTTCATGTCGAGTGCGCCGTGCTTGTAGAACCGGTAGTCCTCGATCGAGATGATCGCCTTCTGCATGATCGGGGCGACCTCGTCGAGGTGGACGTTGACACGGTTCTCGTCGTAGAAGGTCGCAAGCGTGCTGCCGTCCCTGGCGACCAGGCGCGTGCGCTGAGGCAGCGGCTCGGCGGTCAGGTCGGACGGGAGGTGGTCCGTGCTCTCCGCGACCGATCGCGCGGTCAGGCCCGCGACGCCGGCGAACGGGATCGCCAGGCCGGCCACCAGGAGGCCCATGACGGCGGAGACCGCGGCCATGACACCAAGGTGGGACATAACGCTGGCGACCCCGAGACGGCGGTCTCTGCTTGCAGACATGAAACCAAGGGTACGGGAACCTCTCCGGCGGTCCGCGTTAGCCGATTTTGCGTGGTATTCCACGCGTTTGGGAGACGGCGTGTCGGGGCTCGGGCGGTGGTGAATGGCCCGAAGGTGCTACCTCCGGACTACAGCCCCGCACCAGGATCGAGCCATAGGCTCGGTCGCTGTCGGTCACCCGCCTGAGATGCGGAACGAGGGGTCCTAAGACCCTCGGTGATAGTCAAAAGGGGCTATGTGAAGTTGCTCCCTCTGTGTCTGTTTCGTGAACGGCGGAGTCCTTAACTTTTTAGATCAGGGGCTTGACTCAGCCGTCCGTGGGGAAGCGGACGGGTTTCAGTTCTCGGAGGAGCGCACCATGACATGGAACGACGACTGGGCCACGAAGGCTCTGTGCAACCAGACCCGTCCGGACGAGCTGTTCGTCCGCGGCGCGGCCCAGAACCGCGCGAAGCAGCTCTGCTCGGGCTGCCCGGTGCGCACCGAGTGTCTCGCCGAGGCCCTCGACAACCAGATCGAGTGGGGCGTCTGGGGCGGCATGACCGAGCGTGAGCGGCGTGCGCTGCTTCGCAAGCGGCCCAACGTCACCTCCTGGCGCCGGCTGCTCGAGACCGCCAAGGCCGACCACGTCGCCTCCGCGAGCCGTATCTCCGCCTCAGCCTGACCTGCTGCGACGTCCACCCCCGCGGGTGGGCGCCGTCAGCTCGCGAGAAGGTCGCCTACCTGTCGAAGTCCGTCGAGGTCGTGCACGTCCGTCGAGAGAGCGGGCATCACCGCCGTGGGCACGTGCGGGTGGGCCGCCGTGAAACGCTGGCGCAGGTGCGACTCCCGGGTGACGAGCCTGGTCCGTCCGGCGTGCAGTCGCAGGAGCCCGGCCGTCACGGCAGCAGAGTCGCCGTTGGTCTTGGCGAGCCGCTCCGCAGCGGCGACCGCCTGCTCGCCTGAGAGGCCTTCGACGCTGACCCGTCCGGCGCGGTTCACCACGAGACCGGCAAGCGGCATGTTCTCGCCGGACAGCCGCTCCACGAAGTAGGCCGCCTCGCGCAGGGCGTCCGGCTCGGGCGCGGCAACCACCACGAACGCCGTACCCGGCGCCTGGAGCAGCGCGAAGGTCTTCTGCGCCCGCTGCCGGAAGCCGCCGAACAGCGTGTCGAAGGCGGCGACGAAGGTCTGCATGTCGCGCAGGATCTGCGCGCCGACGATCTTCGTCATCGCGTTCGTCACCATGCCGAGCCCGGCGGTCATGAACCGGGCCGGCCCACGCGCCGGCGCGAGCAGGATCCGGATGAACCGGCCGTCGAGGAAGCTCGACAGCCGCTCGGGGGCGTCGAGGAAGTCCAGTGCCGAGCGCGACGGCGGCGTGTCGACGACGATCAGGTCCCACTTGCCCGTCTTCAGGGCGTCCTTGTGGAGCTGGCCGAGCTTCTCCATGGCCATGTACTCCTGCGTGCCCGCGAACGAGCTCGACAGGGCCTGGTAGAAGGGGTTGGCCAGGATCTGCGCGGCCTTCTCGGGACTCGCCTGACTCTCCACGACCTCGTCGAAGGTCCGTTTCATGTCCAGCATCATCGCGTCGAGCCGGCCCTCGCCCTGGACGCCCGGAACCGGACGCGGGGTGTTGTCCAGCGACTCGATCCCCATGGACTGGGCGAGGCGGCGGGCCGGGTCGATGGTGAGGACGACCACCTTGCGCCCGCGTTCTGCGGCGCGGAGCGCCAGCGCGGCCGACGTGGTGGTCTTGCCGACCCCACCGGAGCCGGTGCACACGATGATCCGGGTCGCCGGGTCGTCCAGGAGGGCGTCGATGTCGAGCCGGGGTGCGTCCTCGGGCTTGTGCGCCAAGGGCCCGACGCGGCGGGTGGTCCTGCCTCGCGAGTTCATGCCTTGTCCTCGTTCCTGGGGGTTCCGTACTTCCGGGGACTCACGCCAGACCCTGCTCGCACAGGTCCGCGGCGAGCTCGTAGAGCCCGCCCAGGTCGATCCCGTCGGGTAGGCGCGGCAGCTCGTACGTCGGGACCTCCAGCTCGTCGATCCGGGCCCGCTGCTCGTCCTCCAGCTCTCGCCGCTCGGCGTGCTCCCGGGCCTCGGTGAGCAGGCCGGCGATCATCTCCTGGTTCGCCTCGATGCCCACCCGGTCGAGGTCCTTCTCGATCTGCTCGCGGGAGAGCTCTCCGCTGAGAGCCTTCTCGCGAGCCTCCTCGTCGAGCTCCTGGCTGCGGACCATGTTGACGAAGACCGCGCCGACGGGCAGGTCGTTCGCGCGCAGCTCCGCGATGGCGTCGGCGGTCTCCTGCACCGGCATGTCCTCGAGGACCGTGGTGACGTGGACCTTGGTGCGCGGTGAGCGCAGCAGCGTCATGATCGAGTCGGCCTGGCTGCGGATCGGGCCGACCTTGGCCAGGCCTGCGAGCTCGCTGTTCACGTTGAGGAACTGCGCGATGCGGCCCGTCGGCGGAGCGTCGAGGACGATCGCGTCGTAGTGCCGCTGGTTCTTCCCCCGCTTGTTGCGGTAGGCGGCCTCGTAGACCTTGCCGGTGAGGAGCACGTCGCGCACGCCCGGCGCGATCGTGGTCGCGAAGTCGATGACGCCGAAGCGGTCGAGCGCCTTTCCGGCCCGGCCGAGGCGGTAGTACATGTCGAGGTACTCGAGCAGCGCCGACTCCGGGTCGATCGAGAGCGCGAAGAGGTCGCCTCCGTCGTCGGGACCGCTCGCGATCCACCTCTCCTCGTACGGCAGAGGAGGTACGTCGAACAGCTGGGCGATGCCCTGGCGACCCTCGACCTCGCAGAGCAGCACGGTCTTGCCGCGGGAGGCGAGTGCGAGGGCGAGGCTAGCCGCCACGGTGGTCTTGCCGGTCCCGCCCTTCCCGGTGACGACGTGCAGGAGGACGTTGTCCCAGTGCGGGGTCCCGGTCTGGTTCGGCGATGTCACTGTCGCTGCCACGTCTCGGAGCCTACGCGGGCGATTGTCCTCGCGGGAGCGGCTGTGACCGCGCTCATGTGTGACGTGCGCACGTCCAGAGGACGCGAAGTGTGTGCGCGGGTCATGCTGCAGCGAGGTCCAGCGTGGCTAGGATCACTGAGTCAGCCGCCCGTCGTACCCCGGTTCGGGGTGGGACGAGGCGGAGGTGCGTTCAGGGAGGACTTTCGTGGACAAGGTCGTCGCGAGTGCCGTCGAGGCGGTTGCCGACATCGGCAGCGGCTCGTCGCTCGCAGTGGGTGGTTTCGGCTTGTGTGGGATCCCGTCGGTGCTGATCGATGCGTTGCTCGAGCAGGGCGCCGACGAGCTCGAGGCGGTGTCGAACAACTGCGGGGTCGACGAGTGGGGCCTGGGACGGCTGCTGTTCGCGAAGCGGATCCGCCGGATGGTCTCCTCCTACGTCGGGGAGAACAAGGAGTTCGCGCGGCAGTACCTCCACGGCGAGCTGGAGGTCGAGCTGACGCCCCAGGGCACGCTGGCGGAGCGGATGCGGGCCGGAGGGTCCGGGATCCCCGCCTTCTATACCGCGACCGGGGTCGGCACGCAGGTCGCCGAGGGTGGTCTTCCGTGGAAGTACGACACCGACGGCAACGTGGTCGTCTCGTCGCCGAAGAAGGAGGTGCGCACCTTCGACACCGCCGAGGGCGCGAAGGAGTTCGTGCTCGAGCAGGCGATCGTGACGGACTTCGGCCTGGTGCGGGCCTGGAAGGGCGACCGGCACGGGAACCTCGTGTACCGGGAGTCCGCGCAGAACTTCAACCCGCTTGCCGCGATGTGCGGGCGGGTGACGATCGCGGAGGTGGAGCACCTCGTGGAGCCGGGTGAGATCCGGCCGGAGGAGGTTCACACCCCGGGCGTCTACGTGCAGCGCGTGGTCCGGCTGACCCCGGAGCAGGCGGCGGACAAGCGGATCGAGAAGAGGACGGTGCGCCCGCGCCCGGCCGACGTGCCCGGTGCCGGTGTCGGTTCCGAGGGAGGGGACATCTGATGGCCTGGTCACGTGAGGAGATGGCCGCACGCGCGGCCTCGGAGCTGCACGACGGGTCCTACGTCAACCTCGGCATCGGGCTGCCGACCCTGGTGCCCAACTACGTCGCCGACCACGTGGAGCTGGTGCTCCAGTCGGAGAACGGCATCCTCGGCGTGGGCGCCTACCCCTACGAGGGGGACGAGGACCCGGACCTGATCAACGCCGGCAAGGAGACCGTGACGCTGCGGCGCGGGGCGTCGTTCTTCGACTCCGCGACGTCGTTCGGCATGATCCGCGGCGGCAAGATCGACGCCGCGATCCTCGGCGCGATGCAGGTCTCCAAGGCCGGCGACATCGCGAACTGGATGATCCCCGGGAAGATGGTCAAGGGCATGGGCGGCGCGATGGACCTCGTCCACGGCGCCAAGCGCGTGATCGTGCTGATGGAGCACGTCGCGAAGGACGGGTCGTACAAGATCGTCGACGAGTGCTCGCTGCCCTACACCGGCAGGGGCGTCGTGCAGCGGATCATCACGGACCTGTGCGTCATCGACGTCACCCCCGAGGGGCTGAAGCTGGTCGAGCTGGCGCCGGGGGTCACCCAGGACGAGGTGCGGGAGAAGACCGAGCCCGAGCTCGTCGCGTGATTCCCAGGGGATGCAGATGAATTGTCGCTTCCCATGGTGATCTTGCCGTGGGAAGAGACAGATCTCCGTGGGGTGTGGGCGGGCGTCACGCTGCCCGGCGCATGAGCCGTCGGATGCGTTCGGCGGTCTCCGGCCCTCGATAGAGGTCCCGCCACGTCAGCCGGACCATCGAGAAGCCGGTGGCCTCACGGAGGGCGTCCTCCCTCTGCTTCTCGCGGAAGACCGCGTCGCCCGGCTCCTCGCCGGCTTTCAGCAGCCGGCCGTACTTGATCTTCCCGTCGAACTCGCCGAGCAGATGCTGGTCGATCCATGCCATGTCGCTAATCCCGAGTAGACGACCGGCGGCGTCGTACACGTGGAACTGCAACTCCGGTGCCGGCAGGCCATGCGCGTAGCACAGGTAGCGGGACCGGGACTCGCCGACCGACTCGGCGCGACCGTCGGCGAATCGCACCGCGAACTGCAGGTGCAGCGTCTTCGGCCAGCGGTGCATGAGGGCGAAGGTTCTGTCCATCTCTTGTGCGCTGAATCGCTCCGTGTTCAGGCCGTTGTCCAGAAGAGCCACCGTCGCCTCGGTGCTCACCTGCGTGCCCGTTTCGAGTGCGGCACGCGCCGGCCGCATGATCAGGTGGCCGTCCTCGTCCATGACGTCGGTGTCGAGGCTGAAGCCCTCGTGATGCACGACACCGGCCTCGGTGCGCCCGGCGCCACCGTCGAGCCTGGTCACGTGCACCTTCGAGAGGTCTGCGCCCCAGACGGTCATCCCGTGATGCAGCGCTGCGGAGACGTGACTGAGAGCGACAGACCTGCCGAGCTTACGAACCGCCGCATGTGCGGTGGCGAGGTGGCGGGCCTCCTCGTCCATGCCGGCCCACAAGTCCGTGAAGGTGTAGGCGCCGGGTCGGACACGGGTCCACAGCTTGCCTTTGATCGAGCGACGGATCGCATTGTCGTCGAAGCCTGCCTGGAGCGCTTCGCTGCGCGAGAAGAAGCCGTTGAGCTCGGCGAGGATGCGTAGCGGATCCATCAGGTCAGCCTCGGGCTAAGCCACTGAGGAGTCCGCCCAGCACCGGCCGGGTGTGGACGAAAGGCTTACGGCCGCGTCTGTGTGCAGTCAGTGGCGTCGTCGTACGGCGGACTTCCCACGGCGATCTGTCGCCTCCCACGGCATGATCACCATGGGAAGCGACAGTTACGCTGCATCCCCTGGTAAACGAGCGTCGATGTCAGACGTCGGGGTGCTTGGTGGCGAGCCGGTAGGCCCCGGAGTGGAACACCAGCGGCTCCCCGCCGGGGGCGTCGTAGGACTCCACCTCGCCGAAGAACACCACGTGGTCCCCGGCGTCCACGGTGTGCGTCTTCCGGCAGACGAAGTGCGCGACGACCCCCTCCAGCACGGGCGGGTGCGACTCGGAGGCGGGAGCCGGCTCCCACAGGTCGACCCCCTCGAACTTCTCGGCTCCCGAGGTCGCGAACTGCCGCGACAGGTGGTGCTGGTGCGCGGCCAGCACGTTGACGGCGAACCGGTCCGCGGCCTCGAACGCCTCGAGGGACGGTGAGCTCTTCGCCGCGGCCCACAGCACCAGGGGCGGGTTCAGCGACACCGAGGTGAACGAGTTGGCGGTCATCCCCCAGCGGCGACCGGAGGCGTCCGAGGCGGTCACGACGGTGACACCCGTGGCGTACTGCCCGAAGGCCCGACGCAGGTCGCGCACGTCGAACCGCGCCGACTCCTCCGCGAGCTGCTCGCCCAGGAACCGCTCCGCCTCGTTCGGGTCGAACCACCAGGGCACGAACAGCATGGGGTCGTCGAAACCGGCCACGATGCGCGCGGCCACCCCGAGGTGCTCCTCCGCCGCGGCCACGACCCGCTGCTGATGGGGGGCGGCCGGCTGGAGCCAGGAGTTCGTCCAGGCCGTGGCCCACCGCGCCCAGCCGCGCCAGAAGTTGTCGAACGTGCGCTGCATCCACTCCTCGTCGAACCGGCCGTCGTGCCCGGTGATCGCCTCGAGGTAGAACGACGCCGACTTGATCGCGTTGTTCGAGCCCTGGCTGGTGAGGGGGTCGTTCAGGACGACCACGTCGGCCATCCCCAGCACCTTCGCGCCGGACGGCAGGGTGCCGACGGGTCGCCGTACGACGGGGGTGAACGCCCCGCGGAGCACGGCGTTCGCGTCGGTCAGCACGGCCTCGCGCACGCGACCCGCCTCGGAGGGGAAGTGCTCCGCGAGCACCGAGCGGAGCCGATCCAGATGTGCCTCGTCCGAGGTCACGTCCGACCAGCAGTCGAGCGGTCCTCCCGGCACGCCTTCCACCACGTAGATGTCGCATTGGCCGTCGACGCTGAGGCCCGGGCAGGTGAAGCACTCCCCGACGCCCTCGACGGCGTGGTAGCGCAGCGACCCGTCCGCTGGCTCCACGCCGCGGAGGTAGGTCAGGGCGACGGCCCGCTGCGGCGAGGAGTACGGCGACCGCTCCGGGTCGTCCTCGAACAGCTCCGCCAGGCCGCCGCGGCCGGTCGAGACGACCACGAGGTCATGGGTCCTTGCCAGCTCCTCGAGGTCGTCGACCCCCGCGCTGCGCACCACGACCTTCCCGCCGAGGCGCTCGATCTCGTCGAGGAGCGCCGGGATCTTCAGCCGCAGGTCGACCGAGCGCGCGGGCTCGTCGAGCGGCACGGTGAACGCGGTGTGTGTCCCGTCGAGCCGACGCACGTCGTACTCCATGCGACGGATCGCCGGAGACTCGGGCAGCAGCGCCGTCACGCCGAGGGTGGTCTCCACGTCGAGCGCGGACTCGAACGTCACCTGGCTCGACATGACGGGCCCCGACCGGATCTCCTCGGCGCTGCGGGCGGAGACCAGCGTCACGGGCCGGCCCTCCTGGAGCAGGCCGAGCGCGAGCATCGTGCCGGCCGGCCCGGCCCCCACGATCGCGATGGCGGGGCGTGTCATGGCGTCAACCCTCTCACCCGCTCAGACGATCGCCTCGAGGACTGCGGCCCAGGCAGGCGAGGCGGGGTTCACCACGTCGAAGTGGTCCGCCCCCTCGACCACGTGCAGCTCGACGAACGGGTGTGCCGCCACCAACCCCTGCGAGACGGCGAGCGGCACGACGTCGTCGAGGTCACCGTGCACGACCGCCACCTCGCAGGCCGGCCGCTCGGCGAACCGGGTGACCGGGTCGGCGGCGTCGTAGGCCGCGGGTCGTTCCTCCGGCGACCCCCCGAGCAGGGCCTGCGTTGCGTCGTCACCGAGACCCGCGCGGGCGGCGGCGCGGAGGTCGGCGACCGGGGCGAGCCCCACGACGCGGTCGACCGGGTGGTCCTGGTTGGCGAGCCAGAGCGCCAGGTGCCCGCCCGCGGAGTGTCCCACCACGGTCGTCCCGGCCGTCGCGACGCCGAGCCCGGCGAGCAGCCCCGGGATCGCGGCGACGGCCGAGTCGGCGTCCTCGGCCGTCGCCGGCCACCCGCCCGCGCCCCCGACCCGGCGGTACTCCGGCGTCGCCACGACGTACCCCTGTTCGGCAAGGGCGCAGGCCGTCGCGCGGGTGTGGCGACGGTCGTAGGCCTGCTTCCAGAAACCACCGTGGAAGAGCACGACGAGAGGGACCGGTGCCGAGCCCCCGGCAGGCAGGTGTACGTCGACCAGCCCGTCGTCGTGGGCGGCGTAGCGCACCACCGCGTCGGGCAGCGGAAGGTCGAGCCCGCCGAGTGAGCCCAGGTCGTCGGGAGCGTCCATGTCGCCAACCTAGTGGCACCTGCTCCGGCGCAGGTGAGGCCGCTAGGCTCGCGGGCATGACGAAATGGGAATACCTCACCGCGCCGGTGCTCGTACACGCCACGAAGCAGATCCTCGACAACTTCGGCGAGGACGGCTGGGAGCTCGTGCAGGTCGTCCCGGGCATGAACCCCGAGAACCTGGTCGCCTACTTCAAGCGTCCGAAGGCGTGATCCGGCGATGAGCACCCCTGAGGAGCGTCTCGCCGACCTCGGCCTCTCGGTGCCGGAGGTGGCCAAGCCGGTGGCGGCCTACATCCCGGCCGTCCGCACCGGCAACCACGTGTACACCTCGGGTCAGCTGCCGCTGCGCGAGGGCGAGCTGATCACGACCGGCAAGGTCGGCGGCGAGGTCAGTCCCGAGCAGGCCTACGAGTGTGCCCGCCAGTGCGCTCTCAACGCGCTCGCGGCCGTCCGCGCGGAGCTCGGCGACCTGTCGAGCATCAAGCGCATCGTCAAGGTCGTCGCGTTCGTCTCCTCCACCCCGGACTTCACCGGCCAGCCCGGGGTCGCCAACGGGGCGTCCGAGCTGTTCGGCGAGGTCTTCGGCGAGGCGGGTCGTCATGCCCGCTCGGCCGTCGGCGTCCCGGTCCTGCCCCTCGACGCACCCGTCGAGGTCGAGCTGGTCGTCGAGGTCTGATGGACGCCCAGATCGCGCTCCCGCCCCACTTCGTCGAGCAGCTGCGCGGGTTCCTCGACGGCTCCAGCACCCCCGCCGAGCCCCGCAACGCCGCCAGCATCGTGCTGATGCGCGAGGGCAGGACGCAGGAGCCGGGTGGGCTGGAGGTGTACCTGCTCCGCCGCCACCTCGACATGGCCTTCGCCGGCGGCATGGCGGTCTTCCCCGGCGGCGGCGTCGACCCCCGCGACTTCGACCACGCGGTCGACTGGGTGGGCCCGCCGCCCGAGGAGTGGGCGGAGCGGATGGGCGTCGAGGTGTCGCTGGCCCGAGCGCTGGTGTGCGCGGCGGTGCGCGAGACGTTCGAGGAGTCCGGCGTCCTCTTCGCCGGGACCACCGAGGACAGCATCGTCGAGGACACCACCGGCGAGGACTGGGAGGAGGACCGCCGACGTCTCGAGGCCCGGGAGCTGTCCTTCACCGACTTCCTCTCGCAGCGGGACCTCAAGCTCCGCTCGGATCTCCTCCGGGTCTGGGGCTGCTGGCTCACGCCGGTGTTCGAGCCGCGCCGCTACATGACCTGGTTCTTCGTGGCCGAGCTGCCTCCCGGCCAGGAGACCCGGCACGTGTCCACCGAGGCGGTCGACGTCGCGTGGCTGCCGGTGCGCGACGCGATCACGGCAGCCGACGACCAGGAGATGCTCGTGCTGCCGCCGCAGTACTTCACGTTCGTGGAGCTGTTCGACCTTCCCGCGCCGCACCAGGTGCTCGAGGCGGCCGGGGACCGCGACCTGAGCGTCGTCTCGCCGCAAGGCGTGGTGGAGGGCGACGAGGCGTTCCTCCGGCTCCCCGACCACCTCGTCGAGCTGGGTGGGAAGGTCGCCGGGAGGTTGCACGGGTGACC